>JADGOQ010000188.1 GCA_017882885.1 Actinomycetales bacterium | reverse complement strand
GTCGAGCTTGACGTCGGCATCGGACATCAGCAGTGCCTGGGCGTCGGTGTTGACCGCGATGAACTCGACGCCCTTCAGCCCCACCTCGATCATGCGGTTGACGGCGTTGACACCGCCACCGCCGATGCCCACTACCTTGATGACCGCCAAGTAATTCTGGGGTGCTGCCACGGGAGTGCCCTCTCGTTCTCACTGAACCCTCAACCTGAGCTGGAGATTCAGATATTTGTCGTTTCCTGCCGCCGTGAAGGTACGCAGGGGTCCGGGCATGGGCAACGACCTGCGGGGGTGTGTCGCGGGGCGAGTTCTACTCGGTGATGGGCGTGCGCGGCGTCGACACGTCGTACACCCGGGCGGGAAGCTGGCGCAGGGTCTGGAGCACGCTGACCTTGAGCGCGTTCTCCCCGTCCGCGCCCCACCGGACGGTCGCGCCGTCGGCGAGTACGAACGTGACCGAGTCCTCGGTGGCGGCGGACACGCTGGTGACAGTGGCCCGCAGGTCCGCGGGGAGCGCTCCAAGTACGTTCAGGACGGCGGTGACGGTGCGGGTGGTGTCCTCGCCGACGGTCACGCCCACAACCGGCACGCCCGCGGGTGCCTGCCCGCTCGTACCGATGTTCACGCCCTGGGCGTCGATCACGGCGAATCCGCCCTCCACGGGCACCGCCGCGACCGCCTGCCGTGGCATGAGCGTCACCACGAGACCGCGCGGCCAGTCGCGGGCGAGCGTCGCGGTCAGGACCGTGGGAATGTCCTCGAGTTGTGCCCGCACCCCTCGGGTGTCCACCCGGGGCAGCGGCGTGCCGGCGAGCGCACCCGTGACGGCCTGCACCGCGGCAATGTCCACCTGCCCCTCCGGCGCGTCGATGACCACGAGGGCGGGGTCCAGTACAAAGACCGGCGAGAAGAGCGCCACCCAGGAAACGGCCAGCGCCGCCGCCACCGCCCCGGCCACCAGCCCGATCCGGTGCATGACCGCCCGCCTGGTTGCGGCGGCCCGCTCGGCGACCCGCTGGTCGACGCCGGCGGACCCGCCGTGCCCGCCGCGCCGCGGCGTGTTCACCGTGGCCTCGCGGGTCGCCCCCGGCCCGTTCCGCGACTGGACAGTGCGGGGACGCAACGCGACCACCGTCGCGCCCGAGGGCGACGCCGCGGTCGTGTCAGCCGCGCTTGGCGCCGAGGGCGCCGTGGGCGCCGTGGCCGGGGTGACGGGGCCGCGCGAGCCACGGGGAGCCTGGGGCGGCCTCACAGCCGGCCCACGATCTCGTCGCCGAGATCCGTGACGTCACCGGCCCCCATCGTGAGGATGATGTCGCCCGGGCGTGCCCGGCCGGCGATCAGCCGCGCGGCTTCGTGCAGGTCCGCCACGTACTGTCCGTGGGTCATCCGGGAGGTGACCAACTCGGAGGTGACGCCCGGGATGGGATCCTCCCGCGCCGGGTAGATCGCCGTGACGACGACGTCGTCCGCAAGATCGAGCGCGGCGGCGAAACGCTCGGCGAAGTCACGTGTCCGGGAGAAGAGGTGCGGCTGGAACACCACGAGGACCCGGCCCCCGCCGGCCTCCACCCGCGCCGTGCGCAGCGTGGCCTCCACCTCCGTCGGGTGGTGGGCGTAGTCGTCGATGACGCGAACGCCGTGGCGGACGCCGTGGGCCTCGAAACGGCGTCCGGTCCCCCGGAACGCGCCCAGGCACCGCGCCATCAGAGCGGGCTCCACTCCGAGCTCCAACCCCACCGCGAACGCCGCCGCGGCGTTGAGCCGGTTGTGCTCACCCTTCACCCTCAGGTCGAGCGGGTGCCGCTCGCCGCGCCATACCAGGGTCTCCCCCTCGACGAGCAGGTCCGCTCCCGCGCGGCCGTACGCCAGCACGCGCACGCCGGCGCCGCCGGCGAAGTCGAGGAGTTCGTGGGCACCGTCGTCGTCCCGGCAGGCCACCAGCAGCCCACCCGGGACGATCCGGCCCACGAAGTCGTGGAACGCCCGGGTGAAGGCCTCCCGGGAACCATAGTGGTCAAGGTGGTCAGGCTCGACGTTCGTCACCACCGCGATGCGGGGCGCGTAGTTGAGGAACGAACCGTCGGACTCGTCCGCCTCGGCGACGATGACGGGCCCGCGGCCAAGGTGCGCGCCGCTTCCAACCCCGATCACCGTGCCGCCGATGGCGAACGACGGGTCGAGCCCGGCCTCGCGCAGGGCGACGGCGATCATCCCGGAGGTGGTGGTCTTCCCGTGGGCGCCGGCCACGGCGACGAAGTCCTGGCCCTCCGAGGCGAGGGCGAGCGCCTGGGACCGGTGGATCACGTCGAGCGAGAGTTCGCGCGCCCGCACCAGTTCGGGGTTCGTGTCGCGGATCGCGGACGAGACCACCACGGTCATGCCCGGGGTGACGTGGGCGGCGTCGTGACCCGCGAACGCCCGGATGCCGGAGTCGCGCAGCTTCGCGAGCACGGCCGACTCCTTCGCGTCGGAGCCCTGCACAGCGTGGCCGCGGGCGGCGAGCAGTTCCGCCACGACGCTCATGCCCGCGCCGCCGATGCCGATGAGGTGGTAGTTCACGCCAGCGCCTCGATCTCGTCGGCCAGGCGGGCGGCGCCGTCGCGCGTGCCCGCGCCCGCGGCACGCTCACCCATCCGCAGCAGATCGCCCGGGGTGGAGAAGAGGGCGACGACGCGGGTGGCGAGAAGTCCGGGAGTGAGGACCGCGTCGTCGATGATGACTCCCCCGCCCGCGGCCACCACGTCGGCGGCGTTCAGGCGCTGCTCGCCGTTGCCGACCGGGAGCGGGACGTAGAGGGCGGGAAGCCCGAGCGCGGCGAGCTCGCACACCATGCCGGCACCCGAGCGGGTGACCACGAGATCCGCGCACGCGTAGGCGTGCTGCATCTCGCCGAGGTACTCACGGATGTGGTACCCGGCAGGATCCCCGGCCGCCGCGCGCGCGTCGCGCACCGGGCCGGATTTCCCGCGTCCGGTGAGGTGCAGCACCTGGGCGGTCGCGGCCAGTCGGGGCAACGCTCCCGCGGCCGCGGCGTTGACGCTCGCGGCGCCGAGCGACCCGCCCGTGATGAGCAGGGTGGGCAGTGCGGGGTCCAGGCCGAGCGCACGGGCGCCCTCGGCCCGGTGCGTCCCACCGCGGCCCTCCGCCCGCTCGCGCGCGAGCTCGGCGACCGCGCCGCGCAACGGCAGGCCCGTCACCACGGTCCGGCCCCGGGCCGCGGCGAGCGGGGTTGAGGCGAAGGTCACCGCGACGACGTCGGCGCGCCGTGCGCCGTACCGGTTGGCGAGGCCCGGCCGGGCGTTCTGCTCGTGGACCACCACGGGGATGCCGCGGGTGAACGCGGCGCGGTAGGCAGGGGTGGACACGTAGCCGCCGAACCCCACCACGACGTCGGGCGCGAACCGGTCGATCACCGCCGCCGTGGTGCGGACGGCATCACGCAGACGCGCGGGAAGGCCGAGGAGCTCGGGGCTCGGGCGCCGTGGCAGGCGCGCCCGGGGGATGAACGTCAGCGGGTACCCGGCGGCCGGCACCAGGTCCTTCTCGAGCCCCGTCTCCGTGCCGAGCACCTCCACGGCGGTCCCGGGGCGCCGACGGCGGAGCTCCTCCGCGGTCGCGAGGAGCGGGTTGACGTGGCCCGCGGAACCACCACCCGCCAGCAGGATCCTCACGACTTCCTCCCCTTCACCAGACGCCCGCCGACGACGGCGAGGGAGCGGCGCACCGAGGACGAGGACACGCTGAGTGCCGCCCTTGCACCCGGCTCGCTGCGGGCGAAGGAGAGCATGATCCCCAGCGCGATGAGCGTGGAGATCATCGCGGACCCACCGGCGGAGACGAGCGGCAGCGGGAGGCCGATGACCGGGAGCACACCGATCACGACGCCGATGTTGATGAGCGCCTGACCGATGATCCAGCACGTGATGGCCGCCGTGGTGATCTTGACGAAGGGGTCCGGGTGCCGCCGGACCATCCGCAGCAGGCCGTAGGCCAGCACACCGAAGAGCAGCAGCACAAGGAGGGTGCCGAGCAGGCCGAGCTCCTCGCCGACGATTGCGAAGATGAAGTCGTTCTGGGCCTGCGGGAGCCAGGCCCACTTCTCCCGCGAGGCACCGAGCCCCACGCCGGTCAGTCCCCCGGTTCCCAGCGCCCACATCCCGTGCAGGGGCTGGAGGTCCACGCCCGTGGGATCGGCCTCCGTGGCTCCCATGAAGCTCATGATGCGCGTCACGCGCGATGGCGACATCACGACGAGGGCGGCAACCCCCGCGACACCTGTCAGGCCACCCGCGGCGAACCACCAGAGCGGCACTCCCGCGACCCACAGCGCGCCGGCGACGAGGAAGACCAGCACGACGGCGGTGCCCATGTCCCACCCGGCGATCACGAGCCCCAGGCAAAGCAGGCTGCCGAGTATCCCGGGCACCAGCACCTCCTTCCAATGGTGCAGCAGGGCGGCCTTCCGGGAGTAGATGAGCCCGAGCCAGAGTGCGAGCCCGACCTTCATGAACTCCGACGGCTGGATCGACTGGTCGATGAACTTGAAGTAGACCCAGTTCTCGTTGCCGCCCTCACCGCGGGCCATGTCCGTGAAGATCAGCGACTGCAGGAGGATGGTCGACACGAGCGCGGGCCACGCCAGCGCCTTGTACCACCGCACCGGGATGCGGGACGCGATCACCATGAGC
>JADGOQ010000018.1 GCA_017882885.1 Actinomycetales bacterium | reverse complement strand
CGGAGGATCCACATCGACACCGACAGCGGGCAGCCGATCGCGTCCAGGGATGTCTGGATCGATGGGCAATTCGCGATGAGTGCGAGCCCCCTTCTGCCCGAGTGCGCGGACGTTGCCCCGGCTCCGATGAAGGTCAGGGGTCGCGGCAACTTCACCTGGACCCTGGAGAAGAAAGCCTACAACCTGACGTTCCGCACATCCGGTGTGTGATATCTCGGCGATTGCGGATCAGCCCTCGGCGTCCAGGAACGCTCGCAGGGATTGGGTTTCGAGGTCGGTGAGTGCCTCGCGGAGTCGGCGGGCGTTGTCGAACCAGGGCTGGTAGCGCTCGGCCTGTTCCGGGGTGAGGGTGCGGGTCACGGTCTTGCCGGCGACGGTCCGGGTCCAGTGCAGGTACGGGCCGTGCAGGACGGGCGGGTCGGCCTTGCAGCGGCAGTTCGCCTTCCCGCAGCGCATCAAGCGGCTGGCCAGGGTGCCGGGTAGGGCGTGGCCGGTCAGGTCGGCGACCTGCTTCCCCGGTGAGGGTGCTGGCTTCTTCGGCATCCGGTAGGGCCTCTTCCCGCGTGTCGCGTCCTTCGGTTTGTAACAGAAGGATAGCGTGTGTGCTGTGCCGAGCACAAGGGAGCCGAGCGAAGGACGTCCTGATGAGCGATCACCACGATGACGGGGACGAGTTCGACCTCGTGTCGCAGACGCTGGGTGGGCTGCCGATCGTCAACCAGGTGCTGGAACGGCTCGCGCTGCCCGCGCTGCTGGCCCAGGCCCTGCCAGATGATGATGGCCGCCTGAAGCTGGCGCCGGCGGTCGCGATCCGGGTGGTGATCACCAATCTGGTGCTGGGCCGTGAGCCCCTCTACGGCTTGGGCGAGTGGGCCGCCCGTCACGACCCGACCCTGCTCGGGCTCAGCACGAGCGATCTGACGGTGCTCAACGACGACCGGGTCGGCCGCGCCTTGGAGGCGTTGTTCGACGCCGACCGGGCCAGCCTGCTGACCGCGGTCGTGCTCCGGGCGATCAGCGAGTTCGGCATCGAGACCGGCCAGCTGCACAACGACTCCACGTCGATCTCGGTCCATGGCGCCTACCCCGGTGCGGACGGCACCGCGCGGGGTGGCAAAGCGACGCCGGTGATCACGTTCGGGCACTCCAAGGACCACCGGCCGGACCTCAAGCAGCTGGTCTGGATCCTGACGGTCAGCGCCGATGGGGCGGTCCCGGTGGCCTACCGGCTCACTGACGGCAACACCAGCGACGACCCCACCCACGTGCCGACCTGGGACGGCCTGGTTGCTCTCCTGGGCAAGTCGGACTTCTTGTACGTCGCGGACTCCAAGCTGTGCTCTCGGACCGCGATGGGCCACATCGCCGGCCGGGGCGGCAGGTTCGTCACGATCCTGCCCCGCTCCCGCGCCGAGGATGGCGCGTTCCGCGCGCACCTCCAGACCCACACCCCGACCTGGACCGAAGCCGCCCGCCGGCCCGCAGACCGGCTCGGCGAGCCCGACCAGATCTACTCCACCACACCGGGCCCGCTGCCCTCGGCCGAGGGCTACCGGATCACCTGGGTGCACTCCACCGCCAAGGCCGGCCGCGACGCCGCCGCCCGGCAGGCCAGGATCGAAGCCGGTCTCGCTGCCATCGAAGCCCTCGCCACCAAGCTCAGCGGCCCGCGGAGCCGGTTCAAGACCCGGGTCGCGGTCGAGCAGGCCGCGAGGGCCGCACTCGCCGAGACCCACGCCGGGCGGTGGGTCACATTCACCGTCAACGAGACCATCACCAAGACCTACAAGCAGGCCCGCGCCGGCCGGCCCGGACCCGCCACGAACTACCGCGAGATCCTCACCAGCCACTTCACCGTGAAAGCCGACATCACACTGGAGCGCGTGGCCTACGACGCCGCCAGCGACGGCTACTTCCCGCTGATCAGCAACGACCGCGACCTGACCGACGCCCAGGTCCTGGCCGCCTACCGCTACCAGCCGAACCTCGAACGCCGCCACCACCTGCTCAAGAGCGTCCAAGACGCCGCCCCGGTGCTGCTGCACAACCCGGCCCGGATCGAGGCCCTGTTCTGCTGCCAGTTCCTCGCGCTGCTCATCAGCGCCCTCATCGAGCGCGAGGTCCGCAACGGAATGCGCCGAGTGGCCCTGGACAACATCGCCCTCTACCCCGAACTCCGCAACTGCAAAGCCCCATCCACCGAACGGATCCTGGAGATCTTCGCCACCGTCGCCCGACACCAACTCCACCGCGACGGCACCCTCGTCAAAACCTTCCAGCCCGAACTCACCGCCCAACAGCAACAGGTCCTCGACCTACTCACCCTGCCCCACAGCGCCTACACCCAGCAGCCGTAATCGACGAGATATCCCACCCGAGACGTGCGGAACGTCAGTACAACCTGAACTTGGAGAACAAATCGGATCTGTGCGGGTTGGGCAGCAGCAGGAAGTGGGCGCTGCTCGCCAATCACTACGACAGGTCGCTGCTCCGGACCTCGGCCGCGATGTACATGGCCTCCCTGTTGACCAACATGGCGTGGAACCCCCGCTCCGCTCCGGTCGACCTTTACGTCAACGGCACCTACCAGGGTTCGTACACCCTGATCGAGCGGGTGACCATCGCGTCGAACCGTATCGACGTCGACGAGTTGAAGGACAACCAGGGTGGTGTGAACGACAGCCCGCCCGAGGTCACGGGCGGCTACCTCCTGGAGTGGGACGTCCGCATGGGCAACGACAACGTGGTTGAGGTCGGCGGAAGTGGCCTTGTCGGGGTCAGGGAGCCCCAGGACGAGGCTGACGGTTCGGGCATCACCGAAACGCAACGAGCGTACATCGACCAGTTCCTGGGCGAGGCTGACGCCGCGCTCTTCGGCGAGAACTTCACGGACGACACCGAGGGTTGGCAGAAGTACATCGATGCCGGCTCCGCGGTGGACTACTTCCTTGCGATGGAGTTGACCAAACCCGAGGACGGAAACATGTTCTCCAGCGTCATGATGTACAAGGAGCGGGACACCGACCCAGCGGCGGGGGACCAGGGGAAGCTGTTCATGGGGCCGTTGTGGGACATGGACACCGCGATGGGCAACGAGGACGGTCCGGGTGCCCTGGCCTCGCCGACCGAGTGGTACGTGCGGTACGAACGCCCCGACGTGCCGCGGCAGTCGGACGTGACATGGTTCGACCGGCTGAATGAGGACCCTGATTTCCAAGCCATGGTGAGCGCGCGGTGGAAGGAGGTGTACCCCGACCTCCTGACCACGGACAGCTTCCTGGTCGAGCAGCAGGAACTCATCGCCGTTTCCGCTGCGGAGAACTTCGCGTTGTGGGACGCTTCGGAACGACTCGGGGACGTGCAGGTGGTCAAGGGTTCGTGGCCCGCCGAGGTCAGCTCCCTCCGCACGTGGCTACGCCAGCGCATCGACTGGATGAACACCCAGTACGGCACACAGCCGTAGTCCGGCCCGGCGGGTGAGCTGACCGCGGGAGGTCCACAGGTCCCAGATTCCGGGCCGCGGCACCTGCGATGATGCATGCAAACATCGGCAGCGCTGCAACTGGAGGTTCCCAATGGAGGGCGTGCAACTCCTCGATCTCGAGGGACGAAACCGTATCACCGTGTCCGTGAACGGACGAGGCATGGAGGTCTACGAGGGCCTCACGATTCTGCAGGCACTCCTCCAGGAGGGCGTGCACATCCCACACCTCTGTTACGACATCCGCCTCCCACGTGCCAACGGCAACTGCGGCCTGTGCATGGTCGAGTTTGGGGACACAAAGCGGGACGTGAAGGCCTGCCAGACGCCGGTGCTCCCCGGCATGGCCATCACCACCAACTCCCAGCGCCTCGAGGACTACCGCAAAGTGCGCCTCGAGCAGTTGCTCAGCGACCACAACGCCGACTGTGTGGCGCCCTGTGTCCAGACGTGTCCGGCCAACATCGAGATCCAGCGGTACCTGGGTGCCGTGGCGGACGGCAACTACGAAGCCGCCGTCCGCGTCATCAAGGAACGCAACCCGTTCCCGGTGGTCTGTGGGCGCGTCTGCCCCCATCCCTGCGAGGCGGAGTGCCGCCGCAGCCTCGTCGACGAGCCGATCGCCATCAACGCCGTCAAGCGGTTCGCCGCGGACTGGGACATGGCCCGCGAGCAGCCCTGGATCCCGCGCAAGGCGGCCCCCACGGGGCACCGGGTTGCCGTGGTGGGCGCCGGGCCGTCTGGCATGTCCGCGGCCTACTACTCCGCCCGCAACGGCCATGACGTCACCGTGTTCGAGAAGCAGCCCCACGCCGGCGGCATGATGCGCTACGGCATCCCCGAGTACCGACTCCCGAAGGACACCCTGGATCAGGAAATCGACGTCATCCGTGCGCTGGGCGTCCGCATCGTGACAGGCAAGGCGCTGGGCACCCACCTGCGCCTCGAGGACCTCCAGCGGGACTTCGACGCCGTCTACCTCGCCATCGGGTCGTGGGGGGCGACCCCGCTCAACCTCGAGGGGGAGAGCGACCAGAACGTGCGGCTCGGGATCAAGTACCTCGAGAGCGTCACGAAGGGCGTGGACGCGCCCCTCGGGGACACCGTCGTCGTCATCGGAGGCGGCAACACCGCCATCGACTGCGTGCGCACCGCCCTCCGGAAGGGCGCCCGGAGCGTCCGACTCATCTACCGCCGCACCCGCGCGGAGATGCCCGCCGAGCCCCACGAGATCGAGGAGGCCATTCGTGAGGGCGTCGAGATGGTGTTCCTCACCGCCCCGACCGCTATCAGCGTGGACGGCGGCGTCAAGCTCCTGCACTGCATCCGCATGGAACTGGGGGAGCCGGACAGGTCAGGCCGCCGCCGTCCCATCCCCATGGAGGGCAGCGAGTTCACCATCCCCTGCGACACGATCATTGGCGCGATCGGGCAGAGCACCAATACGCAGTTCCTGTACAACGACCTGCCCGTGAAGCTGAACAAGTGGGGTGACATCGACATCAACGGGCGGACCATGGAGACGTCTGAGCCGAAGGTATTCTCCGGGGGCGACTGCGTCACTGGACCGGGAACTGTCATCCAAGCGGTGGGAGCCGGTAGGCGGGCGGCGGAGGCCATCGACCAGTTCCTCAGCCAGGGCTATGTGCGCCCCGAGAACCCCAACTACCAGTGCAGCCGTGGCACGCTGGAGGACCTGCCCCGCTGGGAGTTCGAGGAGATGCCGCGCATCGCTCGTGCGACCATGCCGGCCCTCGGATTCACGGAACGTCGGGGTTTCACGGAGGTGGAGCTCGGTCTCACGGAGGAGGAGGCACGGGCGGAGGCCATGCGCTGCCTGAAGTGCGGCTGCCAGGCCCGGTTCGACTGCGATCTCCGCCAGGAGGCGCGCGCCCACGCCGTCCGCTTCGAGACCCCCATCCACGTGCGGCCGTGGGTCCCGGTGGTGCGCGACCACCCCTTCATCGTCCGGGACCACAACAAGTGCATCTCCTGCGGCCGCTGCATCGCGGCGTGCGCGGAGATCGAAGGCGTCAACGTGCTCGCCTACCAGTTCCGGCAGGGCACGCTCAGTGTCGGGACGCACGACGGCCGGCCCCTCATCGACACCGACTGCGTCTCCTGCGGCCAGTGCGTCACCGCGTGCCCCTGCGGTGCCCTGGACTACGTCCGCGAGCGCGACGTGGTGTTCGATGCGATGTACGACCCGAAGAAGCTCGTGGTCGGGTTCATCGCCCCGGCCCCCCGGAGCGTCATCGCCGCGCACTACGGCAAGGACTCGCGCGAGGCGTCCCCGTTCATCGCGGGCATGATGCGGCGCGTCGGGTTCGACCGGGTCTTCGACTTCTCGTTCGCCGCGGACCTCACCATCATGGAGGAGGCGACCGAGTTCCTCGACCGGGTGGCCGGCGGCGGGCCGCTCCCGCAGTTCACCTCGTGCTGCCCGGGCTGGGTCAACCTCGTGGAGCGCCGCTACCCGGCCCTCATCCCGCACCTCTCCAGCTGCAAGTCCCCGCAGCAGATGATGGGCGCCACGGTCCGGAACCACTTTGCGAAATGGGCAGGGGTGGCACCGGAGGACCTGTTCATCGTCTCGATCGTCCCGTGCCTCGCGAAGAAGTACGAGGCGGCCCGGCCCGAGTTCGCCCCGGGTGGGCGGCGTGACGTGGACGCGGTGCTCACCACCACCGAGCTGATCGAGATGGTGAACATGCGCCGCATCTCCCGGACCGAGATCGTGGCGTCGGAGTTCGACCAGCCGTACTCGCGCGTCACGGGTGCGGGCGTCATGTTCGCCGCCTCCGGAGGCGTGGCCGAGGCCGCGCTGCGGATGGCGGTGGAGAAGCTCACGGGCGAGCCGCTGGTCGAGCACCTCTACTTCGAGAACGTCGTCGGGCTGGAGGGCTTCAAGGAGGCCAGGATCGAAGCGGCCGGGCGGATCGTGAGCGTCGCCGTCATCAACGGTCTCGGCAACGCCGAGCCCGTCATCAAGCGGATGCTCGGAGGCGAGCGGCTCGGGTACGACTTCATCGAGATCATGGCCTGCCCGGGCGGGTGCATCGGTGGCGCCGGCCACCCCGTGCCCGAACGGGCGGGGGAGATGCAGGAGCGGCTCAAGCTGATCAAGGACGTCGACTCGCAGTCGGAGTTCCGCAAGTCCCAGGAGAACCCGGACATCCTCCGCCTCTACGACGAGTTCTACGGTGAGCCGAACTCCGAGCTGGCCCACCGGCTGCTGCACACCGGCTTCGCGCCGTACCCGGCTCCCGTTCCGGTGCGCACCTGAGGGTCCGGGAGGCGGGCCCCGGTGTGAGGGCGGCACTCGTCGCTGTGGGAAAATGGTCCCATGGCCATGCGTGACATCCGAATCGTCGGGGATCCCGTCCTCCGAACCCCCTGTGCAGAGATCACCACGATCGATGCACGCGTGAAGTCGCTCGTCGAGGACCTCCTTGAGACGGTGGACGCGGATGGCCGCGCCGGCCTGGCAGCCAACCAGATCGGGGTCTCGCTGCGAGCCTTCTCGTGGAACATCGACGACAAGCTCGGGTACGTCCTCAACCCCCGCCTCGTGGCGAAGTCCGAGGACGAGTACCAGGATGACGAGGAGGGCTGCCTGTCGGTCCCCGGTCTATGGTTCCCCACCGAGCGGGCGTGGTACGCGCGCGTGGAAGGCATCGACCTGGACGGCAAGCCGGTGGTCGTGGAGGGTGATGGCCTCATGGGCCGGTGCCTCCAGCACGAGTGCGACCACTTGGACGGGATGCTCTACATCGACCGCCTCGACCGCGCCACCCGAAAGAAGGCGATGCGGGCAATTCGCGAGACGTTGTGAGTACCACAACCGCCATGTTTCTGGTTCAATAAGAACAACCGTGTGATTCCGGGTGATGAGGCCGTTGGGGAAGACGAACCTCGCAACCAGGAGTCGATATGAGTGGAACCTTCACCCGCGGTGTAGTTTTCGTGCACTCTGCGCCCCGTGCGCTGTGCCCGCACATCGAGTGGGCCGTGAGCACCATTCTCGACCAGCGGGTCACGATGGACTGGACCGACCAGCCCGCCGTCGCCAGTCTTGTGCGCGCGGAGTACTCGTGGGTCTCCCAGGTGGGCACCGGCGCGCGCCTCGCGTCCGCCCTGCGCGGCTGGACGCACCTGCGCTACGAGATCACGGAGGACTCCACCCTCGGGACCGACGGCGGCCGCTGGTCACACACCCCGGAGCTGGGGATCTTCCACGCCCAGACGGACACCCACGGGAACGTGGTCATCCCGGAGAACCGCATCCGGGCGGCCCTGGAGCACGCCCGCGACGCCGCGCGCATGCGCAAGGAGCTTGACGTGGCGCTCGGCCAGGCGTGGGACGACGAACTCGAGCCGTTCCGCTACGCCGGCGCCGGCGCCCCCATCCGCTGGTTGCACCGCGTGGGCTGACACACAACACGAACGCCCGCATCGACAGACGTGGGCGTTCGTGTGTATCCGGGAGGTCAGACGCTCCGCAGGACGAGTGCCACGTTGTGGCCCCCGAACCCGAACGCGTTGTTGATGGCGTGGATCGTGCCCTGCGGCAATGGCCGCGGTGTTCCCCGCACGAGGTCCACGGGAAGGTCCGGCTCCGGGGTCGTCACGTTGATCGTCGGGGGAGCCAGCCGGTCGCGCAGCGCGAGGATCGTGAAGATCGTCTCCAAGGCCCCGGCGCCTCCCAGCAGGTGACCGGTCATCGACTTGGTCCCGGACACCAGCACGGACCCGCCCGCGACGCGCGCGATCGCCTGCGCCTCGACCAGGTCGCCGGCCGGCGTGGAGGTGGCGTGCGCGTTCACGTGCACGACGGCGTCACCCTCGATCCCCGCGTCAGCGGCGGCGAGCCGCATCGCGCGCTCCTGTCCCTGCCCGGTGGGGTCCGGAGGGGCGATGTCGTACGCGTCCGAGGTCATACCGAAACCGGCGACGACAGCGTAGATGTGCGCCCCCCGCGCCTCCGCGTGCTCGAGGGACTCCAGGACGACGATGCCGGCGCCCTCACCCATGACGAAGCCGTCCCGGGTGACGTCGTAGGGACGTGAGGCTCCCTGGGGGTCGTCGCACCGGGTGGACAGCGCCTGCATCTTGGCGAACGCGGCGAGCGGCATGGGGTGGATGGCCGCCTCGGTGCCGCCCGCGATCACCACGTCGGCGCGCCCGTTGCGTATCATCTCGGTGCCGTCGGCGATGGCCTCGGCGCCGGAGGCGCAGGCGGACACCGGCGCGTGGGCGCCCGCCCGTGCCCCGAACCTGACCGAGATGTGCGCCGCGGACGAGTTCGGCATGAGCATGGGCACCGTCATGGGGAGCACGCGACGCGCGCCCCGCTCCTTGACCGTGTCCCAGGCGTCCAGGATGGTGTTGACGCCTCCGATGCCGGTGGAGACCACCACGCCGAGCCGTTCGGGCTCCACCTCGGGCTTCCCCGCGTCCGCCCAGGCCTCGTCCGCCGCGATGACGGCGAACTGGCCGCTCCGGTCCATGCGCTTGGTCTCGCGCACGCCCAGGACCTCGGTGGGCTCCACCTTGATGGTGCCGGCGAAGTCGACGGGAATGTTGTACTTCTGCGCCCAGTCATTGTCCATGGTGCGGATCCCGGACACGCCGGCAAGTGCCGCGGCCCAAGTGTCGGCGGCGTTCCCGCCCAGGGGATTCGTGGTCCCGATCCCGGTGACGACGACAGTACGCATGCTCACTCCTCGGTCATGGGCCCGCGGGGGAGGTCGCGGGCGGGGGTTGGGCGCGGCGGTGCCGCTGGTTGGACACGGCGATGCCGCCGGCCGGGAGGGCCGGCGTGCCGGGTGTTGCTGGTCAGGCTTCCTGCGCCTTCTCGATGAAGCTGACGGCGTCCTGCACGGTGGACAGGCTGGTGGCCTCCTCGTCGGGGATGCGCACGTTGAAGCGCTCCTCGGCGTAGGTCATGATGGTCATCATCGAGAGTGAGTCGATGTCGAGGTCCTCCGCGAACGTGGACTCGGCCTTCACGGACTCGACGGGCAGGCCGGTCTCCTCGCTCACGATCTCGGCAAGGCCCTCAAGGATCTCGGTTGCGCTCAGTGCCATGGTTCTCTCCTCACACGGTGTGTGTCTTGTTGGGGAGGACGACCACCTGCGCGGCGTACGCCACTCCGGCGCCGAAGCCGATTTGCAGGGCGATCTGTCCTCCGGTGGCCTGGTTCTCACGGAGCAGGCGCTCCGTTGCCAGGGGAATTGAGGCCGCCGAGGTGTTGCCGGTCTCGGCAATGTCCCGGGCGACGATCACGTCATCGCGCAGATGGAGCAGCTTGACCATCTGGTCGATGATGCGCATGTTGGCCTGGTGGGGGATGAAGACGTCGATGTCCTCGGGTTGGAGCCCGGCAGCCTCGATCGCGCGGAGCGCCACGGGTGCCATCTGGAAGGTGGCCCACTTGTAGACGGTCGGCCCCTCCTGGCGCAGGGTCGGCCACGTGGTGTCGGTGCCGTCCCGGAAGGTGAGCCAGGAGTGCGTCTGCTTGATGAGGTGGGCGAGCGAGCCGTCCGAGCCCCAGATCGTCGGCCCGATGCCGGGAGTGTCGGACGCCCCCACGACGGCGGCCCCTGCACCGTCGCCGAGGAGGAATGAGATCGTCCGGTCCGTGGGGTCGATGACGTCGGACATCCGCTCCGCGCCGATCACCAGCACGTTCTGCGCCGTGCCGGCCCGCACGAGGGCGTCGGCCTGGCCGATGCCATAGCAGTAGCCGGCGCAGGCCGCGGAGATGTCGTAGGCCGCAGCAGGGGTGAGGCCGAGGCGGTCGGCGACGATGGCGGCGGCGGACGGCGTCTGTTCCATGTGTGTGATGGTGCCGAGGATGACCACGTCGATCTCGGCCGGGTCGACGCCCGAGGCTTCGATCGCCTGGCGACCGGCCTGCTCGCACATGTCGAGCAGCGAGACGTCCGCGGCCGCCCGCCGGCGCGTCACGATTCCGGTGCGCTGCTGGATCCACTCGTCGGAGGAGTTGATGGGCCCGGCGATGTCGTCGTTGGTCACAACCCGCTCGCCGCGGACGCCGCCGATTCCGAGGATCCGGCTGTACGCGGTGGGTTCGGTCACCTTCAGGGTTGTCACGAGGTCAATCCTTTCGCGATCGCCCGGGCGGCGATGAGGTCTTCGGGGGACGTTGTTGCACAGGCGGGCACGCCACGCAACTCCCGCTTCGCGAGGCCGGTCAGCACCCCGCCAGGGCACAGCTCGATGATCCCGTCCACGCCCATGGTGGCCAGCTGGTCCGAGCACAGGTCCCAGCGGACCGGGGAGGTGATCTGGCTGACCACGCGGTCGAGGGCGTCACGGCCGGCGGTCACGATGGCGCCGTCCCGGTTGGAGAGGAGCGGGACCGTGGGGTCGTGCGGCTCGAGCGCCGCGACGGCGTCGCGCACGGCGGCGACCGCGCCCGCCATGAGGTGGGTGTGGAAGGCGCCGGCGACGGCGAGGGGGATGACCCGTGCCCGGGCCGGCGGGTTGGCGGCGAGGTCGGCGAGCTGCTCGAGGGTCCCGGCGGCGACCACCTGCGCGGCGGAGTTGACATTGGCGACGGAAGCGCCGGAGCGGGCGATCGCCTCCAGCACGTCCTCGCGGGCGGCGCCGACGACGGCGCTCATGCCGGACCGGACGGCGGCGGCCGCCCCGGCCATCGCCCGGCCACGGACACCAGCCAGCGCGACGGCGTCGGCGGGGGCGATGACGCCCGCGACGGCCAGCGCGGCCAGTTCGCCGACCGAGTGGCCCGCCGTCACGCCCGGCGACACGCCGAGGGCGGCGAACGACACGAGCGAGGCAGCCACGATGAGCGGCTGGGCCACGGCCGTGTCCGTGATGGTGGCGGCGTCGGCGGTGGTGCCGAGGGTCTTCAGATCCAACCTGGCGGCCTCGGACATCTCCCCGACGAGGTCGGCGAGCGCGGGGTCTTCGAGCCAGGGGAGGAGCATGCCGGGGGTTTGGGAACCCTGGCCGGGACTCAGGACTGCAAGCACAAGAAACATCCTCGCAACAACCGCGGCGGTGACGCGTGCCAGACCAGCCCAAAGTTGCCCGGGCGGGTTTTGGAGGATTCCGCAATTTCGTGAGCGAGACTACACACCATTGCCGCTGCCACCCGCGTCCGCCAGCCGGCCCACCGCAAGGGCGGTTTGCAGCACGTATCCCTCACGCGCGTCGGTGGGGTCCCACCCCACCACCTGTGAGATCCGGCGGAGCCGGTAACGCACGGTGTTGGGGTGCACATACAACTCGCGGGCCGCCGCCTCCAGCGACCGACCCTGGGTGATGTACTCGTCGAGCGTGTCCACGAGCGGGGTGCCGGCGGCCACGAGGGGGCGGTAGATGTCCTGGATGAGACTGTGGCGGGCGAGGTGGTCGCCGTTGAGCATGCGCTCGGGGAGCAGGTCATCCGCCAGTACAGGGCGGGGTGCCTTCGCCCATGCGGGAACGGCGAGCATGCCCGCCATCGCGGCACGGGCGGACCGCCCCGCCTCGGAGATCTCCCTGACCGAGGGCCCAACCACCACTGGCCCGGGGCCGAAGTGGTCCACGAGGGCGAGCGCCACGGCCTCCGGACGCGGGTCCGCGCCGAGGACGGCGATCACCTTGTCGCCTTGGATGCCGATGAGGGCGTCCGACGTCAGCCGGCGGGCCTGCTGGCGAAGCTCCGCGGTGAACCGCTCGGCGAGCCGGGTGGGGGAGGTGCCCACCATGACGAGCGTGCGGCCCTCACCGGTCCAGCCGAGGGTGGAGACCCGGGACCTGAGGGTTTCGTCCGGGGCGCCGCGGACGATCGCGTCGACGGCGAGGGCCTCCAGCCGGGCGTCCCACGCCCCCCGCGACTCGGCGGCGCGCGCGTAGACCTCCGCCGCCGAGAATGCGACCTCGCGGGAGTACGTGAGCACCGCCTCCCGGAGCACCGGTTGCTGCGCCTCGCTGACCAGCTCCATCGTGTTCTCCTCCACCACGGTGACGAGGAGCCGGATGAGCCCGACGGTCTGCTGCAGCGAGATGGCGCGCGCCAGTTCGGTGGGGGCAACCCGGAAGATCTCCGCGGAGTTGGTGGTTGAGTGCCTGGGGTCCTCGAGCCATGCGATGAACCGGGCGATCGACTCCTGGGCGACCAGTCCAAGCCAGGAACGGTCCTCGGCGGAGAGTGACGAGTACCAGGGGAGGTCCTGGTCCATGCGCCGGGCGGCCGTGCCCGCGAGGAGGGAACTGCCGGTTCGTAGCCTTCCGACAAGATCGACCAGAACATCACCCTCGGCGGGTGGGTTCTCCGGTGTGTGTCCTCGGGCCATGTAGCGAGCATATGGCCCGCGGGGTTTTGTGGATGGCATACGAAGCCACGCGTCGGGCAGCGTTGCGCGGAGCCTCTCGCCCACCCGGCTCCTCCGGGGCGGCGGGAGGCGTTATTGTCATGGGTATGGGAATTCTTGACCGGATCAAGGCAAAGATCGAATCCGCACAGGCCCAGAACGACGCCGCGGAGGAGGCCGCGCTGCTAGCGCGCCTCGAGGCCGATCCCAACGATCGAGAGGCCCTGCTGGGCCTCGCCGATGCACTCAAGGCGCCCGTGGCCGACGAGATCGTCGACCCGTTGACCGCCACGCAGGCACCCGCCACGCCGGCGGACCAGCACAACACGGCGCTCTGGGCGCTGGCCGAGGAGTACGCGGGCAATCCCCATGCGTGGGCACCGCTGATAGAACTGGCCCGGCTCGTGGTGGTCGACGACCCCGACGGCGCCGCCCGCCGCCTGGCGACGGCGTGCGACCGCGAAACCACCGGGCGAGCCCTCGCGCAGTCGGTCCGGATGCTCCGCGACCACGGGTTGGCCCACCAAGCCGTGTCACTCGGCGTCGCGAAGTGGACGCCCGCTGTTCACGAGTTCGAGACCGGGCGGCAGCTGGTCCTCGCCGCCGTGGAGGCGAAGGACGAGATCAAGGCCCGTGAGCTGGTCTCCCGTCTCGGCGACGCCCACCCCCACAACCCCGCGGTGACCGAACTCGAGCAGTTGGTGGAGGCCCTGGAAGCCTGACTCACCGGAACCACCGGCCTGCCAAGGCGGAGTGGCCCGCCCCGAATGGGGCGGGCCACTGCACGTCTCAGTCAGGCGTCGGGGGTCAGGCGTCGCCGCCCACACTCCCGGACCGGCCGGCATTGACGTTGAACAGGTCGTACTTCGCGATGGCGTGGGCCACCGCGCCACCGTCGTACTGCCCGGCCTCGACCAGCGCCTGCAACGCGCGCGTGGCCATCGAATGGGAGTCGATGAGGAAGTGCCGGCGGGCGGCCGCGCGGGTGTCGGAGAATCCGAACCCATCCGCGCCGAGCGTGTAGTACGGGCGGGGAACCCACGGCCGGATCTGGTCCTGCACCATGTGGTCCCAGTCCGACGTCGAGATGACCGGCCCGTCGGTCTCCGCCAGCTTCCGCGTCACGAAAGCCACCTGCTTCTCCTCCTCCGGGTGGATGAAGTTGTGCTTGTCGACCTCAAGGCCGTCACGGCGCAACTCGTTCCACGAGGTCACGGACCAGACGGCGGCGTCCACGCCCCAGTCGTGGCGGAGCAACTCCTTGGCGTGCATCGCCCAGGGGACACCGACGCCGGAGGCCAGCAGTTGGACCTTCGAGCCGCCCGCGTGGTCGTGGTCCGCCACGCGGTGGATGCCCTTCAGGATGCCCTCGACGTCCACGTCATCCGGCTCGGCCGGCTGCTGCATGGGCTCGTTGTACACCGTGAGGTAGTACATGACGTTCTGGTCGCGGCTCTCGTCCTGGCCGTACATGCGTTGCAGGCCGTCGCGGACGATGTGGCGGATCTCGTACGCGTACGCCGGGTCGTAGCAGACGAACGCGTGGTTGGTGGCCGCCAGGATGTGCGAGTGGCCGTCCATGTGCTGGGTGCCCTCGCCCGCGAGCGTGGTGCGCCCCGCCGTCGCCCCGATGACGAAGCCGCGCGCCAGCTGGTCGCCGGCGGACCAGAACTGGTCGCCGGTCCGCTGGAACCCGAACATCGAGTAGAAGATGTACACCGGCACCATGGGCTCGCCCTGGGTGGCGTACGTGGTGCCGACCACCTGGAGCGCGGCGGCCGACCCGGCCTCGTTGATGCCGAGGTGCAGGATCTGCCCCTGTTCGGACTCCTTGTAGGAGAGCATCAGGTCGTGGTCCACCGCGGTGTAGTTCATGCCCGCCGTGTTGAAGATCTTCGCCGTGGGGAAGATCGAGTCGAGGCCGAAGGTGCGGGCCTCGTCCGGGATGATCGGCACGATCCGCCGGCCGAACTCCTTGTCCTTGATGAGCTCCTTGAGCAGCCGGACGAACGCCATGGTGGTGGCGACCTCCTGCTGGCCGGAGCCGCCCTTGAGGATCTCGTAGGGCTTGTCACCCGGGAGGGTGAGGCTGTTCAGCTTCGGGGCCTTGCGCTCGGGCAGGAATCCGCCGAGGGTCTTGCGGCGTTCGAGCATGTACTGCAGCGCGGGGTCGTCGTCGCTCGGCTTGAAGTAGGGCGGGAGGTACGGGTCGGCCTCGAGCTGCTCGTCCGTGATCGGGATGTGCAGCAGGTCTCGCAGGGCCTTCAGGTCCTTGACCTTCATCTTCTTCATCTGGTGGGTGGCGTTGCGGCCCGCGAACGACGGCCCGAGGCCGTAGCCCTTGATGGTGTGCGCCAGCACCACGGTGGGCTGGCCGGTGTGTTCCGTGGCCGCCTTGTAGGCGGCGTACACCTTGCGGTAGTCGTGGCCGCCGCGCTTCAGCGCCCAGATGTCGTCGTCGCTCATGTTCGCCACGAGCGCCTTGGTGCGCGGGTCGCGCCCGAAGAAGTGCTCGCGGACGTACGCGCCGTCGTTGGCCTTGAACGTCTGGTAGTCGCCGTCCAGGGTGTTGTTCATCAGGTTGACCAGCGCGCGGTCCTTGTCGGCGTTCAGTAGCGGGTCCCATTCGCGGCCCCAGATGACCTTGATGACGTTCCAGCCGGCGCCGCGGAAGAAGGCTTCCAGCTCCTGGATGATCTTGCCGTTGCCGCGGACCGGGCCGTCGAGGCGCTGCAGGTTGCAGTTGACCACGAAGGTGAGGTTGTCGAGGCCCTGGGTCGCGGCGAGCTGCAGCATGCCGCGCGATTCGGGCTCGTCCGTCTCGCCGTCGCCGAGGAACGCCCACACGTTCTGGTCCGCGGTGTCCTTGATGCCGCGGGCGTGCAGGTACTTGTTCACCCAGGCCTGGTAGATGGCGTGGGCGGGCCCGAGACCCATCGAGACCGTGGGGAACTCCCAGAAGTCCTCCATGCGGCGGGGGTGCGGGTAGGACGGCAGGCCGCGCCCACCGACCGGGCGGGAGTACTCCTGCCGGAACCCGTCGAGGTCCGCCTCGGTGAGGCGACCCTCAATGAAGGCGCGGGCGTAGTTGCCGGGGGCGGCGTGCCCCTGGAAGAAGACCTGGTCCCCGCCGCTCGGGTGGCGCTTGCCCTTGAAGAAGTGATTGAATCCCACTTCGTACAGCGTGGACGACGACGCGTAGCTCGAGATGTGGCCGCCGACGCCGACGCCCGGCCGCTGGGCGCGCGTCACCATGATGGCGGCGTTCCAGCGGATCCAGCGGCGGTACGCGCGCTCCACCGACTCGTCACCGGGGAAGTAGGGCTCCTCGTGCACGCCGATCGTGTTGACGTATGGGGTGTTCAGCGACGTGGGGACGGCCACGGACCGCTCCCGCGCCCGCTTCAGCATCGAGAGCAGGATGTAGCGGGCACGGGGCCCGCCCTTCTCGTCGATGAGACCGTCGATGGAGTCGATCCACTCCTGGGTCTCCTCGCGGTCGATGTCGGGAACCCGGCTGAGCAACCCGTTGATCAGCGGCTGGGAGTTTTCCTGGATCGCCAAGGTGATTCCTTCTGTCTAGTCGTCCAATGTGACGCGCTGGGCGCAGCGGCGTGGGCTGTGACGTTCACGTGCCCCAAGCGTAATCCAGAGCACACCCGATTCCCGTGCGAGTAGCGATGGAATACGCCTTTGGGGGGATCGTGGGCCCCGCCGGGTGCGATAACGTGGGACAAGCAGTTGCGTCGCGAACACCCAGGAAGGCAGGAGATGTCTGGCACCCCAGGCGCCGAGCATCAATTCGGTTTCAAAGTCGGCAATGTGGTCCAGGAGTTCTACGTGGACGACGACGCCGACCCGGCGATCCGGGACGCGATCGAGGTGGCCACCGGGCACCGCCTGGTCGACGAGGACTACGGCGACGTCGTCGACGGCGCGGTGATCTGGTGGCGCTCCGACGACTCGGAGGGCGAGGACCTCGCCGACCTCCTCGTGGACGCGATCTCCAACCTCGACAACGGCGGGCTGGTGTGGGTGCTGACCCCCAAGCCGGGCCGTTCGGGCCATGTGCGGCCCTCCGAGGTCGAGGAGGCGGCGAAGACCGCCGGCCTGCACGCGACGTCGGCGATCTCGGCGGGGCTCACCTGGTCCGGAATCCGCCTGATCGCGCGCGGACGCCAGTAGCGGCTCCCCGCCGACCGGTAGGATCGGATTTCCCGGGCCTGTAGCTCAGTTGGTCAGAGCGCCGCGTTTACACCGCGGAGGTCGTCGGTTCGAGACCGGCCGGGCCCACCCGTCCCGCCGCGCGACCTGCGGCACCGGCGCCAGCGCAATTCCGCCTGGTTCCCGTCGGACCACACGGAGAGGACCCAGCATGAGGGCTTCCATCGAGGACCAGCGCCGACTTCTCGAGGTCCAGGCGCTGGACACACGCCTCGCGCGCCTCGCCCACGAACGCCGCACCCTGCAGGTGCTCGCCGAGATCATCACCCTCGAGCGCGCCGCCCGTGACATCGAGGTTGAGCGGGTCCGCGCACTGACCCGCCTTTCGGACCTGAAGCGCGACCTGACCCGCGTCGAGGACGACGTGGACCAGATCCGCCAGCGCGCCGCCCGCTACCAGGCCCGCATCGACGCCGCGGGAGCCTCTGCGAAGGACGTGCGCGCGATGCAGCAGGAGGTGGAGATGCTCGCGAACCGCACCTCCGCGCTGGAGGACCAGCAGCTCGAGCAGATGGAGGCCGTGGAGGCCGTGGAGGAGGAGATCGCCCGGCTGGACACGCGGGCGGGCGAGAACGCGGCGGTCACCCGGGAGCGCACGGGGGTTCGGGACGCCGAGTTCCGCCGCATCGACGACATCGCCGACGACGTCCGCGCCCGCCGGGACGCGCTGGCCGCCACGCTGCCCGCCGACCTGGTGAAGCTGTACGACGAGGTGCGCATCGAGACCGGCGGCCTCGGCGCCGTCGCCCTGTACGGCGCCCGCACGGAGGGCGCCAACATCGAGCTCCCGTTGACGGAACTGGCGGAGATCCGCGCGGCCGCGCCCGACGTCGTCGTCACCTCGGAGGAGCACGGCTACATCCTCGTGAGGCAGGACTGATGCGGCTGGTCGTCAACACGGACGGCGGCTCGCGCGGGAACCCGGGGGAGGCGGGCTACGGCTTCGTCATCCGCGGGGAGGACGGACGGGTGGTCGCCGAGCGCGGCGGGCACCTGGGGCACACCACCAACAACGTGGCGGAGTACACGGCCGTCCTGGCGGCGCTCGAGCTCATCGCGGAGTCCGGGGCCGACGTCGACGTTGAGGTGCGGGCGGACTCGCGTCTCATCGTCGAGCAGCTGTCGGGGCGCTGGAAGATCAAGAACAGCGCCTTGCAGGCTCTGGCGCTGCGCGTGAAGCGCGCCCTCGACCCCGAGCGCGTGCGGTATGTGTGGGTGCCGCGGGCGCAGAACGCCGACGCGGACGCGCTCGCGAACGCGGCCATGGACACGCGGGCGGACGTGGCGCGCGGCGGGCTGGAGGGGCTCGGCGGGGTGCCGGTGGCGCACGTGGCGGCCGCTCGCGAGGCGGAGTACGACGCCGTCGACGACGTCTCGCCGGTCACCCCGGACCCCGTCGCGGACGTGGCGGCGCCGGAGGTGCCGTGGCCGGCGAAGTTGCGGCGCAAGCCCTCCGGCGCGCTGTTCCACTTCGGTTCCGAGGCACCCGTGACGCTGGTGTTCGTGCGGCACGGCGAGACCGCGATGACGGAGGCGAACGGGTTCTCGGGCGGGTCGGAGCCCGGGCCGCCGCTCTCCGCGCGGGGCAGGGAGCAGGCCGGTCGAGTGGCGGCGCTGCTGGAGCGAGTGGGCGAGCTGTGGCGGGACGTGGCGGCGCCGTCGGCCATCTGGGCCTCGCCGATGGTGCGCACCCAGGAGACCGCCGCGGCGATCGGCGAGTTGCTGGGTCTGGCCGTCGAGACCGAGGAGGATCTCCGCGAGGTGGACTTCGGGCGGTGGCAGGGGCTGACGAGTTGGGAGATCAACGACCAGTTCCCCGGCCGGCTGGAGGCGTGGTACTCCGCGGCGGACGTGGCCGCGCCGGACGGGGAGTCGCCGTCGCAGGTGGAGGACCGGGTGGTGCGCGTGGCGCGGCGCGCGCTGGCCGAGCGCGCGGGCGAGACCGTGGTGCTCGTGTGCCACTCGGCGGTCACCAAGGTGGGCGTCAGTTCGCTCGTGGGCCTGCCGCCGGAGAGCTGGCAGGTCGTGCGGGTGCCGCCGGCATCAGTGTCGATCGTGCGGGTGTGGCCGGACGCGCGCGAGCTGGTGGTGGCGGGTCTGCCAAGCGAACTGGCGGAGGAACCTGAGCCGCCCCTGACGCTTTTCTGAGGGTAGACTAGTGGGGCGAATGAGTCGGCCGGGCGGCCGCGTCAGGCAACTGCCGAGGAACGTCCGGGCTCCACAGAGCAGGGTGGTGGGTAACTCCCACCCGGGGTGACCCGCGGGAACAGTGCAACAGAAAGCAGACCGCCGGTCCGCGAGAGCGGGCAGGTAAGGGTGAAACGGTGGTGCAAGAGACCACCAGCGCCCCCGGTGACGGGGGCGGCTGGGCAAACCCCGCCCGGAGCAAGACCAAACAGCAGGCGCCTGAGGGCTGCTCGCCCGAGCCTGCGGGTAGGTCGCTGGAGGGCCGCGGCAACGTGGTCCCGAGATGGATGGCCGTCACCGCCGATGTGGGAGACCGCGCGGCGGTACAGAACCCGGCGTACAGGCCGACTCATTCGCACCTGACGAATCGTCGCGGATGTCGCGCGGGGCTAGAACCAGCCGCGGCGGCGGAACAGCACGACCATCACCGTGGCGACACCGATGCAGATGGCCCAGAAGGCCGGGTAGGCCCACACCTTGTCCAACTCGGGGATGTGGTTGAAGTTCATGCCGTACACCCCGGCGAAGAAGGTCAACGGGATGAAGATCGTGCCGATGATGGTCAGTACCTTCATGACCTCGTTCGTCCGGAAGGACTCGGCGGATCGGTAGGACTCGGTCAGGTCGCTTGCGCGCTCGCGATAGGTCTCGATGATCTCGATGACCTGGACGATGTGGTCGTACAGGTCGCTCAGGTAGACCTTTGTGGTGTCGCTCATGCACTCGTGCGGGTCGCGCAGGAGAATCGCGACCACCTCCCGCATCGGCCAGATGCCCGAGCGCAGCAGTTGGAGTTGGCGCTTGATGCCCTGGATCTCGGAGAGGACCGTTTGGTCCGCGTGCTCGACCACCGCGGTCTCGAGGCGTTCCAGATCTTCATCGAAGTGGTCGAGGATCGGGAAGGCGCCATCGACGACGGTGTCGAGCAGCGAGTACACGAGGAAGCTCGCGTCGTTCGTGCGCAGCCGGGAGCCGTCGGCGTTGATGCGCTGACGGACGTTCTCCCACAGTCCCGGGTCCGCTTCCGCGAAGGTCAACACTGTGTGGTGGCCGAGGAAGACCGAGACCTGTTCGCTGCGCAGCCGACCCTCGCGCACCCGCAACGCGCGCGTCGTAATGAAGAGCCGCGCGTTCTGGCCGCTGCCCGCGCCGCCAAAGGCATCGATCTTCGGCCGCTGCGACCCACTGAGGAGATCCTCGATAGACAGCGGGTGCAGCTCGTACTTGCCCGCGAGCGCGCGGATGGCGGCCATGTCCTCCAGGCCGGTCACGTTGATCCATCGTACGGCCGACCAGTCCGGACGGTGCTGTTCCAGGAACGCCCCGATGTCCTCGACCGCCTGCACCTGGGCCCTGCCAGACGAGTAGTCGATGCAGGTAACCATCGTCCGCTCCGCCCCAACGGGGCGCGGGGCGGCCTCGCCCTGCGTTGTACCCACGGCCCCGTCGTCGTGGGCAGAGGGTCGGTTCATTCGCACGCCTCCTCGGCGTCGCCACCTACTTGTGCCCGGGCGGCGACCATGCCGACGCTACACCCCCGGCTGCGCACGGCCCAGCACCATGCGGTCACTGGTCACTGGTTGGCGGAGCGCCACCAGAGCGGGTTGTGCTCCCGCAGGTCACCGTGCGACGGCATGGGATAGAAGGCCAGGTCGGGCCCGTTGCCGTAGTAGATCCCGCTGCCCTCCTTGATCATCCGGTACGCGAATTCCGCGGACTGCACCCGCTCCACGATCTTGGTCGTCTTGCCGGGCTGGGAGACTTCGATGAGCACTTCACGCAGGTGGAAGATGTTGTCGTACGGCAGATCGAGGCCCTGCCCTCGAGCCGGGTCGGTCGCCAAATCGCCGAGGTGGAGCTCGACGAAGCAGAGACCCGGGAATCGGACATACTTCGACGGGGCTGTGGTGATGCCCTCGTAGAAGGTCCGGGGGTCCTGGGAACTGACCACCAGGCTGTTGACCGGCGCCAGTTCCTTGTACAGATGAAGGCCGTCACCGGTTGGCAGCGGCCCCTCGCTGCGCTCGACCCCAAGCGTGGCCCCGTAGGCGGTGGTCAGGTACAGCGTGCCCAGTGCACTCACCGGGATGTGCTCGAGCACCCGATACGTCGACACGTACACGGAGTTCTTCGGGCGGCCGTCAGGATGCGCCACGCATTTCTCGAGCGCGCTCTCCAGGTCGAAGAAGTCGCCGAGGAGGGTCGGGTCCACATCGAAGAATGCTGCCTCCCCCTTCGACTTGTAGCCGTAGCCGGTCGCGTAGTACTGCCCGAACTTCTCCGGGGGAAGCTGCGAGGCGATCAGCGCCTCAGGGACCAACGAGAAATACAGGTGCGTGTCCATCATCAACCCCACTCGGGTGGCCCGATCCGTCTGTCTGGTTCAGGATAGTGGCCCTCTCGGCCCCGGTGCCCGCTGAGTGTCAGCCGCGCGCCGCCGCCTCCGCGGCCGCCCGAACGTCCTGGTCGACGATGATGTCGAGGAGTTCGCCCACCCGGTCGAGGTAGGGGGTGTACTCGGCCAGCTTCGGGGAGAAGATGTGGCTCTCCGTGAACAGCAGCTCCACCAGGTGGCGCGCGCTGGTCGCCCGTGACGCCAGGTCGTCGAGGACGGGACGTGCGGGGTCGAGCATCGCGGCGGCGTCGGGACCCGGGTCGAAACCCTTGATCGGGGCCAGGCAGGCCAGCCATGCCGCCACCAGGAGCGCGAGCCGCTGCGGGACCTCGCCCCGGGCGGCGTAGAACAGCACCGGCTCGGTGATGCGCTGCGGCAGTTTGGTGGACCCGTCGGTGCCCACGCGGGACACCAGGTCGCCGAGGACCGTGTTGGACCAGCGCTGCATGAGCTGCTCGATGTAGGTGGGCCCGTCCACCGCGGCCGGCAGGGTGAAGGTGGGCTCGTACTCCGCCAGCAGCCCGCGGATGGCCTCCTCGATGAACGGGGTCAGCCGCGAGTCAGGGATGGTGTGCGCGCCGGCCAGGGCGCCGACGTACGAGATCAGCGAGTGCGACCCGTTGAGGTACCGCAGCTTCAGCACCTCGTAGGCGGGGACGTCGTCGGTGAAGATGGCGCCGTGCGCCTCCCACGCGGGGCGCCCGCCGGCGAAGTTGTCCTCGATGGCCCACATGGTGAAGGGCTCGGCGGCAACGGGGATCGCGTCGTAGGCGCCGAGGCGCTGGGCGGCCATCCTGCGGTGCAGGTCGTTCGTCGACGGCACGATGCGGTCCACCATCGCATTCGGGAAGCTGGCGGCCGCAGTGAGGTACGCGGCCAGGTCCGCGCCCTCGGCGCCCGGCATGGCGGCCGCGAACTCGGTGAGCAGGCGGTGCATGAGGTGCCCGTTGGAGTTCATGTTGTCGCAGGAC
Organism: Actinomycetales bacterium; assembly: GCA_017882885.1. Lineage (GTDB taxonomy): Bacteria > Actinomycetota > Actinomycetes > Actinomycetales > Actinomycetaceae > UBA1383. The sequence goes on along the minus strand of JADGOQ010000018.1, from coordinate 15,966 downwards.
AGGACGGCGAGCGGGGCGCCGCCGTTGGCCGCGCGCACCAGCATGGCGCGGGCGATCTGCCCGACGGCGGTCACCGGGGACTTCCCGGCGAGGTCGGCGGCAACCTGCGGGTTGTCGAGGTCCAGTCCGCCGGTGCGCGGGGAGAACTTGTAGCCGGCCTCGGTGATCGTCAGGGACACGATGCGCGTGGCGGGGTCCGCGATCGCCGCCACGACGCCGTCGGCGCTGGCCGAGGTGTCGATGATGGCGGTGTGGACGGCCGGGACCGTGACGGCCTCGGTGCCCGGCGCGAAGTCGACCACGGAGTAGAGCATGTCCTGCGCGACCAGCGGGTCGGCGATGTCACGGCGGCGGGAGGTGGCCGCGATGCCCCAGTCGCCACCGGCGGCTTCGATCGCCTTGGCGGTGTACACGCTCAGGTGCGCGCGGTGGAAGTTGGACAGGCCCAGGTGGACGATCCCAGTCGGGGGAACCGGCTTCGAGTGGGCGCGTGCGGCACCAACGGTGGCGTTGGAAAGGCGCGGCAGGTCGGCGGGGATGTCCGCGGGGCGGTCGGTCATGGGGAGCTCCTTCGCATCTTTAGATAATACCAATCTACTCCTGCGGCACGGGTGCGCAAGGGCTGTGGGGGTGCACGCTGTCGCGGGTCAGTGCGGGTGCCGGTGGTGGGCGTCCGGGAAGTGCTCGTGTTCGTGGGTGATGGGCTCGTGCGTGTGCAGGTGCGAGTGCCCGCCGGTGGGGACCGTCCCGGCGTGGGAGTGCTGGTGGTGCTCGTCGTGGGTGTGCCAGTGCTCGTGGGTGATCGCCGGGTGGGTGTGCCGGTGGGAGTGCCACTCGGTGAGGTGCAGCCAGATCCCGAGGGCCATGAGCGCTCCTGCGGCGACGAGGCGCGGTGTGACCGGCTCACCGAGGGCGAGGGCGAGCAGCGCCCCGAAGAAGGGGGCCACCGAGAAGTAGGCTCCGGCGCGCGCGGTGCCCACGTGGCGCAGCGCCACGATGAACAGCACCAGGCTGATCCCGTAGGCAACCAACCCCACCGCCAGGGCGCCCGCGACGTTGGGGAGCGGGGGCAGGTGGGCGCCGAGGGCGAACGCGAGCGCCAGGTTGACCGGCCCGGCCACGAGGCCCTTGATGGCCGCGAGCCACGTGGCATCGGTGAGGGCCACCATGCGCGTCAGGTTGTTGTCGATGCCCCACGCGAGGCACGCCCCGAGGATGGCGAGCGCGGGGAGAGCCGCGGAGAACCGCGCCTCGCCCGGCCAGCTGAGGACGACGGCGCCCGCGACGATCGCGACCATCCCGAGGGCGATGCGCCGGTCGAAGTTCTCCCGGAAGACGAACCACGCGAGGGTGGCGGTGAAGACCCCCTCGGCGTTCAGGAGGAGCGAGGCACCCGAGGCGGGCATCCCGAGGAGCCCGTACATGAGCAGCACCGGGCCGACGACACCGCCGAACAGGATCGCGCCGGAGAGGGGGAGCACGTCCGAGCGTGCGAGCCGCACGCGCGCGGCGTGGCGGGCAAGGCGGTGGACCGTCAGTCCCAGCCCGGAACCGACGTACAACAGGCCGGCCAGCATCCACGGGCTGACGTCGACCAGCAGGAGCTTCGCGAGGGGTGTGCCGGCGCCGAAGAGCAGGGCGGAGAGGAGCGCGGCCCGCACGCCGGGGTTCCGGAGCGCTGCGCGGTTCGGGGCCTTCACGGTGTCAGCCTATTCGCGACGGTGGCACGATGACGGGACGGGCGGCGCGAGTGGCCCGGCGGACCTGGGTGCGGTGATACCCCGGTGCGCCCGCCACGCGGGGTGACAGACTTCGGCGCATGGCGCAGCAGACACCCACCACCAAGCGGACCCCCGTCCCCAAGCAGGTCCCCACCTCCCCCCGGCAGACGCCCACCGCGATGGCGGTTGCCGACCCCACCGCGAACCCCGCCCCACTCGGCCTCCTGGGGTTCGGCATGACCACGATCCTGCTCAACCTCCACAACGCCGGCCTCTTCCCGATGGACGCGATGATCCTCGGGATGGGCATTTTCGTCGGCGGCCTCGCGCAGGTGATGGCCGGCGCCATGGAGTGGCGGAAGGGCAACACCTTCGGCACCGCGGCGTTCACCCTGTACGGCTCCTTCTGGCTCTCGCTCGTGGCGATCAACCTGCTTCCGGGAGATGCCGTGAACGCGGCGTCGGACACCTCGATGGGTTCGTACCTCCTGCTGTGGGGCATCTTCACCGCCTGCATGTTCGTGGGCACCCTGAAGCTCACGCGCTCCCTCCAGGTGGTGTTCGGGACGCTGGCGGTCCTCTTCTTCCTCCTCGCCCTCGCCGACTTCACCGGCGGCTCCAAGTCCTTCGCCGGCTGGTGGGGCGTGCTGTGCGGCGCCTCCGCGTTCTACGCCGCCATCGCCCAGATCCTCAACGAGGTGTACGGGCGGAAGGTGCTGCCCCTGTAGGCAGTCCCAGCTTCCGCCACGCCCAGGTGGAGGCGACCTCGTGGCCGGTGGCGACGTACTCGACCGCCGAGTCGTAGTACAGCGTGGTGGTGAGGATCCCCAGGCCGGCGCGGCGGGCGGCCACGACGAGGATGTCGCCCGCCCGCAGCGGTTCGTCGTCGTCCTTTACGAACGTGTTGGCGTCGTCCGGGCGCAGCATGTGGTCCACGAACGACCAGTAGACCGGGGTGATGATCCGGGCCAGTGCCTCCATGACCACGAGGTCGTTCGGCACGAAGATCGCGTCCGGGTTGAAGGCCGCCAGTAGCGGCGCGTTGCTGTGGTGGTGCTGGCGCACGGAGAGGAAGATCTCCGGGTTCGCGAGCCGGGCATGAGCGGCGATCGAAAGGTTGGTCGTGTCGAGTTCGGCGCCGGCCACGAGCCCCACGGCCCCGGTTGTGTCCGGGGCTCCGGCCGCGGCGTCGGCGAGGGTGACGTCGAGTGTCGCGCCGGGGCTCGGGTCGTCTACGCCGACGGGACCCGGCCGCAGCAGGTTGACCGTCATGACCACGGCCAGGTTCGCGTCGCCGTCGTTGGTGAGTGTGACGACCCCCTCGCAGTGCCTGCTTCCCAGACCGGCCGGGCCGAGGAGCGCGGGATTGTGGACGTCGCCCTCGATCCCGGGGACGTCGGAGGCCAGCTGGTCCGCGGCCAGCTTCTCCACGCGTGCGTCTTGCGCGTCCACCACCACCATGCGGCGGCCCAACGCGTCGAGTTCCCGGCACAGCCGGCGGCCGGCCTGCCCGTAGCCGGCCACGATCAGGAACGGTTCACTGAGGCGACGGACCCTGCGCCGGAAGCGGCCCGTGGCGATGGCGTCCTGGAAACTCGGGTCCTGCAGCAGGCTGAACAGCGTGCCGATTGAGTACGCCCAGCCGATGACCTGGCTGTAGATCGCGGCCGTCACCCACATGCGCTGGGGGATCGTGAACGCGGCCGCCAACTCGCCGAACCCGATCGTGGTGGCGGTGTAGCTCATGAAGTAGAAGGCGTCGAAGATGCTCATGTGGGCGGGATTGCCGTCCGCGTCCTGCCCCGGGATCACTGCGGGACCGGCCGCCGCGACCGCGAAGATGCCGATCAGGAGTACCAGGGGGCGCGCATGCGGCGCAGCACCAGGAAGATCGCGTCCGCGGAGGGGATGTCCGTGGGCACCGAGACGTCGCGGCGCCGCGGGTTGCCCCGCCGTCGGCCCAGGAGGAGCAGCAGGGGATTGGCCACGGCCGGCCTCAGTGACGCCGGAACGAGACCGTCTCGGTGACCAGCAGCACCACCCACACGATGTTGGCGAACAGCGCGCCTCCCGAGAGCGAGACCACGCTGGACATGACCGCGGGGGTGAGGCCCTCGGCGGTCGCCTGGGTGGCGTCGATCCACACCGCCGCCGCGGCGATCAGCTGGATGTCCGCCACGAAGCTTGTCGCCAGGTGGATCGCCCCGATCTGGGTCCGGTCACCGAACTTCAGCACGGTGGCGACGAGGTTCACGACGACGGCGAGGTACAGCTCCATGACGTTGTGCAGCTCCGGGTCGGTCATGTCCCCGATGAAGAACCCGAAGTTCAGGTGGCCGCGAGCACGACGAAGAAGCCGAAGACCACCTTCTCGAGGTTCACGCGACTGACGATACTCCGTCGCCCCCACCGCTCGGGGCGCCGCCGAACACGTCGCGGAAGGGCCCGAGGAACCGCCGTTCGGGGGACCAGTCCGCGATCGCGAACACCACGTCCGAGAACGCGCCCGCGAAGTCCCCCTCAAGCGCCCGGCGGAAGTCGGCGGCCGTGGTGTGGGGGTCGTTACCGAAGGCACCGCAGCCCCACGCGCCAAGCACGAGCACCGTGTAGCCGTAGGCACGCGCGACCGCGAGCACACGGCGGATGCGAACCCGCAGCAATGCGGCTGACTCCGTGGCGCCGATGTGGGGGGCGTACGGGGCGGCGCAGGTGAGGAAGTCCAGAGGCCACGGTGCCTCCAGGGCCGTGCCGTCATCGAGCCGGAACACCGGGACCCCGGGGGACAGGATGGCCCACGCGGTTGAGTCCGGGCGCGGGCGGGCGGCGTGCTCCGCGTACATCGCGTCCCCCGCGAGCGTCGCGTGGAGTGCGCTGGACCGGCACAGCACCTCCTCCTGGGCGGTGGCGCCGTCGAGGAAGCCCCCACCCGGGTGCAGGCCGTTCGCGAAGTTGAGGGCGAGGGGCCGAACGCCGCCGGCGGCCAGCAGACGGGCGGCACCCAGCGTGGTCTCGTTCGCGACCCGCACCCGCGTGACCGGCTGCTGGACCACCGCGCGTGTGGGGAGTGTCGCGTCCGGCGGGATGCTCACCGCAGCCGCGCGTGCCCGGCGCACCTCGTCCGCCCAGTCCACCGGTTCCCCATGTGGGCCCGCATACCAGCCGCGTTCCGCCGCCACCACCGCGGACCGGCCCAGCCGGGCGGCGTCGTGCCACGGGAGCTCGAGCTCCCGACGGCGTTGCACCGCCAACGCGCTCGAGTCCCGGCACGGCAGCACGTCGAGGGAGCTCATGCCGCGGACCCGCCTCGGGCTGGCGGGTTTGGGGGACGATCGCCCGCGTCGTCGTCTGGCCGCAGGGTGGCGGTCCCCGCGTCCAGGTCCACGTCGAGTGGCGGGGCGGCGCTGCCGAGCTGCGCGATGGTGCGGCGCTCGTACTGCTGTTCCTCGACCAAGTGCCGGTGTGCCGGCTGGAACAGCTCGATGAGGTCCGTCAGGATGTCGCCGCCCGAGCCGGTGGCACTGGGCCGGCTACGGCGCCAGTAGATCCAGCCGCGTGCCTCGGCCCACAGCCCGAGCCGGTCCAGGCCGACGACCAGCCCCGCCAGTCCCAGCAGCGTCCACAGCCACGTCATGGTGCGCCCACCTGTCCATCCGTAGGGGCACCCATCCTACGCCGGGCCGGATCCAAAGGCCCGCCCGGGCCGGACCCGTGTGGCAGGATCGCGGGCATGACCACCCGCACGCGCCGTCGCGGCATCTTCGTCCTGTTCTCTGCCCTCGTGATGCTGCTGCTCGGCGGTTGCATGAGGATAGAGATGGACCTCACGCTCCACGAGAACGACACCGTGGACGGTGTGATGGTCATGGCCATCTCCGACCAGGTGGCGGAGATGCTCGGGACCGACCCCGAGTCGCTGTGGGACGAGGCCGGAACCGACCTGGAGAACGGCCTACCGCCGGGCTCAACGCAGGAGCCCTACGCGGCGGACGGCTACACCGGCACGCGCGTGACGTTCACGGGGGTGGCGCTCCAGGACATGGCCAAGACTGGGGAGGTGGACAGCCTCACCATCACCCGCGAGGGTGACGAGTTCGTGGTGACCGGCGCGATGGACCTCACCGACACCGGGGCCATGACCGGGACCGAGGACATGATGGAGGGCTTCGCGGTCCGGGTTGCCGTGACCTTCCCCGGCACGGTCTCCGAGCACAACGGGAGCCTCGACGGCCGCACCGTGACGTGGGAGCCGGCGCTCGGGGAGCGGACCGAGATGAACGCCCGCGGCTCGGCGGTGGTGGGCGGCGGCGGCGGCGCCGGCTGGCTGCCGATCCTCCTGGGCGTGCTGGGGGCGGCCGCGGTGGCCGCCGTCGTGATCGTGGTCCTGCGTCGGAAGAAGGAGCGCGCGGCCGACGCCCACCAGCAGTGGGCCCAGCAACAGTGGGAGCAGCAGCAGTACGCCCAGCCCGGGTACTACCAGCCCGGGAACCCACAGCCGGGGCCCGGCGCCCAGCCGTGGGGCCAGCCGACGGCGCCGCCGTTCCCGCCGCCGCCCACGCAGCCGTATCCCCAGCAGGACGGACCACCGCAGGGAACCCCACCGCAGGGAACCCCGCCAGAGGGAACGAGCTGAGTCTCAGACGTCCACGCTCACCGGGGCGCCGCCGCCCCGGGGCCTCACCCAGACCGACTGGCCCGGAACGTCCCATCCGATGATCGCGTCGATGTCCGCGTGGGCGCGCGCGGAGCCGAGGGTGGCCGCCGCCGTGTCGATGTCCCAGGACACGAGTCCGACGGGTGCCTCCTCCGTGGGCTCCACGACGACAGCAGCGAGGATGCTGCCCCCGTCGGGGGACCAGAGGAAGGCGTTCGGCGGCATGGTCGCCCACCACTCGGTGCCCGCCGTCGACTCCAACCGCAGGTCCCTTGCCCCGCTGCCGTCGGCGCGCGCCAGCGAGATGCGCATGTCTGGCGGCGCGGCGGGGTCGTCGCCGGCGTTCGAATACCACAACGCCACCCAGTCGCCGTCGGGGGACCAGACGGGGGTGTCGGCGACGCTCCCGTAGGGGCTGCGGTCGACGTCCGAGAGGCGGGTCTCGGCCGCGTCGGCGACGGTGACCACGAACAGGCCCGGTTCGGCGGTGACGGACAACCCGGACTCGCGCGTGAAGGCCACGCGGTCACCGGCGGGGGAGATGCTCCAGGTCGCCGTGACGTCCCTCGCGAGCAGCCGGTCCGCGCCGTCGGCCGCACGCCACCGCAGCTCGTAGGTCTCGGGGGTGGCGAGGATGTAGGCGACAGACCGGTGGTCCGGCGCCCACAGCGCCTCGACGACGTCGTCCGTCAGGAGCACCTCGGTCGTGCCCCCGTCGATGTCGAGGACGGCGAGGTCCCCGACGGCCAGGTCGTCGGGTCCGGAGCCGTGCGGGCCGCCCCCGCCCCAGGCACCCTCTTGGGTGGCGAGCAGGATCCGGCGGCGGTCTGGGTCGAAGCCGAAGAAGGTCCCGATGGCGGGGAGGGAGAGCATGACCGGGCCGTCGGGACCGAGTTCCCAGACCCGGGTGTCCGGCCCGGTACCCATGGCGTACTCGATGCTGAGCGAGCCCACCCGCACTGCCGATGGCGTCTCCGCGGGCGCGGTGGTGGGAGGGGAGCCGGCCGTGGGAACTACCGCGGTGGGTGACGGGCCGGAGGTGGCGTCGTCGCCGGGGCCGGTGGCGCACGCGGCCAGGGCAAGGACGGCGAGGCTCCCGAGTGCGGTCACGAATGGGTGGCGCATCGGGACCTCCGCGTAGTGCTACTTGTACCCGTCCGCAGCGAGTCGCGCCGCGCCGACGATGCCCGCGGCATTGCGCAGTGCGGCCGGGACCATGGGGGTCTTCACCCTGATGAGGGGGAGGAACTCCTGGTGGTACTTGCTGACGCCGCCCCCGACCACGAAGAGGTCCGGGGAGAACAGCATCTCCACCGTCGAATAGTAGACGGTGAGTCGCTTCGCCCACTGCTTCCAGCTCAGGTCCTCCCGTTCGCGGGCGGCGTCCGACGCGCGGCTCTCGGCGTCGTGTCCGTCGATCTCGAGGTGTCCGAGCTCCACGTTCGGAACGAGCTTGCCGTCCACGATGATGGCCGACCCGATCCCGGTGCCGAGTGTGGTCACGATGACCGTGCCGGCCTTCTCGCGCGCCGCGCCGTAGGTGGCCTCGGCGTACCCGGCGGCGTCGGCGTCGTTGATCGCGATGACGTTCCGCCCGATCGCCGCGGTCATCAGTTCGGGGACGTTGACGCCCTTCCACGACTTGTGGAGGTTCGCGATGAAGGGCACCACCCCGTGCTTGATCGGGGCGGGGAATGTCAGCCCGACGGGGATCTCGGGGGGGAGGTCGAAACTCGCGATGATCGTGGCGCAGACCTTCGCGACCGCCTCGGGGGTGGAGGGCTCCGGCGTCGGGATGCGTAGGCGTTCACCCGTGAAGGTGCCCGTCTCGAGGTCCACGGGCGCGCCCTTGACACCCGATCCGCCGATGTCGATGCCGAATGCGATGGCCACCTGGCCCTCCTTCACGGGATGGTGAGGATCTCAGCGCCGTCGGCGCTGACCACAACAGTATGCTCCCACTGCGCGGTCCGCCCGCGGTCCTTGGTGAGCACGGTCCAGCCATCGTCCCACTGCTCCCACTCGATGGTGCCCAGGGTGATCATCGGTTCGATGGTGAAGACCATCCCCTCGTGGATCACGTCGTCGTACAGCGGCGCCGCGTCGTAGTGCGGGATGATCAGGCCCGAGTGGAACGCCTCGCCCACACCGTGGCCGGTGAAGTCCCGCACCACGCCGTAGTCGAAGCGGCGCGCGTAGGCCTCGATCACGCGGCCGATGACGTTGACCTCACGGCCGGGCTTCACGGCCCGGATCCCCCGCTCCATCGCGATGCGGGTGCGCTCGATGAGCAGCCGGGACTCCTCGTCCACCGCACCGACGGCGAACGTGGCGTTCGTGTCCCCATGCACGCCGTCCATGTAGGCGGTGATGTCGATGTTGACGATGTCGCCCTCCGCCAGCACGGTGTCGTCCGGGATACCGTGGCAGATCACCTCGTTGATCGAGGTGCACAGCGACTTCGGGAACCCCATGTAGTCCAGCGAGGAGGGGTAGGCGCCGTGGTCACAGAGATACTCGTGGCCGATCCGGTCGATCTCATCGGTGGTGACGCCGGGCGCCACGACCTTGCCGGCCTCCACGAGCGCTTGCGCCGCTATCCGGCTCGCCACGCGGATCCGCTCGATCGTCTCGGCGGACTTCACCTCGGGGGCGTGCGCGCGCTCGGGACCCGTGCGGCCGACGTATTCCGGGCGGGGGATGGATCTCGGGACTTCGCGCTTAGGTGAGACGTTTCCGGGTTTCAGGGTGCCTCGGGGCGCGCGATCAGCCAACATGGTATTGAGTTTACGTTCCCGGGAGGAGCACGAGATGACCGAGTACTTCTACAACCTCGAAACGGGGCAGGTGGAGGAGGGCCGGATGTCAGAGGGGCTGGAACTCATGGGCCCGTACCCGACTCGTGAGGCCGCCGCCAACGCCCTCGGCCACGCCCGCCAGCGCAATGCCGAGTGGGACGAGGCCGACCGCGCGTGGAAAGACGACGACGACGAGTGGGGCACGAATCCGGCGCCGAAACGCCCCTGAGCCCCGAACTCCGCTCGTGCGGCGTCGTCGCTCGAGTCCGCCACGACCGGTCGGCGCGCGCTACGACTCGTAGGTGTGCTCCGGGCCGGGGAACTGCCGCTCCCGCACTGCTGAGGAGTAGCGCCTCGTCGCGGCGTACAGCTCGGCGCCGAGGTTGCCGAACTGCTTCGCGAACCGCGGCGACCAGGATCCCATGCCGGCCATGTCCGTCCACACCAGCACCTGGCCGTCGACATCGGGCCCGGCGCCGATCCCGATCGTCGGGATCTCCAGCACCTCGGTGACCCGCGCGGCCACCGGCGCCGGGACCATCTCCAGCACCACCGCGACGGCGCCCGCGTCCTGCAGCGCCTTCGCGTCGGACACCAGCTTCTCCGCGGCCACGTTCCCCCTGCCCTGGACCCGCTTGCCGCCGAGCATGTTCTCGGACTGGGGTGTGAACCCGAGGTGGCCGAAGACGGGGATCCCCGAGCGGGTGCACAACTCCACGTGACCTGTGAGGTGGGCGCCCCCCTCGAACTTCACGGCGTGGGCCAGGCCCTCCTTGATCATCCGCACGGCGGTGGCGTGGCACTGCGCGGGGGAGGCCTCGTAGCTCCCGAAGGGCAGGTCCGCCACCACGAACGCGCGGCGGGCCGCACTCGCGACGGCCCGCGCGGCGACCACCATCTCGTCCACGGTGACGGGGATGGTGGACGGGTGGCCCAGCATGTTGTCGCCGATCGAGTCGCCGACGAGCAGCAGGTCGATCCCCGCCTCGTCGAAGATGCGGGCGCACACCGCGTCGTACGCGGTCAACATGGTGAGCGGCTCGCGGCGCTCCTTGGCCTGGCGCAGGTGGTGGACGCGTACCCGTTGCGGAACGGGGACACCCTTCGCGGGAGCGTTGTCTGCCACGGTCGATCCTCTCCATCAGCGAGCCGCACACGGCCAGGTCCACGATCGGGTACCCGCAGGGACCAGAGTACGCGCCGGGCCGTGTAACAGGCTGTTAACAGGGGGGAGGGGTCGGCGGACTGCGGAGGGGGCGCCGGATGGGCGATGATGGGAGGACAGGCATCGCGGTCAAGGAGTGTTCATGGATCGGCAACAGGAGTACGTGCTGCGCGTCGTCGAGGAGCGCGATATCCGCTTCATCCAGCTCTGGTTCACCGACGTGCTCGGTGTGTTGAAGTCGGTGGCCATCGCGCCCGCCGAACTCGAGGGGGCATTCGCCGAGGGCATCGGCTTCGACGGCTCCGCGATCGAGGGCCTCGCGCGCGTCTCGGAGGCGGACATGATCGCCCAACCGGACCCGTCCACGTTCCAGATCCTGCCGTGGCGTGGCGAGCAGCACGGGACGGCGCGCATGTTCTGCGACATCCTCACCCCCGCGGGAGAGGCGGCCAGGACCGAGCCGCGCGCGGTGCTGAAGCGGATGCTCTCGAGGGCGGCGGAGAAGGGCTTCACCTTCTACACCCACCCCGAGATCGAGTTCTACCTGTTCGAGGATCCGGGCGAGAGCAGCGAGCTGGTCCCCATCGACCGGGCGGGCTACTTCGACCACGTCCCGCGCGGCAAGGGGACGGACTTCAGGCGCGAAGCGATCTCGCTGCTGGAGCAGATGGGCATCTCCGTGGAGTACTCGCACCACGAGGGCGGCCCCGGCCAGAACGAGATCGACCTGCGCTACGCGGACGCCCTGTCCACCGCGGACAACATCATGACGTTCAAGACGATCGTCAAGGAGGTGGCCGCGAGCCAGGGCTACCTCGCCAGCTTCATGCCCAAGCCCCTCATCGACTTCCCCGGCTCGGGCATGCACATGCACCTCTCCCTGTTCGAGGGCGACCGCAACGCGTTCTACGACGCTGCCGGGGAGTACCAGCTCTCGAAGACGGCACGCCACTTCATCGCCGGGCTGCTGCGCCACGCGAGCGAGATCGCTGCGATCACCAACCAGCACGTCAACTCCTACAAGCGCCTCTGGGGCGGTGGCGAGGCCCCGAGCTACGTGTGCTGGGGCCACATCAACCGCTCCGCACTGGTGCGCGTGCCGCTGTACAAGCCGGACAAGTCCACCTCCGCCCGCATCGAGTTCCGCTCCCCGGACTCCGCCGCCAACCCCTACCTCGCGCTCGCCGTGATCCTGGCGGCCGGTCTCAAGGGCATCGAGGAGGAGTACGTGCTACCCCCCGGCGCCGACGACAACGTCTGGGAGCTCTCCGACCACGAGCGCCGCGCCCTCGGCATCACCGCCCTCCCGTCGTCGCTGGAGAGCGCCGTCGCCGAGATGGAGAACTCCGAACTCGTGGCGGAGACGCTCGGCGAGGACGCCTTCGACTTCGTGATCCGGAACAAGCACCAGGAGTGGCGCGAATACCGCCGCCAGATCACGCCCTGGGAGCTCAGGCGCTTCATGCCGGGGCAATAAGTGCGAGACTCCACCACCGCCCTCCGCTTCGAGCTGGCGCGCAAGGGGTTCATCGACACACCCCGCGCGATGGGGTTCCTCGGGAGCCCGGTGTTCGCCGGGATGGACACGTCGGCGCTCATCAGAGACCTGTCCATCGCCGCCGACCCGGACGCGGCACTGCTGAACCTGCTGCGTCTCCTCGAGACGCCGGCCGGTGCTGAACTGCGGAACGTGGACCGCGGCCGCTGGCTGTCCCTGCTGCGGGTCTTCGGCGCCTCGCAGTACTTCGCGGACCACATCATCGCGGACCCCACCCTGGCGGGGGCGCTCAGCGCCCGCGTGTCGGGCGAGGGGTACCAGGCGGTCTACGAGCGGGTGCTGGAGGTGGTGCGACCGTTCACGCAGGCGAGCCACGAGATCGCGGGCGCGGTCTCCGCCCTGCGGCGGCACTACCGCCGGGAGCTGCTCTCCATCGTGGTGGCCGACCTCGAGGTCGCGGCCGCCACCCCCCGCGGCGCCCGGGACGTGATGCCCGCCGTTTCCGGCGCGATCTCGAGCCTCGTGGGCGCCACGCTGAACGGTGCCCTCGAATTGGCCCGCCACCGGCACCCGGAGGCGGGCGAGTACCCGTTCACCATCATCGCGATGGGCAAGACGGGGGCGGAGGAGCTCAACTACATCTCGGACGTGGACGTCATCTACGTGTGCGACGGCGCGGACGAGGCCGCCGCCGTCGAGGCCTGCACCCCGCTCGCCACCACCGTCCTGAAGATCGTCTCCGAGGTGGGGCCAGAACCGCCGCTGTGGCCCCTTGACGCGAACCTGCGGCCTGAGGGCAAGGACGGGCCCCTGGTCCGGACCCTCCAGTCGCACGTGGCCTACTACCAGCGCTGGGCGAAGACCTGGGAGTTCCAGGCGTTGCTGAAGGCCCGTCCGGTGGCGGGGGACAGCGACCTCGGCGCGCGGTACCTGGCTGCCACGCAGCCGTTCGTGTGGAGTGCGGTCGAACGCGAGCACTTCGTCGAGGACTCGCAGGCGATGCGCCAGCGGGTGGAGGACCACGTCCGCGCCCGCGATGCCGAGCGCCAGCTGAAGCTCGGGAAGGGCGGCCTGCGTGACGTGGAGTTCACGGTACAGCTGCTGCAACTCGTGCACGGCCGCACCGACGAGTCGCTGCGGGTGCGGGGCACGCTGCCGGCCCTCGCGGCGCTCGCGGGCGGGGGGTACGTGGGGCGCGCCGAGGCCGCCGAACTGGCGGACCGCTACAAGTTCCTCCGCGCGCTCGAGCACCGCATCCAGTTCCACCGCATGCGCCGCTCCCACGTGGTGCCCACCCGGCCCGAGGACCTGCGGCGGCTGTCGCGGCTGCTCGCCGTCGACGACGTCGACCAGGAGTGGCTGACCACGCGGCGGCGGGTGCGCGAACTGCACGAGGCGATCTTCTACCGCCCGCTCCTGCCGCTCACGGCGCGACTGTCGCCCGAGGACCTGGCACTCGAACCGTCCGCGGCCCTCGCCCGCTTGCGGGCGATCGGCTACCGGGATCCCGCGGGTGCGATGCGGCACATTGCGGCGCTCACCGAAGGCGTCTCGCGCCGGGCGGCGATCCAGCGCCACCTGCTGCCCGTGATGCTCGGCTGGTTCGCCGTGGGCGCCGACCCCGATGCCGGGTTGCTCTCGTTCCGTAAGCTCTCAGACGAACTCGGCTCCACGCACTGGTACCTGAAGCTGCTGCGCGACTCGGGCACCGCCGGCGCGCGCCTCGCGCAGGTCCTGTCCTCGAGTGAGTACGCGACGGCGGCCCTGTCACGGCTTCCCGAGTCGGTGCAGTGGCTCGACGACGACGCCGAGCTCGCGCCGCGGACCAGGGAGGCGCTGCAGCGCGAGCTGGACGCCATGCTGCAGCGGCGGGACGACCGCCCGGCCGGCGTCGAAGCGGCACGGTACCTGCGACGTCGTGAACTGACGCGCGCCGCCCTGGGGGACATCCTGGACGGGGTGGACCCGGCGAGGGCCGAGATGATCACTGACGCGGCCGACGTGGCGCTTGTGGGGGCGCTGCACATGGCGCGCCGCGGGGTGCGTGCGGACCGGGGGATGGCGGCGGGCGAGGAGGACCCGGCCCGGGTCGGCATCATCGCGATGGGCCGGCTGGGGGGCCGCGAGATGAACTACGCCTCGGATGCGGACGTCATGTTCGTCTACGAGCCCGTGGGTGACGACCAGGCCGCCCTCGAGTTCGCGATGAAGGTGGCGGGCGGGGTGCGGACCGTCCTCACGGAGCCGAGCCACGAGCCGCCCCTCGCCGTGGACACCGACCTACGGCCCGAGGGTCGGCGCGGACCCCTGGTGCGCTCGCTGGCCTCCTACGCCGAGTACTACCAGCGCTGGGTGGAGCCTTGGGAGTGTCAGGCGCTCCTCCGGGCACGGCCGGTGGCGGGTGACCCGGGGGTGCTCGAGCACTTCTTCGCACTGGTGGATCCGGTGAGGTATCGCGCCGGCGGCCTCGACGCCGACGCGCTGACCAGCCTGCGCCGCATGAAGGCGCGCGTGGAGGCCGAACGCATGCCGCGCGGCGTGGCGCCGACACGGCACCTGAAGCTCGGCAGGGGTGGGCTCGCGGACGTGGAGTTCACCGCCCAGTACCTCCAACTACAGTTCGCCCACGCCCATCCGGAGATGCGGACCACCCGGACGATCGCCGCCCTCGAGGGGGCGTGGCGCGCGGGCGCGATCTCGGTGGAGGACCTCGAGGCCCTGCGGACGGCTTGGGAGCTCGCATCCCGGACCCGCGACGCAATCATGCTGGTGACCGACAAGCCGCAGAAGTCCGACGTGCTGCCGCGGGTTGGCCGGGACCTCACTGTGGTCTCCCGCCTGCTCGGGTATCCGCCCGGCTGCTCCCTCGACTTCGAGGAGGACTACTTGCGAACCGCCCGCAGGGCGCGCAGGGTTGTCGAGGCGGTGTATTTCAAGTGAGGGATCGAGAGTGCGACTGGTACTGGTGCGGCATGGTCAGACGACGGCGAACGTCAACCTGGAACTCGACACCGCCGAACCGGGGGCGCCGCTGACGCCCCTCGGGCACGAGCAGGCTGCCGCGGTGGCCGACGTACTCAGTCCCGAGGGCGTGTCCGCGATCTTCACCTCGCACCTGACGCGCACCGGGCAGACGGCCGCGCCGCTCGCGAGGCAGCTCGGTCTGGAACCCGTGGTGCTCCCCGGAATCCGCGAGATCATCGCCGCCGACCTCGAGATGCGCTCCGACCTCGACTCGGTCATCGAGTACCACCGGGTGGCGAACGCCTGGTGCCACGGCGACCTCGACGTCCGGATGCGCGGGGGAGAGACGGGCCACGAGGTGTTTGCGCGGTACAACGCCGCGATCGACGTGGCGCGAGAGCGGGTGGGCGACGGGGTCGCGGTCTTCTTCTCGCACGGCGCGGTGATTCGCACGTGGTCCGGCTACCACGCACGCAACGTTGACGCCGACTTCGCCACGAGCCGAATCCTGCTGAACACCGGCATGGTGGTGCTGGACGAAGGTCCCGCGGGGTGGCTCGTGCGGCGCTGGATGGACGAGTCAGTCGGCTGACGCCACGGCCCTCGGCGACGCGGCAGCGACGACGCGGCAAACGCCGACGGGCCCCGCACGCGGTGGTGCGGGGCCCGTCAGGATGAACTCAGGAGCGCAATCGCGCCTCAGAGGTCGTAGTAGAGCTCGAACTCGTGCGGGTGCGGGCGCAGCCGCAGCGGGTCGATCTCATTGGTGCGCTTGTAGTCGACCCAGGTCTCGATCAGGTCGGGCGTGAAAACGTCACCGTCGGTGAGGTAGTCGTGGTCCGCCTCGAGCGCCTCGAGGACCTTGGGCAGCGAGTCCGGCACCTGGTCGATGAGGGCGTGCTCCTCCGGCGGGAGGTCGTAGAGGTCCTTGTCGATCGGGTCCGTGGGCTCGATGCGGTTCTTGATGCCGTCCAGGCCCGCCATAAGGATCGCGGAGAACGCGAGGTACGGGTTCGACGACGGGTCCGGCACGCGGAACTCCACTCGCTTCGCCTTGGGCGAGGTGCCGGTGACGGGGATGCGGATGCAGGCGGAGCGGTTGCGGGCCGAGTACACCAGGTTGACGGGCGCCTCGAAGCCCGCCACCAGCCGGTGGCACGAGTGCACGG
>JADGOQ010000187.1 GCA_017882885.1 Actinomycetales bacterium | reverse complement strand
GCCGCCACGGTGACCTGCCCCGCTGGTGCCACGGCGGTGATCCGCCCGACGAAGGACGGCGGTGGCACCGCCCGGTTCGGGGCCGGCTGCGCGAGTTGCCCCCTGGCCGCCCAGTGCACCAGCTCCAAGGCCGGGCGCACCATCCAGACCACCCGCTACGAGGCCGAGCTCAGCAGGGCCAGGACCACCCAGACCGACCCGGCATGGCGCGCCGATTACCGGGCGACCCGGCCGAAGGTCGAACGCAAGATCGGTCACCTCATGCGCCGCAAGCACGGGGGACGCCGAGCCCGGGTCCGCGGCACCGACAAGGTCGCCGCCACCGCCTGAGAACACCAGGAGGGGTCGACCAGGCCAGTTGCCCAGCCCCACAAGGGCCGTCACGGCCCCTGGACGGGACTCACACCGGCCACGAACCGCCCCTACCGAGGACGCCCGGGCAGACCCGCCCATCAACCCCGACCAGCCTCCGGCGAACCGACACCCCCGAACTCGCGCCCAGAAGACCCGTTCAACACCACTGACCTAGGCCGCCGGCGGGGCCGGCGGTGTCAGTCGATCTCGGAGCGGACCACGCTCACGAGGCGACGGCACCGCGCCTCGGCCACCTCGGGTTCGCCCTCGAGCATGGCCAGCGCGGTCGCGACGTGGGTCTCCAGGGCCTCCGGCGCGGGCGCCTGCGGTGTCATCTTCAGCTTCGACCGGCCGACGAGCACCGCGGTGATCACGGGTTCGAGTGCCGCGAGCATCTCGTTGCCGCTGGCCTGCAGGATCGTCACATGGAATTCGACGTCCGCGGCCAGGAACGCCTTCGAGCGACCCTTGCCCCGTTCGCCGAGGCGGAGCATCTCCTCGGCGAGTTCGAGGCAACGCCGCTTCTGTTCCGCGCTGCCGTGGAGCGCCGCGAGCCGGGCGGCCGTCGGCTCGACGGCGATCCGCAACTCGACCAGGGTGCGGAGCTGGTCGTTGCGCCCCGGGCCGGCCAGCCGCCAGCCGATCACCTGCGGGTCGAGGACGTGCCAGTTGGACTTGGCCGTGACGATGAGCCCCACCCGCCGACGGGCCTCGATCATGCCCTTGGACTCCAGTGCGCGCATCGCCTCGCGCGCGACCGTCCGCGAGACGTCGAACCTGTCCTCGAGGGAGGCGAGGCTGATCACGGCGCCCGCGGGGATCTCCCCGGCCGTGATCTGTCCGCCGAGGACTTCGACCAGGGCCGCATACATCGATCCGGCCATCACGAGCCTCCCGTCCAGATGCGCCCGTCCCTCGGCTGGGGCGACCCGGACCTGTTGGATCAATGGTACGACTAATGTGCCCTTCGCGATGTTGGACGCCGCGCTGTCCTAACCGATGTCGGGAAGCAGCCTCGCGAGCTCGAACCCGTCCGGCCCCTCGAGGAACGGGACGGTGAGATCGAGGTCGTCCCGTTGGGGTTCGTCCGGGTGGACCTTCTCGGTGGTCGTGCCGTGTGCAAGGACCTGTTCCACGGGATTCAGCTGGCGGATGAGGATCGCGCGCACGTGCTCCGGATGCTCCCGTGCCATCTCGCGGTAGAGCATGGGGTCGTGCTGGCCGTCGTCGCCCACGAGGAGCCACCGGATACCGGGGAACTCGATCGCCAGGCGCCGGAGCGCGGTGCGCTTGTGCTCCTGCCCGGAGCGGAACCATCCCGTATTGGTGGGACCCCAGTCGGTCATGAGCATGGGGCCCTCGGGGTAGCCGTGATGGCGCAGGAAGCCCGTGAGCGTGGGCACCACGTTCCACGCCCCGGTCGACAGGTAGATCACCGGCATCCCGGGGTGGCGTTCGAGCAGGGTGGCGTAGAGCTCGGCCATCCCGGGGACCGGCTTGCGGGTGGTGGTCTGGCGGACCAACGTGTTCCACGCGGCGATGAGCGCGCGCGGCAGGTAGGTGACCATGACGGTGTCGTCGATGTCCGAGATGAGCCCCACCTCGGCGTCCGACCGCTCGATCCGCACGGGCGCCAGCACCGGCTTGGCCGCCGTGGCGTCGATCGTGACCTCCTGCCAGCCGGGCCGGAGCCCATGGCCACGGATGATGACGTCGAGGTAGCCCGACCTGTCCGTGGTCGTGTGGACGGTGGCGGCACCAGCGGTGATGGTCACCGGCAGGTGCGCCACGTGGGTGGAGACGAACAGCCGCCAGCCGCGCTGGGCGTCGGCCAGGAAGTCCTCGGGGCGGGTATCCACGTCGTCGGGGCTCGTCTCCAGGCCGTCGACCGACGGGTCCTGCATCACCACGCGGCCGAGCACGCGGACGAATTGCTCCGAGCCGTAGCCCGTGAAGGCGATCACCCGGGGGCGCCAGCCCTGCCTCCAGCGGCGGTGCATGAGCCGCTTGTTGACGGCGTCCTCGATGAGCGCCCCGCGCGATACTGCCATGCCCCCAACCTACCGAAGCAGGCGCCCCTACGCCCCGATGGCGGCGGCCACTCCCGGCACCCGCGCGCAGTACTCCGCGAGGACCGCGCGGGCGACCTCGAGCGAGTCCACCAGCGGATGCGCCGCGAAGGCGCGCAGGGCGAGTGCCGGCTCCCGCTCGGCGGTGGCGCGCAGCACCAGCTCGTCGCACGCCTTGACCTGCACCATCAGCCCGGCCATCTCGGAACTCACGGGCGCGATCGCGCGGGGGTGCACGCCGTCGGCGTCCACGAGGCACGGGACCTCCACGACGGCGTCGTCCGGTAGTTGCGCGATCGCCCGCCGCCCCGCGTACGCGTTGGCCACGTCGAGGATCATGTACGAGGGCTCGGCACGGCCGGCGAGGGTCTCCATGAGTTGCAGCGCGACGGGCTGGTACCCGCCGAGCGCGATTTCGGCCGCCGCGCGCCGGGCGCGGGGATCCTCGCGGGCCTCACCGCCGTAGGTGGCCTCACGCTCACCGAGCGCCGCCCTCCACAACTCGGCGGACCGCCAGGGTTCGGCCGCGGCGGCCGCGTAGAAGGCCTCCTGCTGGCCGTCGAGGTAGCGCCCGCGGGTCTCCCGTCCCCGGATCCGCGCCACCGCCTCCCGTGCGGACCAGTAGAAGAAGAGGTACTCGTTGGGCAGGGCGCCCATGGAGGCGACGATGTCGTGCCCGAACAGCTCCGCCTCCGCGATCCGCCCGAGGACGGCGTCCGCCTCGAGGAGCGCGGGCAGCACGTCCCGCCCGCCGACGATCGCCGACCGCAGCCACCCCAGGTGGTTGACCCCCACGTAGTCGAAGTCCTCGACCGTCCGGCCGATCGCCGCCCCCACCCGGTTGACCAGCCCGATCGGGGTGTCGCAGATGCCGATGACGCGATCGCCCAGCGTCTCCCGCATGGCCTGCGTGATGATGCCGGCGGGGTTGGTGAAGTTGATGACCCGCGCGCCCGGCGCCCGCTCGTCGATGATGGCGGCCAGGGTGCGCGCCACCGGCACCGTGCGCAGGGCGTAGGCCAGCCCGCCCACGCCCACCGTCTCCTGCCCGAGCAGGCCGTGGCGCAGGGCGATCTCCTCGTCGCCCACCCGCCCGCGCGTCCCGCCCACCCGGATCGCGCTGAACACGAAGTCGGCGCCGTCGAGGGCGGCCCCGACGTCCGTCGTCGTGCACACCTCGAGGGCCGTCGCCGTCCCCGCGGCCAGCCCCCGGATCACGTCGCCCACGACGGCGAGGCGGCGCTCGTCGGTGTCGGTGAGGACGAGGCGGTCGATCGGGCCGTCATTGCCGGCCAGGGCGCGGTACATCTGCGGGACCCGGAACCCGCCGCCGCCGATCATCGTGAGCTGCATGCCCCCACGCTACTCATGCGACGCCGCCCGAACCGGCGCACCGGTAGCGTTTCGGGGGTGAGGGGAACGGGAGTGCCGCCGGGGGGTGAATTCG
This sequence comes from Actinomycetales bacterium, assembly GCA_017882885.1. Lineage (GTDB taxonomy): Bacteria > Actinomycetota > Actinomycetes > Actinomycetales > Actinomycetaceae > UBA1383. The sequence goes on along the minus strand of JADGOQ010000187.1, from coordinate 4,524 downwards.
ACGTCTTCCTGCACGGCGACGTCTTCTTCGACCTGGTGTTCACCGGTCTGGAGCACGTGCCACGGCCGGGAACAGAGGTGCTGACGAGCGGAATGGGCTCGCTGCCCGGCGGGATCGCGAACCTGGCGGTGGCCACGGCGCGCCTCGGGCTGCGCACCGCGCTCGCCGCGGGTTTCGGCGACGACGTCTACGGCGGGTGGTGCCGGCAGGTGCTGGCCGAGGAGGGTGTGGACCTCAGCCGCAGCGTCACCGTGCCGCAGCACACGAACGTGACGGTCTCGCTCAGCCTCGACGGCGACCGCGCCCTCATCACCCACGGCCACGACCTCCCCATGGGTGCGGACGCCCTGATCGGCACACCGCCGCCCACGCGCGCCGTCATCACCGACCTCGGGGGCGGGCGGGCCGGCCAGTCCTGGTGGCGGACGGCGGCCGCGAGGGGCGCGGCGGTCTACGCGGACATCGGGTGGGACCCCACGGAGACCTGGGACGAGGCGCTCCTCGAGCCGCTGCGGTACTGCCACGCGTTCGTGCCGAACCAGGTGGAGGCGCTGGCCTACACACGCACCGCCACCGTGGCGGGGGCACTGGACCGCCTCGGGGACCACGTCGAGCTCGCCGTCGTGACGCTGGGGGCCGACGGCGCCGTCGCGCGTGACCGCCGCACCGGCGAGGAGGCACGGGCGGCGGGCGTGCCGGTGGACGCCATCGACCCGACCGGGGCCGGCGACGTCTTCATGTCCGCGCTGGTGTACGCCCGGCTCCAGCGCTGGCCGCTCCCACAGTGCCTGGACTTCGCGGTGCTGTGCGCTGGCCTGTCCGTGGCGCAGTTCGGCGGGTCACTCGCCGCCCCGGGCTGGGGTGACATCTCGCTGTGGTTCGACGCCGTACGCGGCGAACGGTCGTGCCCGCAGCACGCGTACGAGCCCGGGTTGGCCGCGCGTTTCGAGTTCCTGGGCCAAGTGATCCCGGCCGGCCCGCTCGCGGACGTGCGACGGGCGGCGGGGACGTTCGCGGCCCACTCGGACCTGTCCGAACGCTATCCCCGCCGCCCGTGGCGCGACGCCGCCGAATCGTGGCGGGTGCGGCGCAACTCACCGACGGTGCGCCGCGTTCAGGGCTAGTGTGCGCTACCCGCCCAGGGCCGCGTCCACCACCTTCTTGGCCTCGGCCTGCACCTGGGCGAGGTGCTCGGCACCCCTGAAGGACTCGGCATAGATCTTGTAGACGTCCTCGGTGCCCGACGGACGCGCGGCGAACCACGCGTTCTCGGTGGTGACCTTCAGGCCGCCGATGGGCTCGTTGTTGCCCGGAGCGCGGACGAGGCGGGCGGTGATGGGCTCACCGGCGAGTGTCTCGGCCTTGACGTCGGAGGGGTCGAGCTTGCCCAGCTTGGCCTTCTGCTCCTTGGTGGCGGCGGCGTCGATGCGGGCGTACGCGGACTCGCCGTACTGCGCGACGAGGTCCTTGTGGATCTGCGACGGGGTCTTGCCGGTGATCGCGAGGATCTCCGAGGCCAGCAGGCACAGGATGATGCCGTCCTTGTCGGTGGACCACACGGTGCCGTCCGTGCGGAGGAACGAGGCGCCCGCGGACTCCTCGCCACCGAAGCCGACGGAGCCGTCGATCAGGCCGGGGACGAAGTACTTGAACCCGACCGGCACCTCGATCAGCCTGCGGCCCAAGCCGGCCGCCACGCGGTCGATCAGGGAGGAGGACACCAGGGTCTTGCCGATGGCGGCCCCGGCCGGCCACCCGTCACGGTGCGTGAAGATGTAGGAGATCGCCACCGCGAGGTAGTGGTTCGGGTTCATCAGCCCGGCGTCGGGCGTCACGATGCCGTGGCGGTCCGAGTCCGTGTCGTTGCCGGTGGCGATGTCGAACGCCGCGCCGGCGCCCATCTTGCCGAGCAGGGATGCCATGGCGTTGGGCGAGGAGCAGTCCATGCGGATCTTGCCGTCCCAGTCCAGCGTCATGAAGCCGAACTGCGGGTCCACGTTCGGGTTCACCACGGTGAGGTTCAGCCCGTAGCGCTCGCCGATCTCGCCCCAGTACTCCACCGACGCGCCACCCATCGGGTCCGCGCCGATACGGATGCCGGCCTCGCGGATCGCCTCGAGGTCGACCACGTTGGCCAGGTCGTCGACGTAGGAGGAGAGGAAGTCGTGCTTGCCGGTGGTCTCGGCGGCCAGCGCCTTCTCCAGGGACACGCGGGCGACCTTCTCCCACCCGTCGCGCAGGATGTCGTTCGCGCGCGCTGCGATCCAGTCCGTCGCATCCGAGTCCGCGGGACCGCCGTGGGGCGGGTTGTACTTGAAACCGCCGTCGCGCGGCGGGTTGTGCGACGGCGTGATCACGATGCCGTCGGCGCGCGCGGGTCCCGTGGTCCGCACGCCGGCCGAGGTGCCGGCGCCGTTGGCGCGCAGGATGGCATGGGAGACGGCCGGGGTGGGGGTCCAGGAATCGCGGGCGTCCACACGGACCTCCACGCCGGCGGCGGCGAGCACCTCCAGGGCGGACTTCCACGCCGGCTCGGAGAGCACGTGGGTGTCACGCCCGATGAAGAGCGGGCCGTCGGTGCCCTGGCCACGCCGGTACTCGACGATGGCCTGCGTGGTGGCGACGATGTGGGCTTCGTTGAAGGCGGCGTCCAGGGAGGAACCGCGGTGCCCGGAAGTGCCGAAAACCACCTTCTGTGCGGGGTTCTCGACATCGGGGACGAGGTCGTAGTAGGAGGAGACGACCTTCTCGACGTCGATCAGGTCTTGGGGTTGTGCAGGTTGTCCAGCGCGCTCGTGCATGGTCCAATCCTGCCCGACGGCCACGACGAATACACTCGGTTCGTCGAAATTGGCTGGCGGGGAGGGGCGCCTCCGCGTCATCCGCCGCAGTGGGCGCGCGAATTGGGAGCGTGCCGGTGCGCGGTTACCCTTGGCGCATGGGTAAGAAGTCACGTAGCAAGTCCGCCCCCGAGGTCACCTCCAAGCCGAAGCGCCCGGAGGTCCAGTTCGTCGAGCGGCCGTTCGAGGGGCTGCCCGCCGAGACAGACCTCATCGCGATGCGGGAGATCCTGCCGTCGGCGTCCGTGGAGTTGACGGTCGGGGACACGCCCGTCCTGCTCGTGACCCTCCTGCCGGACCAGATTCCCGCACTGCGCCGCGAGGACGGCACGGTGGTGGTGGCAATGCAGACGCGGATGCACACCGGTGACGCCTCCCGCGACATCGCGAACGCGATCGAGAAGGCGCTCGAGCTCGAGCCCGGCCAGGCCCTGCACCTCTCCGCACTGCCCGAGCCCGGGACCCGCCTGCAGGACCTCGTCCCCGCCGGCGCCGCGCTCGCCGTCACGGTCCACGACGGCTTCGACTACTGGATCGACCCCGCCACCGAGCGCACTCCCGAGCTCGAGGAGGCGCTCGAGTCCGCCGCCGACAGCGCGGTGCCGATGATCGCCGTCGACGGCGTGACCTCCGCCTACTGGACCCGTATGGGCCGCGAGTTCCTCCGCTGGGTGCGCCCCGAGCCAGAGTACGACCTGCTGGACGCACTCGCCCGGCTGCAGGCCCGCCGCGAGACGGACCTCGAGGAGGGCGCGCGCCTCATCGGCGCCTTCCGGGCGTGCGGCGCTCTCGTCCCGGTGTGGGAGCTGAACCCCGGCACCGAGGCGGATGAACTCTCCACGCCGTGCAAGGCCTTCGAGAAGCGCCTCGCCGCCGCGCTCGCGGTCACCGAGCCGCTCACGGCGGACGAGCGCCGCGCCCGCGCCGGCATGATCTCCCCTCAGGTCACCTTGCGCTGACCGTTGGGTGTTCAACCCACTGAGGTTGGGCACTCGGTCGGCGGGTGAGGCGCCCTCGCCCGGGGAGCGGGTCCTCAGGAGGAGGTTTGACGCCGAGCGGGAGGTTTCGCGCCCAGTGTGAGGCGCGCACGAAGCGATCTCAGCGCGAAACCTCCCCCTCGCAGGAGGCCGGGGCCCCCCTCGCAGGAGGCCGGGGCCCCCCTCGCAGGAGGCCGGGGCCCTTCCGGGGAGGAGGGGCAGTACAGTCAGGTCCTGCGGTACCCCCAAGAGCGTGCAAAGGATTAGGCTGGCCCTGTGAGTGACGCAACACGGGTCGCGGCCGTCATCCCTGCCAAGGACGAGTCCGGGAACATCGCCGCGACGATCCGGGCCTGCCGCGCCATCCCGCACGTCGACCTGGTGCTCGTCGTCGACGATGGCTCCGAGGACGACACCCAGCACGTCGCCCGGGCGGCCGGCGCCGTCGTCGTCCGCCACTCCGTGAACCGCGGCAAGGCGTCCGCCATGGAGACCGGGGGGTCGGTGATCGCGATGCGCGACGTCGAGGGCCGCCAGCCTCGGCTCCTCCTCTTCGTCGACGCCGACCTCGGCGAGTCCGCCATCGAGGGCGCCGGGCTGGTCGAACCGGTGGCGTCCGGTTCCGTGGACCTCACGATTGCCGCCCTCCCCAAGCAGGTGGGGGCGGGGGGCCACGGTTTCGTGACGGGCCTCGCGCGATCCGCGAT
>JADGOQ010000186.1 GCA_017882885.1 Actinomycetales bacterium | reverse complement strand
GCCGCCACGGTGACCTGCCCCGCTGGTGCCACGGCGGTGATCCGCCCGACGAAGGACGGCGGTGGCACCGCCCGGTTCGGGGCCGGCTGCGCGAGTTGCCCCCTGGCCGCCCAGTGCACCAGCTCCACGGCCGGGCGCACCATCCAGACCACCCGCTACGAGGCCGAGCTCGTCAGGGCCAGGACCACCCAGACCGACCCGGCCTGGCGGGCCGACTACCGGGCGACCCGTCCGAAGGTCGAACGCAAGATCGGTCACCTCATGCGCCGCAAGCACGGCGGCAGACGAGCCCGGGTCCGCGGCACCGACAAGGTCGCCGCCGACTTCTCTCTCCTGGCCGCCGCGGTCAACGTCGCACGCCTCGCAATCCTCGGAATCACCCGAACCCCAGCAGGATGGGCCGTCGCCACCGCCTGAGAACACCAGGGAGGAGACCCACCCCCACCCAAGGTGCCCTACAGTCCCCGTCAGGGGCCTCACAGCGACCCCGGCCGCGCTCGGCGACACCGGCCGCGTAGCGTGCCGAACGCCCACACCGGCCTCCACCGGCCCGAACCCGTCAGATCACTACGCGAAAGTGCCCGTTCGACACCAGCGTCCTAGGTGCCCCCACAGCGCGGTGCCGGCGCGGAAGGCCAGCTCGTGGCTGCGGTGGGTGGTGTGGTCCGCCCCCGAGCCCACGTGCGTCCCCATCAGCTCCGGCGGCAGGGTGAGGCCGGTCCAGCGCACCATGCGGTGGCGTTCGTGGGCGTCGATGCAGTCCGAGACCCAGACGCGGTCCGTGTGCTCGATGACGCCGAGGTCCACCCGGCCGCCCCCGCCCGCGCAGGACTCGATCTCCAGCCCGGGGTGCCGGGTCTTCAGCTCGGCGAGCATGCGGTGGAACGCGCGCGTCTGGGCGTGCACCCCCGGGCGTCCCGACGGCGTGTGCCCGGCGTCCACGAGCGCGCGGTTGTGGTCCCACTTCAGGTACGCGATGCCGTACTCGGCCACGAGGGCAGAGATCCGCTCGAGGACGTACTGGTACGCCTCGGGGTGGCCCAGGTCGAGCATCTGCTGGTAGCGGGAGTCCGGGCCGGGGCCGTGGTTGGTCTGCAGGACCCACGCGGGGTGGGTGCGGGCGAGGTCGGAGTCCGGGTTGATCGCCTCCGGCTCGAACCAGAGGCCGAACTCCATGCCCAGCTCCCGCACCCGGTCCACCAGTGGGTGGAGCCCGTCCGGCCCCCACACCGACTCGTCCACGAACCAGTCACCGAGGCCGGCACGGTCGTTGTGGCGATGGCGGAACCAGCCGTCGTCGAGGACGTAGCGCTCGATGCCGAGCTCGGCGGCACGCTCCGCGAGCTGCAGCAGCTTGGGCAGGTCCATGTCGAAGTAGACGGCCTCCCAGGTGTTGAGCAGCACCGGGCGGGGGCGCTCGGGGTGTTGCGGGCGGGCGCGCAGGAACCGGTGGAAGCGGTGGGAGAACCCCACACCCGGCCGGTGCGCCAGCCGAATCCGTGCCGACCGGCGCACATGACGGTGGCGGAGTCGTGGCCCGGGCGCCCGCCCCAGGACTCGCGGAGGCTCAGGCCCATGTCGAAGGGGCGGCGCTGCGGGGTGCGCTCGTGGGTGTGGCGGCCGGTCATGTCGAGGAGCTCGCCCGCCTCGGCGGGGACCGGGAGGGCCGGCTCGAGGTGGAGGACCTCGTACGGCTCGTCCGCCAGGTTCGTGACGGAGGCGCGCACCCGCAGCAGGCCGCTGGCGAGCAGCTCGAACTCGGCGGCCACCTCCAGCTCCCCCGGGGTGTCGGTGGCGACGGCGCGCAGCCGCACCGCGCCGTCGGGACCGTCCGGCCACTCGGGGGTGCCGGCGTCGGCAACGGCGGTGGTCACGGCGTCGTACGCCACGGACCAGGCGCGGCCGGCCCGCGAGCCGAGGAGGCCGGGGCGCCCGAGCCAGCCGGACGAGTGCTGCGGGAGTACGGCGACCCACTGCTGCACGGCGATCGGGCTGTCGATGTAGGGCATGGCGAGCGCATGGGCCAGGGCGGCGGGGTCGGGGAGGGCACCGAGATCCGGACCCCAGTGCAGCACGCACGGCAGGGCGGTGGCATCGAGCCGCAGCACCAAGCTCGTTCCCCCACGGCGAAGATGGACGACGTCGGACATCATCGGGCCTCCTGCTCGAGCACGCGCGGCAGTCCCTCGTCGCCGCGGACACCCCTGAGGCTATCCGGGCTCGCCGCCGCTGGTCGCGTCAGTCGATGATCAGGTCGACCTTGCGCTTCTGGATCAGGTATTCGACGACCATCGGGATCAGCGACACGAACACGATGAGGACGAGCGCGACCTCGATGTGGTCGTGGATGAACGGGATCGTCCCGAGGAAGTAGCCGAGCGAGGTCACTCCGCAGGCCCAGAGCACTCCACCGATGGCCGTGTACTTGATGAACTTCCCGAAGTCCATCCGCCCGACGCCGGCGATGAGCGTGATGAACGTCCGGACGAACGGGACGAAGCGGGCGAGGATGAGGGCGCGGTTGCCGTACTTCCCCAGGAATACATGGGTCTTGTCCACCCACTGCGGGTCGAACACCCTGCCCCAGAAGCCGGTGCGGGGCTTGAAGAGCGGCGGGCCGATGAGCCGGCCGAGGTAGTACCCGGAGATGTTGCCGAGAATCGCCGCGATGGCCAGGATCACGCAGGCCACGGCGAGCGTTCCCAGCGAGCCCAGGTCCCCGAACTGGATGCTGCCGAGGGCCACGAACATCCCCACCGTGAACAGCAGGGAGTCGCCCGGGAGGATGGAGAAGAGCCCGCACTCGGCGAAGACGATGAACGCGACACCCCAGAGCGCCCAGTTGCCGAGGCTGTTGATGATGAACTCGGGATCGAGCCAATCGGGCATCAGCATCGGGACCATGGCGAGGTCGAGTAGATGATTCACCCTTCAACGGTAACCTGTGCGCACGTCACGGGGTCGGCCGAGTGTCCGGGATCACCTGTGTCGAAGGCAACGCCGGGGCCGGCGGGCGACCGCTGTCGTCGCCCTCCCGCGGGCCCGTGCGCGGCCCTCCCCGGCCCGCGCGTGGCACCCCCTCCTCGGCCCGTGCGCGGCGCCGTCGGGTAGCCTCGAGGCATGACCGTGCTGCAGAAAGCCGTCCCGCAGATCCTCGCGCACGCCTACCTCACCGAGGGCTACGACCGCGTCAGCGGCTACGTGGTGCGTGCCGCCGAGGTCAGCTCGGTGACCACCATCCCGGACCTGCGCCGGCTGCACCTGCTGGACCGCCCCGGCTCGCGGATCCCCGCCGACGGGCCGCTCCACATCCTGCACGTGGACAAGTCGCCGTCATGGCAGCTGCTGCCCGCCCGCGCCGCCAACATCGTCGAGCGCGACGTCCTCGACCCGTCCGGGACAGTCGAGGTGGACGAGCAACTGGTCGAGGTCTTCCACTTGGACCACACCCGCCTCACGTCCGGCGCGCGCCTGTGGCGGTTCGCGGACGACGCCGACCCCGTTCTCGTCGGGACGTACCACGGCCCCGCGCTCGGCTGGCAGGACCACACCCGCGAGGACGCCCTGAAGGCGGTCATCCCGACGGCGACGGTGGGCGCCGTCGTCGTCATCGACGAGAACGCGTTCGTGGCCGACATCGTGAGCGGGGACGACGGCGTCCCGACGGCGATCACCGCCGTCGCGCCGTCCGAGCCGCCCGCGGAGCTCGGCTTCACGCAGAACGTCAACGGTTTCTGGGTGCGGCCCGTGGCGCATGCGGAGGCGAAGGCGCTGTTCGAGGTGCGGGTCACCGCGACGTGGCGCGGCCACGCCGTGCAACTGGCCCAGCAGTTCCGCCTCCCCGACGGGCAGGTCGCGGCGCGCATCTGCTCGATGGCGCGGGACTGGACGAAGGCGGAGGCAGCCGGCTTCATCGAAATCGACCTCGGCGTCTGGGAGTCCACCGTCCCCGCCGAGGAGCTGAAGGACTCCGCCCCGCAGGAGATCGCGGCCACGCCGTGGATGACCGCCTGGCAGCTGGAGCGGCTGCAGCAACTGGAGAAGGCCACGAGGGCCAATACGGTGCAGGCGGCTGCCGGTGTGGTGCACACGACGGGCTTCGCGCCGGACTCCGTACCGGTGACGACCGCGTCGGGGGCGGCGGCGGGGGCCGGCGCGGGGGGGACGGCGTCGGCGCCCCTGCCCGGGACGGTGACCTCGCCCCCCGGGACCGGCCTGAAGGACGCCGCACACCAGGCCCTCTACCAGCGCATCGCGCAGGGCGTCATCCCGCACATCCCCCCGGGGGCGTCGGAGATCCAGTTGCTGTGCGAGTCCGTGGGCAACGTGATGGAACTGTCCGCGCAGGCGATCCTGGAGGATGGGTCGCCGGCGAGGGTTCCCACCGTGTCCGAGGACGTGGCACGGGCGCTCGGCGAGCTGCGAAACCTGGGGCGGACCAGCCCGGAAGGGCCATGGTTCGGGGCGCTCGTGGCCATCCGGGCCAAGGGGGAGTTCTCGATCAACTTCAACCGCACCCGGCGCCCGATCATGAAGCGCGAGATCACGCCGGAAATGCTCCGTCTGGAACGCGAACGCTTCCCGCGCGACGAGTGGCCGGAGTGGTTCCTCGAACTCGAATAGGCCGCCGGCGTCTAGCTCGCCCCGTTGGTCGCACTGGCACCGGAATACCCCCTAGGGGTATGGTGTTGTATCGGGTGAAAGCGGGAGGAGGACACGTGAGCACACAGGACGTCACCGAGCACGCACCCGGCGGCCACGGCACCCCGGGCCACGGCACCCACGGCCCACACGGCTACTCCCCGCAGAAGGACGCGTACCTCGCGCGCATGCGCCGCATCGAGGGGCAGGTGCGCGGCATAGAGCGGATGATCGCGTCGGACACCTACTGCATCGATGTCCTCACCCAGGTCTCCGCCGTCACGCGGGCGCTCCAGTCCGTGAGCCTCGGCCTCCTGGAGGACCACCTGAACCACTGCGTCGTGAACGCCGCGAAGTCCTCCGACGAAGAGGGCCGCGAGAAGGTGGCGGAGGCCACCGCGGCTATCGCGCGCCTCTGGAAGTCCTGAAACAGCCCACCACCACAGCCGGCGCCGCTCGCCCGAGCGCCGCCGAAACCCAACAAGGAGAGACCATGACCAGAGATCGCCAGTCCATCACCCTGAAGGTCGACGGCATGACCTGTGGGCACTGCGTCATGCACGTGACCAAGGACCTGACCGCTCTCGACGAGGTCGCCGAGGTGAAGGTCACGCTCGAGGCCGGCGGTACCTCCGACGTGCTCGTCACCCTGAACGACGACATCACGGACGAGAAGCTCGCCGAGACGATCGACGAGGCCGGTTACGCCCTCGTCGGGGTGGAGCGCGCGTGACAGTTGACCACACCGCTCACGGCACGACCTCCATCCGCCCGCTCGCCGAGGTGGACCTGCAGGTCGAGGGCATGACGTGCGCTTCGTGTGTGGCTCGCGTGGAGAAACGGCTCAACAAGCTCCCGGGCGTGCAGGCCACCGTGAACCTGGCCACCGAGTCGGCCCACGTAATCCTCACCGCGGACCACGACGACGCCGAACTCGAGGCCCAACTCGTCGCCGCGGGCTACGGGGGGCACGTCACGAGCCGCCACGTCGACGGCGAGGAGGTCGACCTGGAACGTGCGCTCTCCGGCCACGACCACGGCGCCCACGCGGGCGACGACGTCGACACCTCCGACCCCTCGGCCCGCCGCGCGGCGGACCTGAAGCGCCGTTTCGTCGTCTCGGCGGTGCTGGCCTTCCCGGTGGTACTGCTCTCCATGGTCCCGCCGTTGCAGTTCCCCGGCTGGCAGTGGCTGGTGGCGGCCCTCGCGCTGCCGGTGGTGACGTGGGGGGCCTGGCCGTTCCACCGCGCCGCCTTCAACGCCGCGCGCCACGGCTCGTCCACGATGGACACCCTCGTCTCGCTCGGCGTCATCGCCGCCTCCACCTGGTCCCTGTGGGCACTGCTGTTCGGCGGCGCCGGCGAGATCGGCATGACGATGGAGGTCTCGCTCCTCCCACGCCAGGCCCACGAGGGCATGCACCCGGAGCTGTACTTCGAGGTGGCCGCCGTGGTCACCACGTTCCTGCTGGCCGGGCGCTGGGCGGAGTCCCGCTCCCGCCGCCGCGCCGGGTCCGCCCTCCGCGCGCTCCTCTCCATGGGCGCGAAGGATGCCGCCCGCCTCGAGCCCGGCCCCGATGGCAAGCGCCACGAGGTCCGCGTGCCCATCACGGACCTGCGCGTGGGCGACGAGTTCGTCGTGCGCCCCGGCGAGAAGATCGCCACCGACGGCGTGGTGGCGGCAGGCGAGTCCGCCGTCGACACCTCGCTGCTGACCGGCGAGCCCGTCCCGGTGGAGGTGGCCCCCGGCGACGCCGTCACCGGCGCCACCGTCAACACCTCCGGCGTGCTCACGGTGCGGGCAACGCGCGTGGGATCCCAGACCGCGCTCGCCCAGATCGGGCGGATGGTGGCGCAGGCCCAGACGGGCAAGGCCCCGGTCCAGCGGCTCGCGGACCGGATCTCCGCGGTGTTCGTGCCGGTGGTGATCGGGCTCGCGATCGCGACGTTCACCGTGTGGCTGCTGCTGGGCAACCCGCTCCAGGCCGCGTTCACCGCCGCCGTGGCGGTGCTGATCATCGCCTGCCCGTGTGCGCTCGGGCTGGCCACGCCCACCGCTCTGCTGGTGGGCACCGGGCGTGCCGCCCAGCTCGGCATCCTCATCAAGGGCCCGGAGATCCTCGAGTCCACCAAGCGCGTGGACACCATGGTGCTCGACAAGACCGGGACCCTGACCACCGGGCGGATGTCGGTGTCAGACGTCGTCTCGCTGGCCGGCCCCGACGCCGACGACTTGTTGCGCCTCGCCGGCGCGGCGGAGGCCGGGTCAGAACACCCGATCGCGCAGGCCATCGTCACGAGCGCCCGCCATGCGGGACTGCTGCCGGCCGCCGAGGGATTCCGAAACACCGCCGGACTCGGCGTCACCGCGACCGTCGAGGGGCGGGAGGTCGTCGTCGGACGGCCCGCGTTCCTCGCGGAGCGCGGGCTGAGCGTCGCGGCGGCGGACGACGCTGTCGCACGGGCCGCGGCGGACGGTGGCACCGCCGTCGCCGTGGGCTGGGACGGGGCCGTGCGCGGCGTCGTCGTGGTGCGCGACGAGCCGAAGCCGGACGCCGCCGCGGCGGTGCGCGAGATCCGCGCGCTGGGGATCGAGCCGGTGCTGCTGACGGGGGACGCGGAGGCCGCGGCGCGGCGTGTGGCCGGCGAGTTGGGGATTGAGCGGGTCCACGCGGGCGTGCTGCCCGGCGGGAAGCGGGACGTCGTGGCCGCCCTCCAAGCGGAGGGCCGCGTGGTGGCCATGGTGGGCGACGGCGTGAACGACGCCGCGGCGCTCGCCCAGGCCGGGGCGCGCGGGCTCGGGATCGCGATGGGCACCGGGACGGACGTGGCGATCGAGGCCTCGGACATCACCGTGCTCGGCGGGGACGTGCACCGCATCCCCACGGCGATCCGCATCTCGCGGCAGACGCTCGCGATCATCAAGCAGAACCTGTTCTGGGCGTTCGCGTACAACGTGGCCGCGATCCCGCTGGCCGCGCTCGGGCTGCTGAACCCGATGATCGCGGGGGCGGCGATGGCGGCCTCGAGCGTGATCGTGGTCGGCAACTCGCTGCGGCTGCGCCGGGCGGGCTGACCGCCCGCCATCGGGCCCCGGTCAGACGCTCTCGACTGCCGCCCTCTCGATGGCCAGGCCGGCGGTCCAGCGCACCATGAACGCGTCGAACCCTGCCACGTCGGCTGGGTCGGGATCGACCTTCTCCAGCGGCGTCGTGGCGAATACCTCGGTCTCCAGGAAGTCGCCCAGACCCTGCCCGGGAGACCTGCCCCTCATGAAGGCCGCGAGCACGGCGATGCCCCAGGCGCCGCCTTCCCCCGCGGTCTCACCGACCGACACGGGGGCGCCGATCGCCGCGGCGAGGAAGCGCTGCGCGACCCCTCGGGTCTTGAACACCCCGCCGTGAGCGAACATCGTATCCAGCCGCACGCCCTCGTCCTTGATGAGCAGGTCCATCCCGAGCCGCAGGGTGCTGAAGGCGGCGAAGAAGTGGGCGCGCATGAAGTTGGCCAGGGTGAAGTTGCTGCCGGGGGTGCGGACGAACAGGGGCCTGCCCTCCTCCAGCTTCGTGATGTGCTCCCCGGAGAGGTAGTTGTAGGCCAGCAGGCCGCCCGCGTCGCTCTCGCCGTCGAGAGCGGAGAGGAAGAGGGTGTCGAACACCGTTGGGCTGTCTACAGAGGAGCCCACCGCGGTGGCGAACTCCCGGAACAGACCAACCCACGAGCTGAGCTCGCTGGCGCCGTTGTTGCAGTGCACCATGGCGACCAGGTCCCCAGCGGGGGTGGTGACGAGGTCGAGTTCGGGGTGCTGGCGCTTCAGCTCACCCTCCAGGACGACCATGGCGAAGATGGACGTCCCGACGCTCACGTTACCGGTGCGGCGGGTGACCGAGTTCGTGGCGACCATTCCGGTGCCCGCATCCCCCTCCGGGGGGCAGAGCGGGACGCCGGCCTGAAGTGCGCCCGTGGGGTCGAGCAGGTTCGCTCCGGCTGGGGTGAGCTGCCCAGCGGGCTCACCGGCGGGCAGGATCGCGGGCAGGACGTCGGCCAGCTTCCACCCGTGGGCGCGGTCCGACACGAGGTCGTCGAACTGGCCCACCATGGTGGCGTCGTAGGTGCCGGTGGCGACGTCGATCGGGAACACGCCGGAGGCATCTCCCACCCCCAGGATCTTCTCGCCGGTGAGCTGCCAGTGGACGTACCCGGCGAGGGTGGTGACGTGGGCGATGGAACCCACGTGGTCCTCACCGTTGAGGATGGCCTGGTACAGGTGGGCGATGCTCCACCGCTGCGGGATGTTGTGGCCGAAGAGCGCCGAGAGTTCGTCGGCGGCCTGCCCGGTGATGGTGTTGCGCCAGGTCCGGAAGGGGACGAGCAGTTGTCCCTCGGCGTCGAAAGCGAGGTAGCCGTGCATCATGGCGGAGACGCCGATCGCGCCGACTCTCTCCAGCGTGATCCCGTACCTGGCCTGGACGTCGCGCGCCAGCGAGGCATAGCACGCGCGGAACCCGTCCCACACCGCCTCCAGGGAGTAGGTCCAGGTTCGGTCGACGAACTGGTTCTCCCAGTCGTGGCTGCCGGTCGCCACAGGGGTGTTGTCGGGCCCGACGAGGACCGCCTTGATCCTCGTGGAACCGAACTCGATGCCGAGCGACGTCTGACCCTGCACGATGGCCTCGCGGATCATCCTCGATGCTCCTTCTGCTGGTGCCTACCCATTTCTACCGCATGTCTACCGCATCCAGGCCATGGGGAGTAGCCCCCGCATCCCGCCCGGCTTCCCAAGAACCCTCCAGCGAGGCTATAACGTTCTCAGGTGGGATGTGAACGCTCCCATCACCCATCGAGGGGGGACCCAATGGCCGCGTCCGGACAACCGTCGATGAACGACGTCGCACAACGCGCCGGCGTCTCGCACCAAACCGTCTCCCGCGTGCTCAACGCCCCGGACAAGGTCCACCCGGAGACCCGCGAACGGGTCCAGGAGGCGATGGAGGAGCTGGGCTATCGCCGCAACCTTGCCGCACGGGCGCTGGCCCGGTCACGGAGCGGGCTCCTCGGCGTCCTGAGCTCCGGCGACGGGCGGTTCGGTCCCACCCAGGCGATCCACGCAATCGAACTGGCCGCGCGCCGGGCGGGGTACATCACCACCCACGCCCCGGCGCCCGAGGGCACCGACACCCGCCGCGCGCTCAGCCACCTGCTCGACGCCGGCGTGGAGGGAGTCGTGGTGGTCGCGCCCACGATGCCGCTCGTCCAGCTCATGCGCACGGAGCCACTTGGCGTGCCGGTGGTCCTGGTGTCCGCGCTCGCGAAAGCCACTCCCGGCATCTCCGTGGTCGCCGCGGACCAGGAAGCGGGCGCCCGAATGGCCGTGGGTCACCTCATCGCGCAGGGCCACACCCGCATCGCGCACATCTCCGGGCCCCCGGGCTGGTTCGACTCCCTCGCCCGTCTGGAGGGGTGGCAGGCGGAGCTGGCGGCCCACGACCTCACGCCCGCCGTCCTGGTCCGTGGCGGCTGGGACGCCCGGGACGGCTACGACGGCGTCCACGAGCTCATGCGCGACCCCCGCGGCACCACCGCGGTCTTCACCGCCAACGACCTGGAAGCGCTCGGCGCCGTGCGGGCGTTCAACGAACTCGGCCTCCGGGTCCCGGAGGACATCTCGCTCGTCGGTTTCGACGACATCGAGGGCTCCGACTTCTTTCTCCCGCCCCTGACCACCGTCCGGCAGCCGTTCGCCGACGTGGGCCGCCGGGCGATCGGCGTCCTCATCGAGATGGTCGACGGCGCGCCCTCGCATGCGGAGTTCCTCCTGCCCACGCTCGTGGTGCGCGATTCCACCTGTCCACTGGGCTCCTGACGCGGGCAAGGTCACGAGTTGGTCACGAAGCACCACGCGGGTTGACGCCGCCTCATGTGCCGAGTTACCTTGGACCACGATGTGAACGCTAACACCGAGGTGTTGCTCACATCCTGAACATCGATGGCAACGATGCCGACAAGGAGACGCGGGTGTCCGAGAAGTACACGGTGGGCGTGGATTGCGGAGGCCTCTCGGGGCGCGCCCGCACCCACCTCACCGGCGCTTACGAGCCAATCCCCGAAAACCCGGCCGCCCACGGCGTAACGTTCGCGGTGTGCCAACTCCTCCAGGACCACTTCGGCCGCGGCGCCAACGACGTGATTCACCGGACGCGCGCCGTCCGCCGCGAGGCGATGGCCGAGCGGCAGCAGCGCTCCCTCACCCCCGCAACCCAGGAAGTTCTCGCATGACCCTCGTCCTCACCGAACTCGCCCCCGAGATCCAGGAAGCCGTGCAGGCCTGCCGCGAGCGCGTGGCCGCCCTCCACTCCGAGCTCACCCGCTACGCTCTCGTGGTCTGGACCGCCGGCAACGTCTCCGAACGCGTGCCCGGCACGGACCTGTTCGTCATCAAGCCGTCGGGGGTGAGCTACGACGAACTCACACCCGAGACCATGGTGGTCTGCACCCTCGAGGGCGAGAAGATCGCCGACGGCACCCCGGCGCACCTCCAGCCCTCCTCCGACACGGCCGCCCACGCCTACGTGTACCGGAACATGGCCGAGGTGGGCGGCGTCGTCCACACCCACTCGACGTACGCCACCGCATGGGCGATCCGCGGGGAGGCCATCCCGTGCGTGATGACGATGATGGGAGACGAGTTCGGCGGGGACGTGCCCGTCGGCCCGTTCGCGATCATCGGCGACGACTCCATCGGCCGCGGGATCGTTGAGACCCTCTCGGGTTCTCATTCACCAGCGGTGCTCATGCGGAACCACGGCCCCTTCACCATCGGCAAGGACGCCCGGAACGCCGTCAAGGCGGCCGTCATGGTCGAGGAGGTCGCGCGCACCGCCCACGCCGCCCGCCTCCTCGGGGAACTCGTCCCCCTGGACCCCGCCATCATCGACCGGCTCTACGACCGGTACCAGAACGTCTACGGCCAGAACCAACAGGAAGGAACACAATATGCGTGACCCATTTGAAGGACGCGTCATCTGGTTCCTGACGGGAACCCAGGACCTCTACGGCGAGGAGACCCTCCGCCAGGTGGAGGACCAGTCGAGCAAGATCGCCCGGAACCTCGACGCGGCGGACAAGATCCCCGTCCGCATCGAGTGGAAGCCGATCCTGAAGGAGAAGGAGGGCATTCGCACCGCGATGCTCGCCGCGAACGCGGACCCTTCCTGCGTCGGCGTCATCACGTGGATGCACACCTTCTCCCCCGCCAAGATGTGGATCGCCGGCCTCGACGCCCTCGACAAGCCCCTGCTCCACCTCCACACCCAGGCCAATGTCGCCTTGCCCTGGGACACCATCGACATGGACTTCATGAACCTGAACCAGGCCGCCCATGGCGACCGCGAGTTCGGCTACATGTGCACCCGCCTCGGGATCCGGCGCAAGGTCGTCGTCGGGCACGCCACGCACCCCGAGGTGCAGGCGAAGATCGCGACCTGGGCGCGCGCCGCCGTCGCCCGCGAGGAGATGCGCCACATGCGGCTCGCCCGCTTCGGCGACAACATGCGCTACGTCGGCGTCACCGAGGGTGACAAGACCGAGGCCGAACTGCAGTTCGGGCCCTCCGTCAACACGTGGGGGGTCAACGACCTCGCCGACGCCGTCGCGGCGGTCCCCGACGACGTCGTCGCGGCGCTGCTGGCGGAGTACGACGAGCTGTACGACGTCGCCCCCGAGTTGCGGGACGGCGGCGAGCGCCGCGAGTCCCTCGTCTACGGGGCGCGCCTCGAGGCCGGGATGCGCTCGTTCCTCGAAGCGGGGAACTTCACCGCCTTCACGACGACGTTCGAGGACCTCGGCGCGCTGCGGCAGCTGCCCGGGCTCGCGGTCCAGCGGCTCATGGCCGACGGCTACGGCTTCGGCGCCGAGGGCGACTGGAAGACCTCCATCCTGGTGCGCGCTGCGAAGGTGATGGGCTACGGCCTCCCGGGCGGCGCCTCCCTCATGGAGGACTACACCTACGAGATGACGCCCGGCAAGGAGAAGATCCTCGGGGCGCACATGCTCGAGGTCTGCCCCAGCCTCACCACCTCCCGTCCGCGCCTCGAGATCCACCCGCTCGGTATCGGCGGCCGCGAGGACCCGGTCCGGCTGGTGTTCGACACCGACCCGGGGCCCGCGCTCGTCGTGGCCATGGCCGACATGCGCGACCGGTTCCGCCTCACGGCGAACGTGGTGGAGGTGATCCCCCCGGACCAGCCGATGCCGAAGCTGCCGGTGGCGCGCGCTGTCTGGCTCCCCGAGCCGAACTTCCAGACCTCCGCGGAGTGCTGGATCCTCGCCGGGGCGGCCCACCACACGGTCATGACGACCGCCGTGACTCGCGAGGCCTTCGAGGACCTCGCGGAGATGGCCGGCAGTGAGCTGGTGGTCATCGACTCTGAGACCAGCGTCCCGGGCTTCCGCCGGGAGCTCCGCTGGAACGAGGCCTACCACCGCCTGGCCCGCGGACTCTGAAGAACACCCCCAATCCACCGAACCCAAGAGAAAACAACAAGGAGAACACCCAATGAGAAGGAAGATCTACCTCACGGCGGCGGCGGGCCTCAGCCTGGCGCTGTCCCTCGCGGCCTGCTCAGGCGGCGGAGCAGGCTCCACAGGGAAGACCACCGGCGGCGCGAGCGGCGCGGCTGAGGGCGGCACCGTCGGCGTGTCCATGCCCACCCAGACGTCGGAGCGCTGGATCGCGGACGGCAACGCCGTGAAGAAAGGCCTCGAGGCCCAGGGCTTCACCGTCGACCTGCAGTTCGCCAACGACGACATCCCGACGCAGTCACAGCAGATCGACCAGATGATCACCCAGGGTGTCGACTCCCTGATCATCGCCGCGATCGACGGCACGGCGCTGAGCAGCCAGCTGCAGGCTGCCAAGGACGCCGGCATCACCGTCGTCTCCTACGACCGCCTCATCCGCGACACCGAGAACATCAACTACTACGTGACCTTCGACAACTACCAGGTTGGCGTGCAGCAGGCGACCTCGCTGCTCGTGGGACTCGGTATCGTCGACCGTGATGGCAAGGAGCTCGGCGCCACCGGTCCGTTCAACGTCGAGCTCTTCGCCGGCTCGCTCGACGACAACAACGCGCACTTCTTCTGGCAGGGCGCCATCGACACCCTGCAGCCGTACCTGGACAGCGGAGTCCTCGTCGTGAAGTCCGGCCAGACCGACATCACGCAGGCCGCCATCATCCGCTGGCAGCAGGAGACAGCCCAGAAGCGCATGGAGGACCTCCTGACGGCCGCCTACTCGGACGGCTCGAAGGTGCAGGGCGTGCTGTCCCCCTACGACGGCATCTCCCGCGGCATCATCACGGCGCTGCAGAACGCCGGCTACGCACTGCCCGACTTCCCGCCGGTGACCGGCCAGGACGCCGAGATCGCCTCCGTCAAGCTCATCAACGAGGGCCTGCAGTTCTCGACGATCTTCAAGGACACCCGCAAGCTCGCCGACGAGGCCGTCAGCGTGACCCTCGCGCTGCTGGCCGGCGAAGACCCCAAGCCCACCGCGAACTCCGTCCTCGACACCAAGACCTACGACAACGGCGTGTTCATCGTCCCGTCGTTCCTGCTCAAGTCGGACATCGTCTACGCGGACAACATCACGAGCCTGCTCGTCGACACCGGTTACTTCACCCAGGACCAGGTCGACCGCGGCCAGATGTGAGCCGATCCGGTGGGGTGGCCGTCACGCGGCCACCCCACCGGTCACCACAACCACGAAGAGGAGAACGCGTGAGCGACACCATTCTCGAGATGCGCGGCATCACGAAGAAGTTCCCCGGTGTGACGGCTCTGGACGACGTCAACCTGACGGTTGAACGTGGCGAGATCCACGCCATCTGTGGGGAGAACGGCGCCGGTAAGTCCACCCTGATGAAGGTGCTGTCCGGGTTGCACCCGCACGGCACCTATGAGGGCAGCATCATCCTCGATGGCGTTGAGGTCCAGTTCCGGGACCTCAACGAGAGCGAGGAGAAGGGCATCGTCATCATCCACCAGGAGCTCGCGCTGAGCCCCTTCCTCTCGATCGCCGAGAACATCTTCCTCGGCAACGAGATGGTCAAGAACGGGTTGGTCGACTGGAACGAGACCAACCACAGGGCCGGCGTGCTGCTGGCCCGCGTGGGCCTCAAGGAGAACCCGACCACCCCGATCAACCAGATCGGCGTCGGCAAGCAGCAACTGGTCGAGATCGCGAAGGCGCTGTCCAAGGACGTCCGGCTGCTCATCCTTGACGAGCCCACCGCGGCCCTCAACGACACCGATTCGGACCACCTGCTCGGCCTGATCCGCCAGCTCAAGGAGCTCGGCATCACGTCGATCATCATCTCCCACAAGCTGAACGAGATCGCCGCGATCGCGGACAACACCACGATCATCCGCGACGGGCATACGGTCGAGACGCTCGACATGTCCGACCCGGAGGCCACCCAAAGCCGCATCATCCGGGGCATGGTCGGCCGTCCGCTGGACCAGCGCTTCCCGGACCACATCCCCACCATCGGCGAGGAGGTCTTCCGTATCGAGGACTGGACGGTCCACCACCCGGTGCAGCACGAACGCCGCGTCGTCGACTCCGCCGACCTGACCGTGCGCGCCGGTGAGGTCGTGGGCCTGGCGGGCCTGATGGGCTCCGGGCGCACCGAGATGGCCATGAGCATCTTCGGGCGCTCCTATGGCCGCGAGATCTCCGGCAAAGTGTTCGTACGGGGCAAGGAGGTCAACACCAAGGGCGTGCCGGAGGCCATCGAGGCCGGCATCGCCTACGTCTCCGAGGATCGCAAGGTCTACGGCCTCAACCTCATCCAGGACATCCGCACCAACATCTCCTCCGCCGGGCTGGGCAAGCTGGTGGGCCGGCTGTTCATCAACGGCAACCAGGAACTCCACGTCGCCGAGAAGTATCGGGCGGACCTCAACATCAAGACGCCCTCGGTACTGAACCTGGTGAACTCGCTCTCCGGTGGGAACCAGCAGAAGGTGTCCCTCTCGAAGTGGCTGTACACCGAGCCCGAGGTGCTCATCCTCGACGAGCCGACGCGCGGTATCGATGTCGGCGCCAAGTACGAGATCTACGTGATCATCAACAACCTGGTCGACTCCGGCAAGGGGGTGCTCGTCATCTCCTCCGAGCTCCCCGAACTCCTGGGGATGTGCGACCGGATCTACACCCTCTCGGCCGGGAGGATCACCGGCTGCCTGGACGCGGACGAGGCGGACCAGGAATCCCTGATGCACCTCATGACGATGGAAGAAGAGGCCTGAATGAGCACCCAGACGACGGGCGCCCCCGAACTGCCCGCAAACGCCCGGCAACGGTCAAGCGCACCGAAGGTCGGCCTGAAGGCGCTGGCGACCAAGAACATCCGCCAGTCCGGAATCGCGATCGCGTTCGTGGCCATCATCGGCCTCTTCTCGATCCTCACCGGCGGGTTGCTCCTGAGCCCCGGCAACCTCACCAATATCGTCCTGCAGTACTCCTATGTGCTGATCCTCTCGATCGGCATGCTGATCGTGATCGTTGCGGGCCACATCGACCTGTCGGTGGGCTCGCTGCTCGGACTCGCCGGCGCGGTTTCGGCGTTCCTGGTCATCAAGGAGGGGATGCCGTGGTGGACCGGCATACTCGCGGCCATCGCGGTCGGCCTCATCGCCGGCGCGTGGCAGGGCTTCTGGGTGGCGCGGGTCGGCATCCCGGCCTTCATCGTCACCCTCGCGGGCATGCTCATCTTCCGCGGCCTCACCTTCCTGGTCCTGAACAACATCTCGCTCTCCCCCTTCCCGTCGCAGTACCAGAAGGTTGCCAGCGGCTTCCTCAACGGCCTGCTCGGCGGTCCCGGCTATGACGTGTTCACCCTGCTGGTGTTCGCGCTGGCGGTGGCGGGGTACGCGGTGTCCTTGTGGCGCGGGCGCGCCGCCAAGATCGAGTACAACCAGCCGGTGGAGTCCGTGGGGCTGTTCATCACCAAGATCGCCGTCATCGCAGTGGTCGTGATGGCGTTCGCGTGGCAGCTCGCGCACGCCCGCGGTCTCCCGATCGTGCTGATCCTGCTGGCCGTGCTGATCATCGTCTACACGCTGGTGACCAACAAGACCACCTTCGGCCGGCACGTGTACGCCATGGGTGGAAACCTCAAGGCGGCCCAGCTCTCCGGTGTGCGCGTGAAGAAGGTCAACTTCTGGATCTTCGTCAACAACGGCTTCCTCGTGGCACTGGCCGGCATCGTGTACTCCTCCCGCTCGAACGGCGCCCAGCCCGCGGCCGGCAACGGTTTCGAGCTCGACGCCATCGCTGCCTGCTTCATCGGTGGCGCGGCGGTGACGGGCGGTATCGGCACCGTCGGCGGCGCCATGATCGGTGGTCTGATCATGGGCACGATGTCCAACGGCATGCAGCTGATGGGCATCGAGAGCTCGATCCAGCAGGTGGTCCGCGGTCTGGTGCTGCTGCTCGCCGTGGCGTTCGACGTGTGGAACAAGCGCCGCGCCGTCGGAGGCTGACCAGCCCGCTCCCGAACACAGAGCCTCCCCGGCCGGAAACGGCCGGGGAGGTTCGTCGTTCCGGGCGACGCCGCCCGCCGCTGCCCGACGCCCGCCGCCCGCCGTCGGGCTCCGGCCGTTGGCCGTCGGCCGCTACCAGCCCATGGCGAAGCCGTCGGCGCGCGGCTCGCTGCCACCGACGTACACCCCCGACTCCAGCCGCCAGATGACCTGTCCGCGGCCGAACGGCGCCCCGTGCGGCGCGATCGACACCTCGTGCCCCCGCGCCGCGAGGCCCCGTGCCAACTCGGCGCCGACGTCGCGCTCCAGGAGCACCGCGCGGCCCTCGGACCAGTACCAGCGCGGCTGGTCGAGGGCGGCCTGCGGGTCGAGGGCGTGGTCCACCGTGTTGACCACCACCTGCACGTGCCCCTGCGCCTGCATGTGCCCGCCCATCACGCCGAACGGCCCGACGGCGGCGCCCCCCTCCGTCAGGAACCCCGGGATGATCGTGTGGAACGGCCGCTTGCCGGGCTCCAGCACGTTCGGGTGCGCGGGGTCCAGCGAGAAGCCGACGCCCCGGTTCTGGAGCGCGATCCCGGTGCCCGGCACCACGATGTGCGAGCCGAACCCGTGGAAGTTGGACTGGATGAAACTGACCATCATCCCGTCGCGGTCCGCGGCGCAGAGGTAGACGGTGTCCGAGCCGCGCGGGTCGCCCGGTTCCGGCAGCAACGCCTCCGGGCCGATGAGCGCGCGCCGCGCCGCCGCGTACTCCCTGGAGAGGAGCTGCTCGGTGGGCACCTCTGCCCGCTCCGGGTCCGCCACGTGCCGGTGCGCGTCCGTGAGCGCGAGCTTGACGGCCTCGATCTGGAGGTGGAACGACGCCGCGGACGTCCGCTCCAAGGCCTCCAGCTCGAAGCCCTCAAGGATGTTGAGCGCCAGTAGCGCCGCGATGCCCTGGCCGTTCGGCGGGATCTCCCAGACGTCGTACCCGCGGTAGTTCGTGGAGATCGGGTCCACCCAGGTGCTCGTGTGGCCGGCAAGGTCCGCGGCGGACAGGAACCCGCCTGTGCGGGCGGCGTGGCCGGCGATCCGGTCCGCGAGGTCACCGGTGTAGAACGACGCCGCACCGGTGCGTGCGATCTCGCGCAACGTCGTCGCGTGGTCCTGGCTGCGCCACCGCTCGCCGACGCCGGGGGCGCCGCCGTCGGGGGCGAAGACGCGCAGGAACTCGGCGAACGGCTCGCCGCGCAGCCCCGCGTGTGCCCGCTCGACGCCATTCGCCCAGCCCCAGCGCACCACCGGCGAGAGCGGGAAGCCCTCCTCGGCATAGGTGGCCGCAGGCTCGAGGACACGCTCGAACGGCAGCCGGCCGAAGCGTCCGTGCAGGTCAGCCCACGCGCGCGGCGTACCGGGGACCGTGACGGCCTCCCAGCCGTGCAGTGGGATCTGCGTGTGGCCCGCGTCGCGCAGGCGGGCCGCCGTGAGGCCCGACGGCGCCCGCCCCGACCCGTTCAGCCCGTGCAGCCGCGCGCCGTCCCAGACGAGCGCGAACGCGTCGCTGCCGATCCCGTTGGAGCAGGGCTCCACCACGGTGAGGCACGCGGCCATCGCGATTGCGGCGTCGACGGCGGAGCCGCCGTCCTGCAGCGCGCGCAGTCCCGCCGCGGCCGCCAGAGGCTGGGACGTGGCGACCATCCCGTTCGCCGCGAACACGGGCTGGTGGCGGCCGGGTTCGGCCAGTTCGGCGAGGCGGAGGTCCATGCGTGTGAGCCTAGTCGCGCCATGGAACATGGGTGGGGCTGGGAACACAAGAGGGCGGGGAGCCGAAGCTCCCCGCCCTCACGCCCCCCTCAGCGCCTGCCACCGCGCACGCGGGGCACAGCGGCAGCCGCTACACCTCCTTCAGCGCGGCGACAACCGCGCTCAGGGACTCCTTCGCATCACCGAACAGCAGCTGGGTCTTCGGGTTGAAGAGCAACTCGTTCTCGATGCCGGCGAAGCCGGGCCGCATGGAGCGCTTCAGGAAGAAGACCTGGCCGGCGTGGTCGGCATTGATGATGGGCATGCCGTAGATCGAGGACTTCGGGTCGTCGCGGGCCGCGGGGTTCACCACGTCGTTGGCCCCCACCACCAGGACGATGTCCGTGGACGGGATCTGCGAGTTGACGTCGTCGGCCTCCACGAGCAGGTCGTAGGGCACGTTGGCCTCGGCGAGCAGCACGTTCATGTGGCCCGGCATGCGCCCGGCCACCGGGTGGATGCCGTAGAAGGCGTCCACGCCGCGGGCGCGCAGCGAGTTCACCAACTCCTGCACCACGTGCTGCGCCTGCGCAACCGCGAGCCCGTATCCCGGCACCACCACGACCTTGCCGGCGTACGCGAGCGAGGTCGCGACGTCGTCGGGGGTCGCGCGGCGCACGGGACGGTTGGACTCCGCGGTGGAACCCGCCGTGGACCCGCCCTTGAGCGCGCCGAACAGGATGTTGAGCACGGAGCGGCCCATCCCGTTCGCCATCGCGAGGGTGAGGATGCCACCAGAGGCGCCCACGAGGGTGCCGGCCACCAGCAGCAGGGTGTTCGGCATGGCGAAACCGCTGGCGGCGACTGCGAGACCGGTGAACGCGTTTAACAGCGAGATGACGATCGGGACGTCGGCGCCGCCCACCGGCAGCACCATCATGACGCCGGAGACCAGGCCGAGCAGGCACAGGACCAGGCCGAGGCCGATGTTCCCCGTGAAGGCCACGAGGACCGCGACCGCCGCGGAGGCGACCATCGTGACCACCATCAGGACGGCCGCGCCGGGCATGATCACGGGCTTCGCGGTCATGAGGCCCTGCAGCTTCAGGAAGGTCACGATCGAACCCGCGAATGACAGCGATCCGATCAGCACCGCGAACGCGGTGGAGGCGGTGGCCAGGAACTCGGCCTGACCCTGCCACTCCGCCAGTTCGATGAGGCCGACGACGGCCGCCGCCCCACCGCCGACGCCGTTCAGCAGCGCCACGAGTTGCGGCATGTCCGTCATGGCGATCTTGCGGGCTGCCGGGACCGCGATCGCGGAACCCACGCCAAGTGCGAGGAGCGCGAGCCACAGGCGCGAGCCCTCGAAGTCCACCGAGAGGAACACGGTGATGACGGCCACGAGGGCACCGAAGGCGCCGATGGCGTTGCCGCGCCGCGCCGTCTTCGGCGAGGAGAGGCCCTTGAGGGCCAGGATGAAGCAGACCGCAGCGAAGAGGTACAGGCCGGCTGCGACGGCCTCGGGCAGGATGCTCACTTCTTGCCACCCTTCCCGGAGAACATCTCCAGCATTCGGTCGGTGACCACAAAGCCGCCCACGAGGTTCATCGAGGCAAGCACGACGGCGATCAGGCCGATGACCATCATCAGCGTGTTGGTGGCATGCGCGGTCACGATGAGCGCGCCCACCAGGATGATGCCGTGGATGGCGTTGGCGCCGGACATCAGCGGGGTGTGCAGCACGGAGGTGACCTTCGAGACCACCTCAACGCCCACGAACGCGGCCAGCACGAACAGCGTCAGCGTTGTCATGAAGTCCATCAGAGCGATCCTCCTTCGGGTGTGGCCGCGGAGGCCGACGGCGCCGCGTCAGCGGGAACGGCCGGCGCGGCGGGTGCCGCGGCGGGGGCGAGCCGGTTGACGCCGTCGTGCGTGATGGTCATGCCCTCGACGATGTCGTCCTCGAAGTCCACGACCAACTGCCCGTCCTTGAACAGCAGTTTCAGCACGTTGTCCACGTTCTTCGCGAACAGGCGCGAGGAGTCGGTGGGGAGGTCCGACGGCGCGGACGCGAGCCCGACGATCGTCACCTCTCCGCCACCGCGGGAGGAGGGGATGCGCACGTCCCTGCCGGGGACCGAGCCCTCGACGTTGCCGCCGGTGGGGGCCGCGAGGTCCACCACCACGGAACCGGGCTTCATCGCGGCGACCATGTCGTGCGTGGCGAGGCGGGGGGCGGTGCGCCCGGGGACGGCCGCCGTCGTGATGAGGACGTCGGCGTCCGCGATGTGCGGGGCGAGCGCGGCCTGCTGGCGCGAGGCGGCGTCCGAGGCGAGCGCGCGGGCGTATCCGCCGGTGCCGGTGCCCTCGGCGCTGTCCAGGCCGACGTCGATGAAGGTGGCGCCGACGGAGCGGGCCTCCTCGGCCGAGTCGGGCCGGATGTCGTTGGCCGAGACGATGGCGCCGAGGCGCTTCGCCGTCGCGATGGCCTGCAGGCCGGCGACGCCGATCCCGAGGACCACGACCCGGGCGGGGGGCACGGTGCCGGCCGCCGTCATCGCCAGCGGGAAGAACCGCGGCAGGCGGATGGCCGCTTCGAGCACGCACCGGTACCCGGAGGCGAGCGCCTGGGAGGAGAGCACGTCCATCGATTGCGCGCGCGAGGTGCGGGGCAGCTTCTCGAAGGACATCGCGGTCACGCCGGCCGTCGCGAGTGCGGCCACGCGCTCGGCGTCGTACGGGTTGGCGAGACCGATGGTCACCACGCCCTTCCGCAGCCGCGCGATGGCAGCGACGGGAAGCGGGGTGACGTGGGCCAGGACGTCGATCTCGCCGAGGTTGATCGCGTGGACGACCTCTGCGCCGGCGTCGGTGTACTGGGAATCTGGGTGCGATGCGGCCGCTCCGGCGCCCTCTTCGATGAGGACTCGGTGACCGGCACGCACGAGGCCGCGGACGGTCTCCGGAACGAGGGCTACCCGGGTTTCGGGCAGCGGTTCCTTGGGTGCTGCAATGGTGATCACCACACCACAATATGTGCCGTCTCAGGGGGTGGTCTGGGACCTTCGCCGGTGGGTTCGTCACACCCGGGAGTAATCTGCGCGCGTCGATCCGAGCCCGGGGCCTGCGGCGGCGTGAGTACCGTTGCCACATGACAGCTTTCGACGACGGCGCCGCGCTGGGCGAGCAGGACGACCGCGAGGTCCTCTCCTGGAGCCTCTTCGGTGACGCGGCCCGCGCCCTCGCCCAGCAGATCGTGGACTCCGGCTGGCTCCCCGACGTCGTCGTCGCGGTGGCGCGCGGCGGGCTCCTCCCGGCCGGCGCGGTGGCGTACGCGCTGGGCGTGAAGGCGATGGGGACGATGAACGTCGAGTTCTACACCGGGGTGGCGCAAACGCTGACCGAGCCGGTGTTCCTGCCGCCCCTCATGGACACCCACACTCTGGTGGGCAAGAAGGTGCTCGTTGTCGACGACGTCGCGGACTCCGGCAGGACGCTCGCCAAGGTGATGGACGCCGTTGCCGAGTTGGGGAGCCCGTCGCGCCCGACGCAGGCGCGCTCCGCCGTCGTCTACGTCAAGCCGTCCTCGGTCATCAAGCCGGACTACTGCTGGCGCCACACGCCACGGTGGATCACGTTCCCGTGGTCGGCGCTTCCGCCGGTGAGCCCACTCGTGCCGCAGGAGGAGACGGACGCGGGCGCGCAACAGGCGTAGCGCGGTCTCAGTCGCGGCGGACTCAGTCGCCCAGGAGAACGCGCATGTGGGTGACGATGCCCTGCGCACCCGCCTCGAGGGCGGACAGGGTCTCGACGAAATCCCGGTGCCCGCCGTACCAGGGGTCCTGGATGTCCAGGTCACGAAGGCGCGACGGGTCCCGCAGGAGCGTGGAGTGTGGGAGGTGCGGCGCCGCGGGATCGAACTCGCGCCACATGTGGAGCCGGTCGTGGTCAATGCCATCGAGGTCCGCCCGCCGCCGGAGCGCGTGCAGGTGGTGGGAGGTCATGGCGAGGACGAGGTCGTACTGCGCCAGTTCGCCGGGGCGAACCCGGTGGGCACGGTGGTCGTGGATCGGATAGCCGGCCCGTTCGAGGACGGCGCGGGCCCGCGGGTCGATGGGGTTGCCCTGCTCCTCGGCGCTCACGCCCGCCGACGCGACGACGACGGGCAGCGCGGCCGCCCCGAAGGCCTCCCGCAGCACGACCTCCCCCATCGGGGAGCGACAGATGTTGCCCGTGCACACAACGAGGACCTGGCTTGTCATGGGGCTGGGGTTCAGGCCGGCCGGATGGCGCCCTTGTGCGGGTCCCCGATGTTCGTTGGCTCGACGAAATACACCCTGTTGCGGCCCGCGTGCAACCCGGTGTGCAGGTCCTTGAGGCGCCTCGTCAGCGGACCCTCCTTGTGGGCCAGGTGCTCCTCGGGAGTGCTCCAGCGCTCGATGATGACGATCGTGTTCTGGTCCTCGTCGACGTGCACGGCGAAAAGCTCGCAACCGGGTTCCTGGTGGACGAGTGGAACGACCCGCCGGTAGGTGTCGAGGATCGCCTCGCCCAAACCGCTCATGAAATGGGCGATGGTGATGACATTGACAGGCCCGGTGGCGGCAGCGGCCATTGTGCACCCCTCACGGTTCGACTCTTCGCAGTCTATTCGGCCCGCGGAGCGGATGGCCGGAATTCGGGGGAATCGGCTGACGCCTCCGAACCCCCGACCACGCTCCGGCGCGACGCTGCGCGGTACGGTACAAGTCCGGTTTGGCAACTTGCTGAAAGCGTTGCGTAGCCGCTGACCTGCGGCGATGGTGGTTCAACCTACAACCAGGTTGCCGCGCGGCTGGACTGACGCCCAGGACGCGCCTAGAGTGGAGTCATCCGGGCAACAGCTCGGAAGCGTCGCAAGACGCGTACACAGCCGTGCAGGGTCGCCGGCTGGTGTTCCTGCCGGAAGACAGAAGGAACACGAAAATGACACTCCTCATGGAATCCCGCGTCGAGCCGACGCCCTCGGACGACTACCTCGAGCGCGTCGAGTCCGCCGCGAAGGCGACGGAGGCACTTGGTGCGGCAGAGTCCCCCTCGGCCGTCGCGCTCGTCACGTACGGACTCGCGTTCGTGCTCGTGGGCGCCTCCGCTGCCCTCGGTTCCGGCCCGTTGTTCTTGGCCGTTGCCGCAGGCACTGTGATCGCCGCCGCCGAGATCTTCTACGGCAACGGCGTCACCACACCGGAAGCAAGCTAGCCGGAACGCACCGAAGGGCCACCGGCAGGGAAGCCGCGGAGAGCCCGCGCCGTCGAAGATGACGGCGCTTTTTTGTTGCCCGGGTGAACCCTGACGGGTCGGCCCGGAGACGCGAAAGCCGCCGCTTCGAGCGGCGGCCGGCGCGACGTCGTCGTCCTAGAACTCCCAGTCCTCGTCCTGGGTGGCCTCGGCCTTGCCAATCACGTAGGACGAACCCGAACCCGAGAAGAAGTCGTGGTTCTCGTCCGCGTTCGGGGACAGCGCCGAGAGGATCGCCGGGTTCACGGCGGTCTGGTCCTTGGGGAAGAGGCCCTCGTACCCGAGGTTCATGAGCGCCTTGTTTGCGTTGTACCGCAGGAACATCTTGACGTCCTCGGTGAGGCCGAGCACGTCGTAGAGGTCCGAGGTGTACTGCTCCTCGTTGTCATAGAGCTCGAAGAGCAATTCGAAGGTGTAGTCCTTCAGCTCCTGCTGCCGCGCAGGCGATGATTTGCGAACCGCCTGCTGGTACTTGTATCCGATGTAGTAGCCGTGCACGGCCTCGTCGCGGATGATCAGGCGGATCAGGTCCGCGGTGTTGGTCAGCTTCGCGTGGGAGCTCCAGTACATCGGGGCGTAGAAGCCCGAGTAGAACAGGAACGACTCCAGCATCGTGGACGCCACCTTGCGCTTCTCGGGG
>JADGOQ010000185.1 GCA_017882885.1 Actinomycetales bacterium | reverse complement strand
CTCCCTGGGCGCAAACCCTCCCCGCGGGCGCGCTTGCCGTCCGCTGAGACCGCTACAGGTAGCGCCGCGGGTCGAAGCTCTCCAGCGGGATGATGCGCACCCGTGGGAGGGCCGTGTTGAACGCTCCGATGTCGTCCTCGAGGTCGAAGATCTGGAGGCCCTCGCCCACGAGTTCGGCAAGGTGCGTGTTCAGGAACTCGCGGAAGCACAGGATCCCCACGCGCCGGCCGAGCCGGAGGAGTTCGGCAACCTGCGGGATGAAGTCGCCGTCGTGACTCACGAGGAGGACGTCACCCGACCCCTGGTCCGCGATCGCGCCGAGCGTGCGCTGTATGCCGACGTCGACCACCTTCTCGCTTCCCTGGGAGGACAGCGGGATCGGGTGGAAGTCCATCGCGAGCAGCGCCTGGACGAACCCCATGGGCATCTGGCCGGAGGAGGCGTTCAGGAAGAAGAGCCCGCGGGTGCCGGCAGCCCACGACTCCCGGGAGAAGGAGAGGATGCGGTCCCACCGCGGACGCTCCTCCGGGTTGGGGCGCCGCCCCAGAACGCTCATCCCGAGGGTCGCGTCGATGTTCTCGCCATCGACAAGCAGGTAGGTCGTCACCGGGTTCGCCACGCATCCAGCCTAGGCGGTTGCGGCCCGTCAGGGCGCCGGACGAGGTGAAGCCCCGGCCGGGGCCGGGGCTTCACCGAGAGTTCAGGCAGGGTACTACTCCTCGATCTGGGGGGTGGGCTCGCCGCCCTTGAGCGCCGCGAGGCGGGCTTCGACCTCGGAGTCCATCCCGTAGTCGGTCAGCTCCGCGAACTGGCTCTCGAGCGAGGTGGCCGCGATCTCCGCC
Organism: Actinomycetales bacterium; assembly: GCA_017882885.1. GTDB lineage: Bacteria > Actinomycetota > Actinomycetes > Actinomycetales > Actinomycetaceae > UBA1383. Next base: position 6,126 of record JADGOQ010000185.1, on the reverse strand, counting down.
TGACCGGCCACGCGGGCCTCCTCGCGGCGGACCTGGTCCTCGTACCGGGAGACCTCGGTGGTGGGGTCCAGCACGTTGATGGAGGAGATGGCCTCCTGGACCATGCCCTGGGCCTCCGCGGTCTTGGCGCGTGCCACGAGCTCGTCCCGCTTGTTGCGCAGCTCGTCGAGCTTCGCGCGCATCTGGACCAGTCCGTCCTTGAGCTTGGCCACCACCTCGTTCTGGGCGGCGATCATCGGCTCCGATGCGCGGGCCTCGTTCTCGGCGGAGAGCTGCTTGGTCAGCGCGATGCGCGCCAAGCTGTCGAAGCGGTCCGCGTCCACGGTGCTGCCCGCCCCGCGGAGCTCGTCCGCCTTCGCGGAGGCGGCCCGGGCCTTGTAACCCCAGTCGGTGGCCTCGGCGACGTCCTCGGCGTGGTCACGCTCGGCGAGCCGGAGGTTGCCGATGGTCACGGCGACCGCCTCCTCGGCCTCGGAGATCGAGGAGCTGTAGTCGCGCACCAGCTGGTCGAGCATCTTCTCGGGGTCCTCGGCGCGGTCGAGCAGGGCGTTGATGTTCGCCCTCGTGAGCTGCGAAATGCGCCCAAGGATGGACTGCTTCTCGGTCATGGTGTTCCTCTCGGTGGTTTGCTGCTGATTGGTGAAATGTGTGGTCCCCGCCGGACGCCGGGGAGTGCGGCCTCAGAACCTGCCGCCGAAGCCTCCGCTTCTGCCGCCGCCGCCGCGCCCGATGGACCCGCCGAGTCCCCCGATACGGCTGCCGCCGAAGGAGCCGCCCCGCGAGCCTCCGCCCCAGCCACCGCCGAAGGAGCCACCGCCGAACGAGCCGCCGCCCCGCCGTCCGTCGTTGTCGAGGATCTCGCCGAGGATGCCGCCCAGGATCAGGCTGCCGATGTCCACCCCGCCTCCCCGGGTGGGCTGGTTGGTGTTCCACGGGAAGTTGTCACGCTGGCGGGTGGCGAGGCTGAGCGCCTCGTCCACCAGTCGGTCGGCCTGGTCGAGGGACTGGAGGGCCGCTTCGGGGTTGGCCTGCGCCATTCCCCGGGCCGCCTCGAGCAACCGTCGCGCCTCGGAGAGCCGCGTCCGCGGCGTCGTGTCCATTGCCCCGCGGTTGGAGGCGATGAAGCTGTCGGCGCTCGCGATCTTGGCCTCGACGCGGGGGAACCGCTCGGCGGTCAGTTCCGCGGACCGGCGCTGGTTGGCCTCCCGCTCCCGGTACGGCATGAGCGCACGGTCGAGGGCCGTCTCCGCCTGTTCGAGGCGGGAGAGCGCGGCGATGGGGTCGCCGCCGCGGCGGGCGTTGTGACCGTCCGATATCGCGGCCTGGGCCTCCTGGCGCGCGGCGACGATGGCATGGTCGCCCCCCGCCAGCCTGGACGCGTCCTTGATGTCCGAGGTGAGCGAGGCGATGCGCTGCTCAAGCCTTGGGCCCGACTCCGCGAGCGCCGTGTTGGCGCCGGCGACGGCGGCGAGCAGCCGGTCGGCATGCCCGATCGCCTGCTCCGCGATGCGCGCGTTGCCGACGGCGGCCGCCCGGTCGTCCGCGGCGAGTCGCCCCTGGCCCGCGGTGATGGCGGACCTGGCCGACTCGAGCAGCTGGAGTGCCTGGTCGGGGTTGCGGGCGATCGAGGCGAGCGCGCCGGCGGAATACGCGGTCGACAGCGACGCGAGGATCGAGCGGGCGCCCTCCACCCGCCGCCCGACCTCCTGGGCGCGGGTGGACATCTCGGCGAGCACCTCGCCGGCGCGGGATTCCATGGCGCGCAAGTCGTCGAAGGACTTCTTCTCCGCCTGCAGCGTCTGGTCCACCGACTCGGCGAGCTGCAGGATGCCCGTCAGGAGCGCGCGCCGCTCCGGCTCCGTCTCGGGGATGTGGTCGTCCAGCCGCTTGCGCAGCTCGAACGCCAGGGTGGCCTGCCTCTTCGCGTTCTCGAGCGCGCGGGCATAGGTGTCGGTGGCCTGGAGTCCGAACTGGGCGCGGGCGAACCCGAGCTCCTCCTCGGAGGACCGGATGGCGTCGTCGACCTGGACGAGGGCCGAGCCGGCGCGCTTGTCCAGTTCCGCGGTGGGGACCTGGCGCGGGTCCACGCCCGCGGGGGCGCCCTTCCTCCTGCGGCCACGCGAAGCGAGCACCGCCCCGCCCACCACCACGGCGCCACCGGCGGCGATCCACCCGATGGGGATGCCGCCCCCGGACGCCGCCGAACCGCCCCCGCCGCTGCCGGCGTAGTCCTCCCGCAGGCCGTCGGCGAACGCGATTGCCGCGCCCGACCAGTCGTCGTTCGCGAGTGCGGGCTCGACGCCGTCGGCCAGGATCCGGGAGATGGTCGCGGCCTCGACGACACCGTCCGTGTCCACCGAAACGTCGTAGACGCGGTCCCCGACGGCGACCGCGAGGAGCACGTCGTTCACCCCGAGGTTGGAGGCGGTGGCCGCCTCGTTCACCCAGGCGGCGGAGTCCATGCCGTCGAAGGAGTCCACGTAGACCACGAAGAGGTCGAGGGGGGTCTCGTCGGCGAGCCGGGTGAGGGCCTCCTCCACCGCGACGGCGTCGGCACCGAGCACGCCCGCGGAGTCCGTGAGGTGTTCCTCGAGGAACGACGGCGCTTCCGCCGGTGTGGCGACGGCCAGCGCCGGTGCGGCCACGAGGCCGCCGAAGACGGTCATGGCGCCGATCGCGGCCACGCGGTGCAGGATGCTCACACCCCGATCTTTGCCGTCCTTCGGCGTGCCCGCAATGCGGATAGGTGCGCATTTGCCCGATTCGCTCCCGGCGCAACCATGCGGCGCCACGAGCGGGTCCGGCGCCACGTGCACAATGGTCACATGGCGAGAGTGACCGTGCTGCAGCTGGACCCGGCCGTCCCGCTCGACCGGTTCGGGCCCTGGCTGGACGAACTCGGCCTGGAGGTCGAAGTCGTGGAGGTCTGGCGGGACGGCATGCCCGCGGACCTCGAGGGCGGCGTGCTCATCCTGGGCGGGACCATGGACGCCTACGCGGAGGCCGAGCACCCCTTCCTGCGGGAGGTCCGAGAGCTCATCGTGCGGCGGGTGGAGACGGACCAGCCCACGCTCGGGATCTGCCTCGGCCACCAGCTGATCGCGGTGGCACTCGGCGGCACGGTGGACGTCGGCGCTGGCGAGGAACGCGGGCTGGTGGAGGTCCGCTGGCTCGACGGCGCCGCGTCGGACCCCGTGGTGGGGGAGGCGGCCCGGGCGGGACTGACCGCGACGGCCAGCGCCCACCACGACGCCGTCGCCCACGCCCCGGACGGCGCGCAGGTGCTCGCCGAGTCGGACCAGTTCGTCCAGGCGATCCGGGTGGGTTCCACCTGGGGGCTGCAGTTCCACCCGGAGGCCTCGCCGGAGCTGGTCGAGGCGTGGAGCACGCACGCGCAGGAGCCGGACACGGCGGCGATGGTCACCCAGCTGCGTACCGCCGAGGCCCGGGTCGTGGCTCTCGGGCGGTCCATCGCGCACTCGTTCGGGCGCCTCGTGCTGGACAGCCTGCCCCATGCGGACTCGCCCCGTGACGGAGAGCACGGGTAGGATTCTCCCGAGGCGCCGAACTGGCGTTCCCCATAGCACGGAAGAGGTTTGGCTGTGCCAACCGGCAGGATCAAGTTCTTCGACGCCGACAAGGGTTTCGGTTTCATCCAGTCCGATGACGGGAGCGAAGTGTTCCTGCATGCCACCGCGCTGCCGCCCGGTGTCTCCGCCCCGAAGCCCGGGACCAAGATCGAGTTCTCCGTGGCCGACGGCCGGCGCGGCCCGCAGGCGCTCGCGGTGACCCTCCAGGAGCCGGTCGCCTCCGTGGTCCGCAACACCCGCAAGCCCAGCGACGAGATGGTCCCCATCGTCGAGGACCTCATCCGCCTCCTCGATGACGCCTCCAACACCCTGCGCCGCGGCCACTACCCCGAACACGGCAAGAACATCGCGAAGGTCCTTCGCGTCGTCGCCGACAACTTCGACGCCTGATGGCGGCCCGGACAGCAGTCGGGGACCCCGTCCTCGAGGCGGCCGTTGACATTGCCCAGCGGGCGGCCAACGACGTCGCCGGGTCCGCCGTCGGAGAGCACCTCGGCTTCCGGCTCGAGGGCGACCGGCTCGGCGCCCACCTGTTCGAGAGCCTGACCCCCGGGTACCGCGGGTGGCAGTGGGCCGTGACGGTCGCGCGCCCGCCGCGCTCCCGGCACGCCACCGTGTGCGAGGTCGAGATGATCCCCGGCGAGGGTGCGCTCGTCGCGCCCTCGTGGCTGCCATGGGCCGAGCGCCTGCGCCCCGGCGACCTCGGCGCCCAGGACGCCCTGCCCTACCAGAGCGAGGACATCCGCCTCGACCAGGGCTACGAGCAGACCGACGACGCCGAGGCCGACCGCCTCGCCATCTGGGAACTCGGCCTGGGCCGCGCCCGCGTCCTGTCCGCCGAGGGGCGCGCCCAGGCGTTCACGCGGTGGTACGACGGCGAGCACGGGCCCAACGCCCAGAGCGCGCGCCACGCCAAGGGCCAGTGCTCCACCTGCGGTTTCTTCATGAAGATCGCGGGTGCCGGCCGGGTGATCTTCGGGGTGTGCGGCAACGAGTGGTCGCCGTCCGACGGCAGCATCGTCTCGGTGGACCACGGCTGCGGGGCACACTCGGAGACGGACGCGCCCGCGGCGGGCGGCGAATGGATCCAGAGCCAGCCCGTCATCGACGAACGCGACCTCGAGATCGTCCAGGTCCACGACACTCCGGCCCGGGTGGTCCCACGCATGGACGAACCCGCCGCCCCATGACCCGGCCGGACATCGCCGACCAGCCGATGTTCCCGCTGCGGACGGTCGTCCTCGGCACATTCCTTCCCACGATTCTCTTCGAGATCGGCGTCGGCGCGATCTTGCCTGTCATCGCGGCGTCCACCCGAGCGCTGGGCGGGAGCCTCGCCACCGCCGGCCTGGTCGTCGCGCTCATGCCCATCGGGCAGATCCTCGCGGACGTGCCCGCGGGCGCGGTGGCGGCCCGCATCGGCGACCGCGCGGCCATGATGCTCGCCGGCGTCGTCGCCACCGCCGGGTTCACCACGGCGGCGCTGGCCTCCAGCGTGACCACCCTGGCCATCGGCGTGATCGTGGTGGGGGTGGCGTCCTCCACCTACTTCCTCGCGCGGCAGTCCTACCTCACCGAGGTCACGGCGCCGCTGAAGCGGGCGCGGGTGCTCTCCACGCTGGGCGGCGTGCACCGCATCGGCCAGTTCATCGGCCCCTTCCTCGGCGCCGTGATGATCGCCGCCGGCGGGTTGGTCGCGGTCTACTGGATGGCGTCCGTGGCCGCAGGACTGTCCGTGGCCGCCGTCGTCGCCGTGGGTGCGGACGACGGCGCGGTCGGGGCGCGCGACCGTCTCGCCCGGATCAGGGCGAAGGAGACGGTCTCCATGAGCCGGGTCGTGCGGGAGCACCTGCGGGTCTTCGGCACCCTCGGCGTCGCCGTGCTCCTCATCGGGGCCGTTCGTGGCGCCCGGCTCAGCGTGCTGCCGCTGTGGGCGGAGCACCTCGGGATCGACCCCGCGCAGACCTCCGTGATCTTCGGCCTCGCGGGCGCCGTGGACATGCTGCTCTTCTACCCGGCCGGCCGGATCATGGACCAGCGGGGGCGCCTGTGGATCGGCATCCCCTCGATGCTCGTGATGGGACTCTCCCTCGCGTTGCTCCCCTTCGCCACCACGTTCGGCGCGGTCGCCGCCGTCGCTATGCTGCTCGGACTCGGCAACGGGCTCTCCTCGGGCATCCTCATGACCCTCGGGGCCGACGTCGCCCCACCGGAGAGCCGCGCCCAGTTCCTCGGCGTGTGGCGGGTGATGTCCGACCTCGGGAACGCCGTCGGGCCCCTGGTCCTCACCGGGGCCGCCGCGCTCGGGTCCGTGGCGCTGGGAGTGTGGCTGATGGCGACGTCGTCGGTCGCCTCGGCGTTCGCGCAGGCGCGCTGGGTGCCGCGGTACTCGGTGCACGCCAACCGGACCACCCGTCGCCGGGCGGGCCTGATTCCCTGATCCGGCGCGTTCGGGCCAGCCGGGGCGGGGCGCGTTCGGGCCAGCCGGGGCGGGGCGCGTCAGCGGGCGACGGCGTTGTCCAGGGGCTCCCCGGCG
>JADGOQ010000184.1 GCA_017882885.1 Actinomycetales bacterium | reverse complement strand
TGGTGTGATGCCCCCATCCGCCACACCGACCACGCCACCGGCCACGCGTCGGGCGGTGACACCTCCTACGTCAACGGCTCCGGGCTCTGCGAACACTGCAACCTCGGCAAGGAGACCGAGGGCTGGCGACACGCGGCCACCCCCGACCGGCTCCAAGTCACCACCCCCACCGGACACACCTACCCGGCGGACACCCCACCACTCCTCCGCGGCCACCCCACACCAACCCGCGGCCACCCCGAACGCTCCGGCCTCGAACACCACCTCGCCCACGTCATCGACCTCCACTACCACCAACCCCACCACCGCCGCGCCAGCTGACGTCGATCACGGGGCCAAGGCGCCCGGGAGGTCAGCATGCGGGCTTGAGAGCGCGGACGACTGCGCCGTGCATCCCGGGCGCCACCTCGTGCGTGAACGTGACCTCGGCGCCGGCGAATCCGGCGGCGCCGAGGCCTTCCAGGTACTCGGAGCGTGACAATGCCCCCGCGATGCAGCTCGCGAACGAACCTCGCTCCGCACGCTCCTCCACGGACAGCCCGTCCGCGGCGACGACGTCGGAGATCCCGATCCGCCCACCCGGCGCCAGGACGCGGAAAATCTCGGACAGCACGGCGGGCTTGTCCACCGACAGGTTGATCACGCAGTTCGAGATCACCACGTCCACGGCTCCGTCGGGCAGCGGCAGGTCCTCGATCCGGCCCTTCAGGAACGCGACGTTGCGCGCGCCCACCTTCTCGGCGTTGGCGCGGGCGAGCGCGAGCATCTCGTCCGTCATGTCGACGCCGTACGCGAAGCCCGTCGGCCCCACCCGTCGCGCGCTGAGGAGGACGTCGATGCCTCCGCCCGAGCCGAGGTCGAGCACGCGCTCGCCGGCGGCGAGGTCCGCGACCGCCGTCGGGTTGCCGCACCCGAGGCTGGCGATGAGCGCGTCCTCGGGGAGGTGGGCGGCGTCGTCCGGGTGGTACAGCGCCCGGCCGTACAGGTCGCTGGTCTCGAGGACGTCGTCGGCGCCGCAGCACCCCGGGTCCCCGGTGCCACCGCCGCAGCACCCGCCCGCCGACACGTCCGTCACCGCGAGCGCCGCCCGCGCGTACCGCTCACGCACCTGGGTCACCAGTTCGTCGTCGTTCATCGCACCTCCACTTTGCATCGAAGCATATCAATGTGGTGCTGAACGCGGTGGTGCCCCTGTTTGTTCCCGTCCGCGCGCGAAGGACTACTCGAAGACTCCGGACGCGAACCTCACCTCCACCTGGTACTCCTCGGTGGCGGTGTTCACGAAGGTCAGTTCGTCGCAGTATCCGATCGTCGCAGAGCCGGTGGCGCCAGACGCGAGCTGCTCGGTCCTGCCATCGCCCCGCGGGATGAGGTGACGGATCTCGAGGTCGTCGTCGCCGTCGGGGTAGGGCGAGCGCACAATCCAGCTGAACGCCAAGAAGCCGTTGGCGCAACTCGGAACCAAGCCCTCCGGCCCACTCCAGAGACCCATCACGTCCACGGTTTCCGAGCCGCCGGCGGCGATGTGCAGGACCATGACCTGCTCGTCGTGGAGAGGGCCGTCCGCCACTTCGACGGCGGGGGCATGGGGCGCCACGACGACTTCCGGCTTCGGGTTCAGGAGTCCGCCATCATGTGTGAGCCACCAGCCCAGGACCGCGACAATCACGCTCGCCGCGATGCCGGCAATCCACTTCCCCACAGGGTGCGACTCGGACTTCTCACTCACGGTCACGATTATCCGCGCGCGCTGCGGTTCCTGTTACCGATCCGAGAAAGGCGGGACGAAGGTCCCCTCTTCGGGCCCGCTGGTGGCGAAAGTCCCAAGCCGGGGGTCCTGCCACGCCGCCGGCCCCTTCCGGGCGTGTCCTGCGCCACATAGGCTGACCATGCTGGCGAGACTCACCGGCTGTTGAGGCATAGGAGCCACCCACCATGAAGGCACTCGTCTACCACGGTCCCGGGAACAAGGCATGGGAAGAAGTCCCGAACCCCGTCATCCAGGACCCCACGGACGCGATCATCAAGGTCGAGACCACCACCATCTGTGGCACCGACCTCCACATCATGAAGGGCGACGTCCCGGCCGTCACCGACGGCAGGATCCTCGGCCACGAGGGGGTGGGGACGGTTGGCGAGGTCGGCGACGCGGTGAAGAGCTACAAGGTGGGCGACAGGGTGATCCTGTCCTGCATCACGAATTGCGGGACCTGCAAGTACTGCCGCATCGGGCTGCCGAGCCACTGCCAGACCGTCGGCGGCATCGGCTGGATCCTCGGCCACCTGGTCGACGGCACCCAGGCCGAATACGTCCGCATCCCGTTCGCCGACACCTCCATGTACCCGATTCCCTCGGGTGTGACCGACGAACAGGGCGTCTTCATCTCCGACATCCTGCCCACCGGCTATGAGATCGGCATTCGTGACGGCGGTGTCAAGCCGGGCGATATCGTCGCCGTCGTCGGCGCCGGACCCGTGGGGCTCGCCGCAATGATGACCGCCAACCTGCACGGCGCCTCCCGGGTGATCGCCGTGGACCTGGACACCAACCGCCTCGAGGTCGCCAAGCGCGACTTCGGCGCCACCCACTCCGTCAACTCCGGTGACGCGGACTGGATGGACCAGATCAGGGCCCTCACCGACGGCCTCGGGGTCGACGTCGCCGTGGAGGCCGTGGGCATTCCCGCCACGTTCGACGCGTGCATGGCGATCGTCCGCCCCGGCGGGCAGGTCGCGAACGTCGGCGTGCACGGCAAGCCCGTGGAGCTGAAGATCAACGACAAGTGGATCGAGAACATCCGCATCTCGATGGGCCTCGTCAACGCCGTGACCGGCGAGATGCTGCTCAAGATGATCGCTGAAGGGAAGATCCCCGCCGAGAAGCTCGCCACCCACCGCTTCACCCTTGACCAGATGATCGAGGCCTACGACGTGTTCGGCGCCGCCGCGAAGCACAAGGCCCTCAAGGTGGTCATCACCGCGGAGTAACCGCCGGCACTATGGAACCAGGACGATCTTCCCGTGCGCCCGCCGCGACTCGCTCAGCCGGTGCGCCGCGGCGGCCTCCACGAACGGGAAGACCGCCTCCACCCGCACGCGGTACGACCCCTGCGCCGCCAGTTCGGAGACCCGGGGCAGGGCGTCCCAGGCGGAGTCCGCGCCGCCGGTCGTCACCACCACGCCGCGTTCGCCCGCCGTGTAGTTGGCGATGCTGACCACCCGCGCGGGCGCCCCCGCCACCTCGATGAGTTCGTCCAACGAGGTCCCGGCGGTGTCGAAGACGCCGGCCACCCCCTCCGGTGCCAACTCGGCCACGCGCGCCGGGAGACCTGGCTCGTACGTCGTCGGGAGGGCGCCCAGGGACCGCAGCAGGTCGTGGTTCGCCGCGCTCGCGGTCCCGATCACCGTGGCGCCGCGCAACCGCGCGAACTGGACCGCCGCCTGCCCGACGCCGCCCGCGGCGCCGTGGACCAGGATCGTGTCGCCGGGCCGGACGTCGAGGTGGCGCAGGCCGCGCTCGGCCGTCTCGGCCGCCAGCGCGAGGCCCGCCGACTCCACGAACCCCAATCCCACGGGCTGCCGCGCCCAATGGTGCAGCACCGCATACTCCGCCGCGGCACCGTTGACGGCGAAGCCGAAGACGGCGTCACCCACCTGCGTCCCGGTCACGCCGTCGCCCACCTCGTCGACGACGCCGGACGCCTCCTGGCCCGTGACCACCGGGTGGTCGAGGGGCTTGCCCCGAGACATCGCACCGGCACGAACCTTGTGGTCGTAGGGGTTGACCGCCGCCGCCTCCACCCGAATCCGCACCTGGCCCGGCCCGGCGTGCCGCTCGGGGACGTCCGCAACCTCCAGGACCTCGGGCCCGCCGTAGCGGGTGAACCGCACTGCTCTCATCGTCTGCTCCGCATCGCTCTGGTACCTTCCCCAACCGCGGCGGGCGACCGCGGATTCCCGCCGACCGCCGATTCCCGCGCCTCCGGTTGCACGTCGGCCCCAACGGGTCCACGCTGTAACCCGAGGAGGTGCGCGATGCGATCACTGTGGCTCGACCGCCCACTGCCCGTCCACCCGCCGCTCGCGCCGGGACGCTCGTTCGACGTAGTCGTCGTGGGGGCGGGACTGACGGGCCTGACGACGGCGCTACTGCTCGCGCGGGGCGGCGTCGCGGTGGCGGTGGTGGAGGCGCGTCACGTCGGGGCGGGCACCACGGGCAACTCCACCGCGAAGTTCTCGCTCCTGCAGGGCACGAAGCTCTCGCGGATCGCGCGGCGCCACACCGCCGAGACCGTGCGGAGCTACGTGAAGGCCAACCTCGAGGGCCAGCTGTGGCTGCTGCGCTACTGCGAGGACCACGGCGTGCCGTTCGAGCGGCGGGCGGCGCTGACGTACTCCGTCACGGACAAGGGGCGCGAGGACGTCCACTCCGAGTTCGAGGCCGCGAGCGCCGCCGGCCTCCCGGTGGAGCTGCTCGACGACGCCGGCCTCCCCTTCCCCACCTCCGGCGCGGTCCGGCTCGCCGACCAGGCGCAGCTCGACCCCATGGACGTGCTCCTGACGATGGCGGTCGACGTCGTGGCGCACGGCGGGGAGGTCTTCGCCGGGTCGCGCGTGCGGCGGGTCTCCGGCCACGGCCCCTACCACCTGCACCTCGACGACGGCGAGGTGACCGCGGACCGGGTGGTGCTCGCCACCGGCGTCCCGATCCTCGACCGCGGCGGCTTCTTCGCCCGGCTGAAGCCGCTCCGGTCCTACGGCATCGCGCTCGACGTGCCCGGCGAAATCCCGCAGGAGATGGCACTCTCGGCCGACTGGCCCCGGCGCTCGCTGCGCACCGCACCTGTCGTGGGCGGGGTGCGCCTCCTCGTCGGCGGGGCCGGGCACCGCACCGGCCGGGCGGAGTCCCCGGCGGCGAGCGTCGCGGAACTGACCACCTGGGCGGGGCAGCACTTCCCGGGGGCGAGCGTCACCCACTCGTGGTCCGCCCAGGACTATCGCTGCGACGACGACCTCCCGGCCATCGGCCCGCTGCTCCCGGTGCCGGGCGGCCTGCTGGCGGCCACGGGCTACGACAAGTGGGGCATGGCGATGGCCGTGGGCGCCTCGCTCACGATGTCGGCCGGCCTGCTGGGCGGGGACATCCCGGAGTGGGCCTATCCCCTGCGCCCATTCCGGCCCGGGCGGGTCACCGGGGTGGACCGGCTGGTCCGCAACAACGCCACCGTGGCGGCACGGCTGGTCGCGGACTGGGCGAAGCCGCGCGTGCACTCGTCCGACGTCGTCCCGCCCGAGGGTGCGGGCCGCGTGGAGCTCGACGCGCAGCGGCCGGTGGCCGTCAGTACCGTGGACGGCCGGACCACCCGCCTCTCGGGCGTGTGCACGCACCTCGGCGGCATCGTCACCTGGAACGACGCCGAGCGCTCGTGGGACTGCCCCCTGCACGGCTCCCGCTTCGACGCCGACGGCGAGGTGCTCGAGGGCCCAGCGACGTGCGCCCTGCACCGGCTCACGCCGGAGGACGACGCCGGGTAGAGGCTTCCACGCCACCGAGTCGCTCGGCGGCGTCAAATTCCGCGACGGACGAGCGGATCGCGATCTCGATGACCGTGCGGAGCAGGAGGACGGCGGTCGCGGCGTACACGGCCGCGAAGGCCAGCCCCGCGCCCGCGTAGCGCTCCTCGGCGGGCAGGCCGCCGTCGCGGATCAGGGCGCCCATCGCGAGTTCGACGCCGAACAGCACCAGCGCCGCCACCCCCCACGCCCGCCCGGCCGGGGCGGTGCGGAAGGCGAGGACCGCCGTCGCCACCACGAGCACAACCGCCACCCCGGCCACCGCCATGCGGGCGACCTGGGGCGCGGCGGCGCCGTCGAGCTCCACGATGCTCCAGATCGGCCAGCTGAGGCAGCGCGTCAGGGACGCCGGACCCGCCACCGCGATACCGCTGAGGTGCATCACCACCATCGCCGCGACGGCGCTCCACGCCACCGTGGCGAGCCGCCCGGTCCGCCACATCGCGCCCGGCCGCCGGGCTGCGACCGCCGCGACGCCCAGCGCAACCATGGAGGTCAGCGCGCACGTCATGTCCACCACGCCCATCCACATCGGGATGCCGTACAGCACGGTGGCCATCCCGAACGCCGCGGCCGCGCCGGCGGTGACGAGGGCAACCCAGGGGAGCACCTTCACCCACCGCGGCAGCTCGCGGCTGCGCTGGCCCATGATGGCCGCGGCCAGGATCAGCGGGCCGGTGACGATGGCGATCGCGCGGTGCGTGAACTCGATCCACGGGTTGATGTCGTGGATCGGGGTGATCTGGTCCGGGTAGCAGCCGGGCCAGCTCGGGCAGTCGAAGCCGGACTCGGTGGCGCACACGATCGCGCCCATCAGCACCGAGAGGAACGTGAGGGCCGCGGCCAGGGAGAACACCGTCCGGAGCGCGCTCGTGGTGGTCGGGAGGGTGTGCGCGGTCATGGCGGGCTCCGGCTGGAGGTGGGGCGGGGGGTTCCTGTCCGATCCTTCCACCG
>JADGOQ010000183.1 GCA_017882885.1 Actinomycetales bacterium | reverse complement strand
TGGACACGGCGCGAGGCCAACCTGCTCGGGACCGTCGAGATGGACGTCGACTGGCTCACCCCCGTGCCCGCCCTCCGGGTGGAGCTGCAGCGGATCGTCGAGGGCTCCGACCTGTGGGACGGCCGCACCGCGGGCCTCCAGGTCACCGACGCCGTCGGGGGTAACGTCCGCGTGCGCGCCGTCGTCTCGGCCCGCAACTCCGGCCAGCTGTTCGACCTACGCTGCCTCATCCGCGAGGCGCTGGTGACCTGGATCCAGACCATGGCGCCGTACGCCCTGCCGCGGACCCGCCTTGAGCCGGAGACAACGCCTGCGCCGTCCCAGCAGGAGCGTCGCGAGTTCATCGAGGAGGTCCAGCGCGTGCGGGACGAGGAACTCGCCGCGGACGTGGAGCCCCAGCTGGAGGAGACCCTCGTCGGGACGCCGGTCGAGGAGTCCGACACCGAGCGCATCCTCCGCGAGACGGAGGCGAGGCGGGCCCGCCGCGAGGCCGAGCGGGCGGACCGGCGCGCCGCCAAGAAGAACCCCGCCATCCTCGCCGGGCACGAGGCGGTGCGCCCGCAGCCGTCGAGCGACGCCACGCAGGTGCTCTCGGAGCGCGAGATCCGCGCCCTCGAGTCCGACGACGAGGGCGCCGGTGCCACGACCACGCACCCGGGCGCCACCCACCCGGGCGCCACCCGCCCCGGCGCCGCCCACCCGGCCGGCGCCGTCGAGCTGGAACGCGAGTCCATCCTCCACCGCGCCGCCGAGACCACCCCGCGCGGGGCCGAGTCCCGGCTCTTCTCGGGCTCGCCCGAGGCCGAGGAGAGGGCGCTCCGCCTCGCCGGCCCGACCAACGCGGAGATGGCCCAGCGGGAGGACACGGCCCGACGTCGCGTGACGGGCGCGGCCGCCCAGCCGGCCGTCGTCGCGCCCCCCGACAACGCCCCGGCGGACGCGATCGCCGACCCCGGCGGCGACGACTAGGTGGGCACCCGACATGAACCCACCACACCAGGACGCGAGGAGGAGCCCATGACCCGCAAGGTCGTCAAGTCCGAGGACGAGTGGCGCAGGGAACTCACCCCGATGGAGTACCAGGTCCTGCGCCAAGCCGGGACCGAGCGGCCCGGCACCGGGGAACTGCTCCACGAGGAGCGCGAGGGCATCTACCGCTGCCGCGCCTGCGGGGCCGAGCTGTTCCGCTCCACCACGAAGTTCGACTCCCACTGCGGCTGGCCCAGCTTCTACGCGCCGTCGGACTCCGACGCCGTGGAGCTGATCGAGGACCGCTCGCTCGGCATGCGCCGCGTGGAGGTGCTGTGCGCCGCCTGCGGCTCGCACTTGGGGCACGTCTTCCCGGACGCCCCCCAGACGCCCACCGGGGACCGGTACTGCATGAACTCCGTCTCGCTCACCTTCGAGGAGGGCGACGACGCCGGGGCGGGTGCCGCTGGAGGGGCCGGCGAGGGCTGATGCGCGTCGCCACCTTCAACATCGAGCACGGGGCCGCGGCCGTCGGTTCGGACCGGCACGGGGAGATCCCGGACGCGAAGTCGCTGCTGGTGCTCGCGGACCAGCTCCGCGCGCTGCACCCCGACGTGCTCTGCCTCCAGGAGGTGGACCAGGCCCAGCGCCGCTCCGGCGGCCTCAACCAGGCGGAGATCCTCTCCCGCGAGCTCGGCATGCCCCATTACCGTTTTGCCGCGTTCTGGCAGGGGTGGGTCAGTGGGCCGCGTTGGCAGCCGCTGCGTTCCGACGCCGGCGGTCGGATGGCGTTCGGGATCGCCACGTTCTCGCGGCTGCCCGTGACGTCGTGGCACGTCAACACCATGGGCACACGGATCCCGCGGCTGAAGTGGCACAGGGGCGGGGGCTTGAACCTTACCCAGCGCATCGGCGTCGTGGACACCACGCGGACCGTGCTGGCCGCCCAGGTGGCGACGCCGTCGGGCACGGTCTCCATCGCGAACCCGCACCTCGCGGCCGACCTGGCCGTCGCCCGGCACCAGCTCGGCGAGGTGGTCGACTCGCTCGGGACCCTGCCCGCGCCCCGCGTCCTCGCCGGTGACCTGAACCTCGAGTTCTCCCACGGCACGGTGCCGGGGATGCGGCAGCTCGCCGTCGGCGACACCTTCACGAACGCGCGGCCGCAGCGCCAGATCGACCACATCTTCGGTTCTCCCGAGGTGCGCGTGGAGGCGACCGGGGTGGAGTCGCTCGGCTTCTCGGACCACCGGTTGTTGTGGGCGGACCTGAGCTTCCACTAGGCGCGACGGCGCCCGGCCCCACCGGGCGGGTCAGCCAGTCGCGTTACGCCGGTGCCGTGGGGCTGTTCGTCCTCGGGGCGCTCACCCAGTACGTCGGCGCCGCCCTCGCGGTCGGGCTGTTCGGGGCCATGCCCGCCGTGACGGTGGCGTGGTGGCGGATCGCGATCGCCGCCGTCGTGCTGCTGGCGTGGCGCCGGCCGTGGCGGGGGAGCCGCGAGTGGTGGTGGCGCGCCGCCGCGTTCGGCTTGGTGCTCGCCGGGATGAACGTCTCGTTCTACCTCGCGATCGACCACCTCCCGCTCGGAACCGCCGTCGCGATCGAGTTCATCGGGCCGGTCACGGTGGCCGCGCTCGGCGGGTCGGGCTGGCGGCAGCGGGTGGCGATCGGGCTCGCGGCCGCCGGCGTGGTGACCATCAGCGGGCTTGGCGTGGACTGGGGCAACCCGGGGACCGGCGTCGGGCTGGCGTTCGCGCTGCTCGCGGGCGCGTCCTGGGGTGTGTACGTGGTGCTCGGGAAGCGGCTCGCGATGCGGGTGAACGGCATCGACGCGCTCGCCGTGGGGATGGGCGCCGGCGCGCTCGCCTTCGCGCCGATCGTGTTCACGACGGCGGGCGGCGCGCTGGCGAGCCCTTCCACCTTCCTGGCCGTGGTGGGGGTGGCGCTGCTCTCCTCCGTGATCCCGTACGTGCTGGACCAGGTCAACTTCGGGGTGCTCCCTGCCGCGACGTTCGCGATCCTGCTCGCACTGCTGCCCGCGACGGCGCTGTTGATCGGGATCGTGATGCTGCGGCAGGTGCCCACAGTGGGGGAGATGCTGGGTCTTGGGCTCATCTCGGTGGCCGTGGTGCTGGCGAACCTGCCCGTTGGCCGGGCGGCAGGGCCGGCGTGAGTGTCACGCGGCGCACGTGAGTGTGAACGAACTGTGTGTGTCGACGTGCCAATTGCGCATCGGTGTGGTTCCCTAGTGAGTGGCATGTGGCGCTACCGCGTCGCGTGGAATCTCAGAAGGGAGACCGATCATGACTATCATCGGTTCGATCATTGCCGGCGCAATCCTCGGCGCGCTCGCACGCCTCGTGATGAAGGGCGACCAGAACATGGGCGTCCTGATCACGATCGTTCTCGGTATCCTGGGAGCTCTCGCGGGCTACTGGATCGCCGGACTGTTCGGCGTCGCCGCGACCAGCGGGTTCGACTGGCTCCGCTGGTTCATCTCGCTCGTCCTGTCGGTTGTGTTCATCGCAGGCTATCTGGCCGTCCGCGGCCGCGCCGGGAAGAGGCGCGTCTGACCAAAGACGCGCCGCCATGGGCAGCGACGAAGGGGCCGGCGAGAGCCGGCCCCTTCGTGGCTTCACCGCCCGCCGGCGCCTCCTCCGCCACCGCCGCCGCCGGAGAACCCGCCCCCGCCGCCGAACGAGCCGGACCCGCCGGAGGAACCCGGCGTGTAGCTCAGGTTGCTCATCCCGGTGCTGACCATGCGATCCATGGAGGTGCCGATGCCACGGAAGACGGTGGGGTCGAACCCGTGGGTGCCCACGTACCAGGTGGGCACGTAGGTGTAGCGGCCCTCCATGGCGAGCTGCTCGAAGATCCGGGCCCACCGGTCGGCCACGCCGAACACCATCGCCCACGGCAGGTAGCGGGAGAAGATGTCCTGCCCCTCCTCCCAGCGCAACTGGTGGGCGTCCGCCGTCGCGAGGTACTGCCGGAAGCCCCGCACCTGTTCGTAGACGGCCCGGCCGTACGCCGTGCGGGCGTGGGCGGCCTTCCGCGTGGAGAGGAACATGACCACCAGGGATGCCACGGCCCCGAAGGCCGCGATCAGCAGAGGGAACAGGGATTCCCCGGTCGTGATGCTGGACACCGCCGTGAACATGGAGGCACCCACCGCGTTGAAGAAGAAGATCGCGAAGAAGAGCGGCACCACGAAGTTGAAGCCACCCGATCGTGTCCTCGTGCCCACGAGCCCCCGGGTCCGGAAGTACTGGCGGTCGTCGGAGATCTTGGTGACGCCCTTGTGGAACTTCCGGAGGTCTCCCGCGAACTCGCCGCGCAGGTCCGAGAACAGGCGGGACCTCCGTCCCTCGAACACGTCCTCCAGCGCCTTGCGCTCGTAGGGGCGCAGCGTGGCGGTGTCCGGGGCGGCGGGGTTCCAGTTCAGGCGCCAGTCGTTGGGTTTGCCGGTGAACCCCGTCCCCGCCGTCTCGATCGTGATGTAGCCGCGCACGGCAAGGTCCACCATCGTGGCGGCGAAGAACGAGTTGTCGGTCTGCTCCTCGAGCAGCACGCCGCCCTCCGCGGGGGTGAGTCCCTGCGGGGGAGTGAACTGCACCGTCACGGGAGGGTTGCGCCACAGCTTGGCCTCCGGGGCCGTTGTGAGCCCCGGCGCCGCCGTCATCCCGGGCGTGGCCGTCCCGCCACCGGCCGGCAGCAGGCCGAGCGGGAGCCCCGTGTAGTAGCGGTCGCGGCCCGCGGAGAGCCGCGCCCAGATGAGGGCGCCCAGCACCGCGAGCCACAGGAGGGCGACCGGGATCGGGTATCGCGCCACGAACGCGCTCACCCCCAGAAGCGCCGCGAGCACGGGCCCGGGCTCGGTGTCGGGGAATCCCGGCCCGCCGCCGTCGACGGGACCGCTCTCCGGCATGTCCTCGAGGATCGGGGCGATGTCCGTGAACGTGCCCGCGGGCCACGCCGCCACCACGCTGATGCCGTCGCCCACGCCGAGGCCCGTGCCGGTGAACGTGGCCGTGGGGCCCGCTGAGGTGTACTCGCCGCACGGGGTCGTGGAGCCGGTGGGGCCCTGGTAGCAGGCGATGTCGATGACGTCGGCCGGGCCGGTGACCGTGACGGTGACCCGCTCGAAGGGGTTGGCGATGTCCGTGAAGTTGTTCCAGTAGAGCTCGTCGCGGTCCCCGACCGTCGCGTCCCCGCGGATGGCGTTCAGTGCGCCGTCGATGTCGTAGCTCAGGACGTAGGTCTGAAGGCCGGTGCGGGTGTCGCTGGATCCGTCGGGGCCGCCGGCCGCCAGGCGGATGGTGTCACCCCAGTCCCTCTCCACCCAGACCTCCGCCGGCGCGCCCGACGGGCTGGAGATCGCGTAGTTGGAGTAGCGGTAGACGCGGTACTTCGTGGGGTCCGGACCGTACCCCAGCGCCTGGACGAGGTCACGGTAGAAGCCGAGGCCGTTGCGGGTGCCGAAGTCCCACTGGTACGTCTCGTCGACGTGGATCGTGCCGTCCGGGTTGACCGTCATCACCACGTCCACGCCCCGCACGATGTCCGTGGCGGGGTCGCCGTCCGCGTGCGCCGGGAGGAAGGTGGTGGCGAGCCAGAGCAGCGCGGCCAGCAGGACGACGACGGCGGCCCTCACGGACCCGGCCCGCGCGCGTGGCCGCACTCCCGCGCCCCCGCTGGACACGGTGACCTCTGCCCCTCGTGACTGGTGGAAAGTCATGGCACTCCTCGGTGACGGCCTAAGGGAAGGATAGTCCGGGGGCCGAGCGCGTCAGCGCCCGCCGGCTCCGCCGCCTCCGCCCCCGCCCCCGCCGGAGAAGCCGCCGCCGCCGCTGCTGCTGAAGGAGCCGGAGCCACCGGAGGATCCGGGCGTGGAGACGAGGCTGGTGGTCGTGTGCTGCGAGAAGTCCGAGACGGATCTGCCGAGGTCCGAGTAGAAGCGGGGACCGGGATTCTCGGCACCCAGGTACCAGTCCGGCGTCTGGGTGTAGACCCCGCGAGCGGCGAGCTCCGCGAAGATGGCGGCCCACCGTTCGGTGATGCCGAAGACCATCGCCCACGGCAGGTACCGCGAGAAGATGTCCTGCCCCTCCTCCCAGCGGATCTGGTTGGCGTCCGCCGTGGTGAGGTACTGGCGGAACCCACGGACCTGCTCGTAGAGGGCGCGACCGTGCGCCGAGCGCCCGTGGGCGGCCTTGCGGGTGGCCAGCGTGACGAGCGGATAGGTCACGAGCGCGATCAGCAGTGCCTTGGACATCGCCCCGACCGGGGCGAAGCCGGTCCCCTGCACAATGAAGAGCCCCACCAGCAACACGCCGCCGACCATCCACAGGATGCCCGGGAGGCAGGATCGGCGGGTCTTCGGGGTCGCGCGATCGCCGCCGAGGAGGCCGGGCCGCTGGAAGAACCTCCGCGCGTCCGAGAGCTGGTCGAGCTCCGTGCGGAACGCCGCCATCCGGGCCGCGAACTTCTCGTCCAGGCTGGAGAGCAGCACGGTCGAGTTCGGGCCGAACACCTTGCCCAGCACCCCGCGCTCGAAGCCCTTGAGTCCGTGCGTATCCGAGTGCTTCACCCGGCGCAGCCGCCAATCGGTCGGCTCGCCCTTCGGGCCGCGCTTCGCCGTCTCGAAGGTGAGGTGGCCGCGCACCGCGAGGTCGACGAGCGTGGCGGCGAAGAACGAACTCTTCGTCCACTCGGCCTCGAGAGTCCCGGCCTCCGCCGGCGTCAGCGTTGCGGGCGGGGTGAACTGCACCGTCACCGGCGGTTCGCGGCGCAGCTTTGCGACGGCGGTCCCGCCGGGGTCGGGTGTCGCGCCGTCCTCGGACGTGAGCGTCATCCCCGCAGGCAGCAGCCCCGGCGGCAGCCCCACGAAATAGAGGTCCCGGCCCGCTTCCACGCGACGCCACCCCTTGTACCCCAGTGCGGCCAGCCACGCGAGCAGCAGCCACCCCCAGTTTCCGGCCACGGCGGTGTTCGCCCGGCCGAGCGCAAGGGCCACCGCGCCGGGCTCTCCGGCAACGCCGCCGTACTTGTCGCGGTCGGCGAGGATCGGTGCGATGTCGGCGAACGTGCCGGCCGGCCAGGCAACCGAGACGGTGAACCCCTCGCCGGCCCGGAGCCCCGTCGCGATGAGGGTCGCCGTCGGGCCGGTGGAGGCGTACGACGTGCACCGGTCCGTGGAGCCGAACGGGCCCTGGTAGCACGCGACGTCGATGACGTCGGTGGGTCCGGTCACCGTGACCGTCACCCGCTCCATGGGGTTGCCGTTGTCCTGGAAGATGTTGGTGTAGAGCTCGTCGCGGTCCCCGACGGCGGCGTCCCCCCGTACCGCGTTCAGCAGCCCGGCGGCGTCGTAGCTCAGGACGTAGGTCTGCAGGCCGGTGCGGGTGTCGCTGGACCCGTCCGGCGCGCCGATCGCGAGGCGCATCATCCCGTCCCGGTTGCTCTCCACCCAGACGTTCGCCGGCGCCCCCGACGGGCTGGAGATCGTGTAGTTCGAGTACTCGTAGAGGCGGACCTTGTCAGGCTCCGGGCCGTAGCCCTGCGCGGTGATGAGGTCGCGGTAGAAGCCGAGGCCATTGCGGGTGCCGAAGTCCCAGTGGTAGGTCTCCTCCACGTGGAGAGTGCCGTCGGCGTTCACCGTGATCGCGACGTCGACCGCCCGCACGATGTCCCGCGAGGGGTCGCCGTCCGCCCGCGCCGGGACTGGGGCGAGGAGCGCGGCGAGCCAGAGGATCGCGGCGAGCGTGACGGCGACGGCGGCCCGCGTCGAGCTGTTGGAGGGACGCGTGGTGACTTGGTTCATGACGGTCCTGTCGGGAGGCGTGCTCGAAGGATAGCGCCGGGGTGTGACCGAGACGACTGCACGCACGGCGCGCCCGCGGACGGCGCGGCCGCCGTCGTCGCGTACGTCTACGACGGCGACACCATCCGCGTGACCCTCGACGGCGAGTCGACGCGCGTCCGGCTGCTCAACATCGACGCGCCGGAGGAGCCGCGCGACGGCAAGCCGGGCGAGTGCCTCGCCGGCGAGGCCACCGCGCTGCTCGCGGACCTGCTCCCGGAGGGCTCGGCCGTGACGCTCGCGTACGACGACGTCCGCCTCGACCAGTACGGCCGCACGCTGGCGGGGGTGTACGTGGGCGGCGTGCTGGTGAACGCGGAACTCGCGCGGGCGGGGCTGGTCCGATCCGTGGTCTTCGACGGCAACGTCCGCTTCCTGGACGAGGTGGAGGCCGCGCTGGGTGAGGCAGAGGACGCCGGTGCCGGGATGTTCGACGAAGCCGCCAACTGCCCGTTCTGAGTGCCCGGCGCGTGCGGCCGCTATCGTGGACGTGGAGCCTGTGGGCTCCCCATAATCGAGAGGCACACAATGGCGAAGACGCGCATTGCCAACAGGGTCGAAGGCGAGGACCAGCACCTGAAACTGGCGGTCCTCATCGACGCCGACAACGCCCAGGCGGCGGTGATCGACGGGTTGCTGACGGAGATCGCCGGCTTCGGCGAGGCCACGGTCAAGCGCATCTACGGGGACTTCACCACGTCGGCCAGTGCCCAGTGGAAGAAGGTCCTCAACCGCTACGCCATCAAGCCCGTGCAGCAGTTCGCCTACACCACGGGCAAGAACTCCACGGACAGCACGCTCATCATCGACGCGATGGACCTCCTCTACACGCGGCGGTTCGACGGTTTCTGCCTCGTCTCCAGCGACAGCGACTTCACGGGGCTGGCCCTGCGGATCCGCGAGGAGGGTCTCATGGTCCTTGGCTTCGGGGAACAGAAGACCCCGGAGTCGTTCCGGAACGCCTGCCACCGGTTCGTGTTCACCGAGGTGCTGCGGCCCGTCGCGTCGCGGACGCAGAAGGGGTCCGGCGAGAAGGCACCGGCCGAGAAGGCCGAGGCGGGTGACAGGGCCGTGGCGAACAAGGTGAGGGCCGGGGCGCAGGCTCCCCAACCCGAGACCCCGACGGCCCCGCAGGAGGCGGAGTTCCCGCGCGAGTTCATGCTTGCCGCGCTCGAGGAGGCCGGCGACGACACCGGCTGGGCCTCCCTCGGCGCGTTCGGGACCTACCTCAACAAGCTGCAGCCCGACTTCGACTCGCGGCTCTACGGCTTCAAGAAGCTCAGCGACCTGGTGAAGGCGAAGCCGGACATCTTCCAGTTGAAGGAGCGGGCGGTCGCCGGCTCAGGGAACCGGGCGCTGTACGTCCGCGCGAAGTAGGGTCATCCGGTTGGGCGGGGTCGGCTCGAACACGGGGCACCGCCGCTCCACGTGACCGGCGGAGTATCCCCAGAGGTTGGCATACTCGTCCGGGTCCTCGCCCATCGCCTCCAGTTGGCGCAGGTACTCCGCGATGGACTTGGATTCCACCGCCACGACCGAGCCCATGTCCTCGATGACGGCACTGTGCGGGCGCGTGCGGTCGAACTCGAACTCGAGGATGCGCCGCCCATCCGATGTGATCCCGATCGTGCGGAAGCTGTTCGACTTGCCCACGCCGGGCAGGTTGAGCATGTTGCGATCGGTGGCGAGGAACGGGATCTGGTCCGCGAGCCGGAAAGAGTCGATCAGCTCCGGCATCTCGGGCGCGTTCGCGATGAAGGAACG
Source organism: Actinomycetales bacterium (assembly GCA_017882885.1). Taxonomy (GTDB): domain Bacteria; phylum Actinomycetota; class Actinomycetes; order Actinomycetales; family Actinomycetaceae; genus UBA1383. Next base: position 4,893 of record JADGOQ010000183.1, on the reverse strand, counting down.
GAGGAGGTTGTGGTGCCGGGTGGCCACCCGGCCGATAGACTTCTCCTCCACCTGTTCCTGGGTGGATCGCGCGTTCGTGGCAAACATCTCCCTGTTCTCGTGGTACCCCTTCACCGAGAAGGTGTAGTACGGCAGCACGCCGATATCGCCGAGGACCTCGCGGAGCTTCGCCGTGTGGCCGCGGCGGGATACCGCCACCGTGAACACGCTCTGGTTCGTCACGGCCCACCCGGTCTCCAGGAGCCGGCGGATCGCCGCGGTCATGTCCGGGGTGACCTCCATGGCACTCGAGATGTGCGTCTGGACCACGCACTGGGTGATCCCCACCTCGTGCGCATCGATCGCGAACTGCCGCAGCATGGCGGCGAGTTCGGCCGTCACCCGCTGGGGGAGGTAGACCGGGAGCTTGGTTCCCAGCCGTACCCGACGGATCTCGGCGAAGCGTTCCCCGGGTGCGCGGCCCGCGTTGTCACGCCTCTTTGCCGCTGCCATCTCCAGCACGGCCTCGAGGATCCTCCTGAGCGAGACCACGGAGCTCATCAGTGAGTCGCCGCCGGTTATCAGGATGTCCTGCAGGTCCGGATCGGACCGGAAGTACTCCATGGATTCCCGAAGGAGTTCGGGCCACCTGCGCGCAGGTCGCAACTCGGCCAGGTTGAAGTTGAACCGCCCACGCTGGAAGTCGTACATCCGCTGGCAGTAGGCGCAGAGGCCGCCACAGGCGCGCCCCATGGTGTCGGGGATGAAGATCGCCACATCGGGGTAGCGGCGGTGGATGGTGTGGGAGGGGAGCACGTACCCGGCTTCATTGGGCTTGCCCGGTTCGACCACGTCCTCCTTCTCCCACGCGTTGACGGAGCCGAATTCATCGACGAGATCCCGGCTGTAGAAGAGATAGCTGCGGAGTGGTTCGTCCGCCCAGGGGTGCTCACGTTCCTGCGGCGGACGGGTGTCGATGAGGGAGAGGAAGTAGGGGGTGGCGAACACGGGAATGCCCCTGCCCTCCGCGTCATGCATGATCCGCAGGGTGTCCGCGTCGACTGAATTACCGAGGTACTCGTTCACCGCGTCGGCGCTTCGGGCAGCGAACCGGAGCTGGAACCGATCCTCGCGCCACCACGCGCGGACCTGTTTCCGTGCCCTGACGTCACTCGTCCCGTCCTCGAACCGATACCTGCCCTGTGTCTTCGGCCCGGGGGCGGAACCCCCGGCCCGGATCCTCTCGACGAGCAACCCGATGATCCGCTCCCGGTTGGCCGTCCGCCACGCGATCACGTCATCGTCGAGTCCGGAGGGATGGCGCGCCATCCAATTCAGGACTTGGGGCCGGCTGGGGAGGACCTGGACATCGGAGCCGTTCAGCTGCCTGAGCAGGTGGACCACGTCACGCACGAAGTCATCGGTGACATCACACGCCTCGCCACGTGCAAGCCGACGGAGGTTGGCGATCGGTTCGGACATCACCTCCCTCCCGTGCAGGTTCCCGTCGGCGAAGTGCTCGCCCTCGTGGTCCAGATGGTCCAGCATCCGCATACAGGCGAATCCGCGCCAGGAAATCGTGAAGAAGGAGAGCTCATCGCGGGACTCGCCCCTGTGGTAAGCCCACGCCCCGGGGTAGTCGAGTTCCAGGATTTCCCGGTAATGGCGGCGCAGGTGGGCAACGAGTGATGCGTCGTCCAATTGATCGTCGAGCAGGTATTCGACGATATCGGGGGCCTCAGCCCGTATGAGTTCGGCTGTGTCGCTTGGCCATCGCTTGACGATCACTTGACGAGCCTATGTCACAAGTGGACAGGTGTCCCCCCGCGATCAGCTCGGGATGAAGACGAGCAACCCGTCCGCGGCGGTCGCGAACCACATGCCCCACGCGGTGGTCGCCACGTCCATCACGTCCACGGCCGGAACGCCGTCGGCGGCGGTGTACGCGTGCCAGGCCGTGCCGTCGAACGACGCCGGGCCGCCCGCCGTCGCCACCCACACCACGCCGTCGTACGCCACGGAGATCCCCCGGACGTCGTTGGACGGCAGGCCGTCCACGGTGGTGTACGAGGTCCACGCCGACCCGTCCCAGCTCGCCACCCCACCCGCCGTGGCCGCCCACACCGGGTAGCCGAAGCCGTACTTCGCGTGGTTGGAGCCCGCGGCCAGGTCCCGCACGTCGTCGGACGGCAGCCCGGCCGCCGTCGTCTGCCGGCTCGTGGTCCCGCCCGCGACGTCCATCACGACGACGCCGTGCCCGTTGGTCCCGGCCCAGACCTCCGCTGTCGGTGTCTCGATCGGGGCGATTCGGGTTGGCATGGCGTCGGCGCCGCCGACGATCGCGGGGATCGACCACTCCGTGCCCGGCGTGGTGAACAGGTCCGGGACGTGGGCGATCGAGGCCGGCAGCACATAGATCGCATCGATGCCGATGTTGGCGAGGCCGCTGATGTCCAGGTACGGGAAGCCGTCCGCGGCGGTGCGGCAGTCCCACGCGGGGGTGGCGCCGTTGACGTCCCACAAGCAGGGCCCGGCGTTCGTTGCGACGACCAGGCCACCCCCCGGCGGGAAGCGGACCGCCGCCGTGGCGCGATCGCCCACCGGGACGGTCAGCGTGCTCCACGCGGCGGGGACGGCCGGGGGAGCGGTGGTGGGGCCGGTGGGCGAGCAGAGCGTGGTGCCCTCGGCGACGAACGATTCGCCGATGAGGCGGGGAGAGTCGGTGCAGACCCCGTCGGCGCTGGTCAGCTGGGTCCAGGTCCCGGGGATCGCGGTGCCGACGGCGGTGGGTGCGGGGGTCGTGGGATCGGGCGTTGTGGTGGGCTCCGCGGTGGTGGGAGCCTCGCTGGCTGACGGCGTCGCGGACCCGGTGGGCGACGTGCCCGAGGGCAGGCATCCGGCCAGCGCTGCGCCGGACAGGGCGAGGACCAGCGCGAGGGCCTCGACGCGGCTTCTGCGTGTGGGTGTCAACGTCATGCGGGAACCACCAGCACCGGGGCCGGAGCCACTGTAACGGCGACGCGGGTGCCGGGGACGAGCCCTGTGGAGGCGGCGCTGGGGGACTGCGCGGTCACCGGGCGACCGCCGTCGAACACGCAGACCACGCGGGAGAGCGACCCCAGGAACGAATGCGACACTACGGTCGCGTTCCCCGCCGGATCCGGTGTCAGGACCAGCGCCTCGGGGCGCACCAGCGCCACCCCGGGCCCGCGGCCAACGGAGCCCTCCAGGAGTGGGACGGTGTTCCCCAGGATCTGGGCGGTGGCGCCGTCGGAGATCGCGTCGATGCGGTTGGTGAGGCCCACGAACTCGGCCACGAACTGCGTCCTAGGGGCGTTGTACAACTCCTCCGGGGTGGCGATCTGCTCCAGCTTCCCGCTGGACATGACGCCCACGCGGTCCGCGATGGCGAGGGCCTCCTCCTGGTCGTGGGTGACGAACACGGTGGTGCGCCCCACCTCCAGCTGCACCCGGCGGATCTCCTCGCGGAGCTGGGCGCGCACCTTGGCGTCGAGGGCGGAGAGGGGCTCGTCCAGGAGGAGCACCTGGGGCTCGATCGCGAGGGCGCGGGCCAGGGCAACGCGCTGCTGCTGCCCGCCGGAGAGCTGGTGCGCGTAGCGGGCCCTCTGGGTGCCGAGGCCCACGAGATCGAGCACCTCGGCGGCGCGGTTGGCCCGCTCGTGGGCGCCCACGCCCCGCATCTTCAGGCCGAAGGCGACGTTGTCGAGCACCGTCATGTGCGGGAACAGGCTGTAGGCCTGGAACACCATGCCCATGTCCCGCTTGTTCGCGGGCACCTCCGTGATGTCCTTCCCGCCCACCCACACGCGCCCGGAGTCCGTGGTCTCGAGGCCGGCGAGGATGCGCAGGGCGGTGGTCTTGCCGCAGCCGGAGGGCCCGAGCAGGGCCACCATCTCCCCGGGCTCGATCCGCAGGTCGAGGCCGTCGAGGGCGTGGACGGTGCCGTAGTGGCGGGTGAGACCCTCGAGGACGACCTCGGTTCCTGGTGTTTCCGACGCCGCCACGGCTACTTCCCTTCCCTGCCGCGGGTGCGGCCGACGAATGACAGGCCCATCAGGAGGGTGAAGGCGAAGATGAGGGCGGCCAGGGACGCCGTGACCGACGTCCGTGCGTCGCTCTTGCCCAGGAAGTTGATGACCACCTGCAGGTTCTCGTAGTTGGTGAGCGAGGCGATCGTGAACTCGCCGAGCACCAGGGCCACCGAGATGAATGCGGCGGACAGGATGCCGGACCAGATGTTAGGCACCACGATCCGCACGATGACGGTGATCCACCCGGCGCCCAGCGAGCGGGCGGCCTCCGCCAGCGTGACGACGTCGAGACCGGAGAGCGCCGCGTCGATCGACCGGTAGGCATAGGGCAGCACGAGCACCACGTAGACGAAGGTGAGGGTCAGCACCGAGTCGCTGATCAGGTAGTTGACCCAGGTGTAGACGTTGCGCATGCCGACCACGATCACCAGTGCGGGGATCGTGAGTGGCAGCAGGCACAGGAACTCGATCAGGCGCTTCGCCTTCGGTATCCGGAGACGGACCCACACCATGGTGGGCAGCAGCAGGAGCAGCATGACGAGGACGGTGAACAGCGCCAGCAGGAGGGAGGTGATGATGGCGGCGGTGAGGTCCGGGTCCTGGACCAGGTTGGCCCAGGACTGGCCGGTGCGGCCGCCGGCGAAGTCGCGGGTGCCGAAGTCGAGCATCGCGTAGAGGGGCAGGAGGAAGAAGACGGCGAAGAGGGCGAGCAGCCCGGCACGCATCGCGCGCCAACTCGTGGAGGGTCTCATTGCAGCCACCTCGAGGTGCGCTTCACCAGGAGCGCATACGCGGCCATCACGAGGGCCACGACCACGATCATCTCGAACGCGAGGGCGAAGGCGAAGTTCTCGCGACCGAG
>JADGOQ010000182.1 GCA_017882885.1 Actinomycetales bacterium | reverse complement strand
TGATGGCTCCCTCGGTCAGCGTGCCGGTCTTGTCCGTGCACAGCACGTCCATGCTCCCGAGGTCCTCGATCGCGTCGAGTCGCCGCACGATCACCTTCGCGCCGGCCATCCGCCGCGCCCCCGCGGACAGGCTCACAGCCACGATCGCCGGCAGCATCTGGGGTGTCACGCCGACGGCGAGCGCCAGCGAGAACAGCACGGCGTCGATGACGGGCCGGCCGAGGATGACGTTGACGGCGAGGATGACCGCGGTGAGGCCAGCGGTGACGCGGGCGAGGAGGAGCCCGAAGCGGGCCGTACCCTGTTCGAAACTCGTCGGGGGCGGCGCGGCCGCGAGCGCGCGTGACATCCCGCCGAGTTCCGTAGCGCTCCCGGTGACGACCGCGATCGCCTCTCCCTTGCCGCTCACCACGTGGCTCCCCTGCAGCAGGGCGCTGTGCCGCGAGGCCATGGGCGCCGCCGGCGCCGCCGGTTCGGCGTGCTTGTGACGCGGATACGACTCCCCGGTCAGTGCGGACTCGTCAACCTGGAGCGCCTCGGCCGCCAGCACCCGGCAGTCGCACGGCACGATGTCCCCCGCGTTCAGGACGACGACGTCGCCGGGCACGACGTCCGCGGGCGGCACCGAGGCGATCGTGCCGGAGCGTCTCACCTCGACGTGGATCTGCACGCGCTCCAGCAGCCGGGTGACCGTGACGGCCGCGCGGTGCTCCTGCCAGAATCCCAACAGGCCGCTGAGCACCACGATCGCGAGGATGATGACCGCATCCACGCGGTCCCCCAGGAGCATCGCCAGCGCCGTCGCCACCAGCAGGATGACCACGGTGGGCTGGGTGAACTGCCGCCGCAGCTCATGCAGCACGCCCGTCCGCCGCTGCGGCATCAGGCGATTCGGGCCGTGGGCCGCCAACCTGGCGGCCGCGTCGAGCTCCGTCAGGCCACTCGGGCTGCTCTCCAGCCCTCCGATGACGTCAGCCACCGGAGCCGCCCAGTACTCGCGGGGTGCCGCTTCCCACGCGGGGAGTGGTTCACCCGTTCGCCCTGCCGCACTCGCATGACGTCGCCATCCTGTCCCACCGACCACTGGTGGACCAAGGGCAACCTTACGGAATGGGCGATGACACGTGCGGGCGATGAGCGTAACGTCGGGCCGTGAGCACCGGCCTCCCCGCAACAGAGCTTCTGGACACCATCGCAGGCCTTCCCCTGCACCCACTCATCGTGCACTTCGCCGTGGTCCTCCTGCCACTGTCCGCGGTCGCCCTGATCGCGATCATTGTCGTCCCCCGTTGGCGGGCGACATTCGGCTGGCTGACGCTGGGCGGCCTCACGGTCGGGACAGGGGCCGCCCTGGCCGCCGCGTCCTCTGGCGAGGCACTGGCCGAGCGCGTGGGTGAGCCGGAGCGGCACGCCCAGCTCGGCGAGGCCACCGAGATCGTCGCGGTGATACTGCTCGTCGTCGCCGCCATCTGGTTCCTGCTGCAGCGCCGGAGCGCGAAGCGCACGGACGAGTCGCCGCGCGTGCTGGGCTCCGGCCTCCAACTCCTGGCGGCGCTCGCCACCCTCGGGCTGGCGGTCGCGGCGCTCGGCCTGTCCGTGGCCGTCGGCCACTCCGGGGCCCAGGCGGTCTGGGAGGGAAGGCTCGGGTCCTCCACCGCCGAGGGGTCCGACGACGGCGCGGCGGCGGCGGCGTCGACCACGGACGCGGCGCAGCCGACGGCGGCCGTCACGGCGACAGACGCGAGTGGAGCCATCACGATGGCCGACGTCCAGGCCCACTCGACGGCGTCGGACTGCTGGACCGTGGTGGACGGCACCGTCTACGGCCTGACCGATTGGGTGAACCAGCACCCGGGCGGTGTGGGCGTCATCGGGAGCATGTGCGGCGTCGACGCCACCACGGCCTTCCGCGACCAGCACGACAACCAGGGCGAGGCCAACCAATTCCTCGCATCCTTCGAGCTCGGCCCGCTCTCCTGAGCCCAGCCGTGCGGTCACCGCGTGATCCCACCCCAAGGAGGACCAATGAACGCACTGAGCGAGCACTTCACCCTGTCGAACGGCGTGCACATCCCGCGGATCGGGTTCGGCACCTGGCAGGTTCCGGACGGCGATGCCGCCTACGACGCCGTCGCGGCGGCCCTCCGGACCGGCTACCGGCACATCGACACCGCTCGCGCCTACGGCAACGAGGCGAGCGTCGGCCGGGCGATCGCCGACAGTGGGATCGACCGCCGCGACATCTTCGTCACGACCAAGCTGCCCGCCGAGGTGAAGTCCTACGACGGCGCCATGGCCAGCTTCGAGGACTCGATCGCCGCGCTCGCCGCCGGATACGTCGACCTCTACCTCATCCACGCCCCGTGGCCCTGGTACGAGATGGGCACGGACCACACCCACGGCAACGCGGAAGCGTGGCGGGCGATCGAGGAGATCCATGAGAGCGGCCGCGCCCGTGCGATCGGTGTCTCGAACTTCGAGGTGTCCCACCTTGAGGCGCTCGCGAGCACCGCGCGGATCACCCCGCACGTGAACCAGATCAAGTACTACGTGGGCAACACCCAACCCGCGATCACCGACTACTGCCGGCGCCACGGCATCCTCGTCGAAGGGTTCTCACCCTTGGCCACCGGAGCGATCCTTGACAACGACGACGTCCGTTCCATCGCCGAGAAGTACTCCAGGTCCGTGGCGCAGCTCTGCATCCGCTACGTGCTGCAGAACGGCGTCCTGCCCCTGCCCAAGACCACGACCCCCTCACGGATGGCCGAGAACGCCGACGTCGACTTCCAGATCGACGACGCCGACATGACCTACCTCGACACCCTCCTCGACACTGCGACCCAACACCACGGCCCGACGCGCAGTTGACGCGCGGCGCTGGACGGGACCCACGAGATGGCGCACATCAACGGCACGATCCTCATCCATCGACCGGTCGAGATGGTCTTCGACTACGTCGCCGACCAGACAAACGAACCCACCTACAACCCCCAGATGTCCGCCTCGACGAAGCTCACACCCGGACCCATCGGGCGGCCATTCTGGTCCGGCTTGAAAGACCGGCTCGAAGCCGAGGTACCCCTCCACCCTGGCGAATCCGGCTGAGGTCGGACTTCACCCACTTGCGGTGGCTGCGAAAAACCGCCTCAGGACGCGCGCAGTCCGTACGTGACCACCACGTTGCCGGCCGTGGTGACCTCGTGGTCGAGGAGTCGCAGCCGCGTCGTCGGGGTCTCGGGGCCGAAGAGCCGCTCCCCCGCGCCCGCGATCACCGGGTGGGTGATCAGGGTCAGGCGGTCCAGCAGGCCGGCGAGGAACAACTGGCGCACCACGGAGATGCTGCCCTGGACGGAGATGTCCCCGCCGTCGGCCTCCTTCAGCCGCCGCACGAAGTCCAGCAGGTCCCCCTCGATGAGGTGGGAGTTCTCCCAGGTGAGGTCCGCCTGGGTGAGCGTGCGGGACGCCACGTGCTTCCGGATGGGGTTGATGAACGGGCCGAAGTCGTCCGGGTCGTTGTGCCCCGGCCAGTACGCCGCCCACTGCCGGTAGCCCTTCCGGCCCATGACCACCTCGTCGACCGGGCCCAGCACCTCGCCCATCAGCCGCCCGAGGTCCGCGTCGAACGAATCGAACTGGAACAGGTTCGGCTCCGAGACCACCCCGTCGAGCGAGTGGAACAACCCTGCGACAACCCTGCGCGACATGACTTCTCCCCTCGGTCGGTGTGCGGTAGACACTATGACGCCGCGGGCGGACCAATCAACAGCAACCTGTTCCACACCGGACTCCAACGCCGCTCACAGCGGATCGACAGGTTGCCCGCGAAACATGAGGGGTGAAGCAGTCCGGCGCTGGTTGGCCGGGCACCACGGACCAGAGGAGAACCACCCATGAATGGACGCACAATCGGAATCGCGGCGACGACGGCGCGGCGGACCACGGCGGCGGGCGCGGCGAGCGCGGCGCCTCGACCGACACCCCGGTGACCGGGGACGAAGCGGACAAGGTCAGTGCGGTAGTGACCGCCACCGATTCGGCCGTCACCGTCGAGAGCGTGCGCAAGGACCCGGACGGCTCCTACGACGTCCTCGGCACCAAGGACGTCAACCCCGTCATGTTCGACGTCAGCGCAGACCTGGCGACCATCACGGAGCACACCCGGCCCAACCGCTGACCGCACCGCACACCGCGCACCGCACACCGCGCACCGCGCACCGCGCACCGCGCACCACACCAAACAACGAGACGCTCCCGGCTCCACGCCGGGAGCGTCTCGCTGTCTCACGAGCCCGGCCGGGGCGCGGGCCAGACAGGTACCGCCAGTACCCCGAACACCAAGGACTCCCGCCCGCGCCGCGGACGCGGTGGAATGGGGTCAGTGAACAACGGACGGGCCGTGCCCGCCAAGGAAGGACAACGATGGAATACACACGGTTGGGGAACTCGGGCCTCCGCGTGAGCCGGATCGCCCTGGGATGCATGAGCTTCGGGGACCCGGCGCGCGGTTTCAGCGCGTGGTCGCTGAACGAGGAGGAGAGCCAGCCGTACTTCCGGCAGGCCGTCGAGCTGGGCATCACGTTCTGGGACACCGCGAACGTCTACACCTACGGCAGTTCGGAGGAGATCGTGGGCCGCGCGATCAACACGTATTCCCGTCGCGAGGACGTCGTGCTGGCCACCAAGGTCCACTTCCCGATGCACGAGGGCCCCGGCGGCTCCGGGCTCTCCCGCAAGGCGATCATGGAGCAGATCGACGCCTCGCTAACCCGCCTCGGCACCGACTACGTGGACCTCTACCAGATCCACCGCTTCGACCCGCAGACCCCGATCGAGGAAACGATGGAGGCGCTGCACGACGTGGTCAAGGCCGGCAAGGCCCGCTACATCGGGGCCTCCTCCATGTGGGCGTGGCAGTTCGCGACAATGCAGTACACCGCGGACCTGCACGGCTGGACCCGCTTCGTCTCCATGCAGGACCAGTACAACCTTCTGATGCGCGAGGAGGAGCGCGAGATGTTCGGCCTGCTGGCCGACCAGGGTGTCGGCAGCATCCCCTACTCCCCGCTCGCGAAGGGCCGCGTTTGCCGCCCGTGGGGCGTGCGGAGCGCGCGGATGGACAACGACCCGGTCGGCAAGCGGTTCGACATCGACGCCGACGCCCCCATCGTCGACGCCGTCGCCCAGGTGGCCGAGGCGCGCGGCGTCCCGATGGCCCAGTTGGCCCTTGCGTGGGTGTTGCGGAACCCGGTTGTGACCGCCCCCATCGTGGGCGCGACGAAGCCGCACCACCTGGCCGACGCCGTCGCCGCCCTTGCGCTCGACCTCACCGACGACGAGGTGCGCGCCCTCGAGGAGCACTACGTCCCCCACGTCCCCAGCGGCTTCTGAGAGGAGCACCCCATGGCCATCAATGCCAACGCCCAGGCGAACCACGACGAACTCTTCCCGGGCCACCAGTCCACCCTCGCGGTGACCGACCCCGAGTTGGTCGACGTGTTCGGCAACTTCGCCTTCGACGAGGTCATCGCTCAGGGCGGGATCGACACCCTGACGCGGATGCGGGTGATCCTCGCGGCCCTCATCGCGATGCAGACCCTCGGTGAGTACCGGGTGATGCTGCAGGGCGCGCTGAACGTCGGGGTCACCCCGGCGGAGGTGAAGGAGATCGTCTACCAGGCGGTGCCCTACGTCGGCATCGCGCGGGCGTTCGACTTCCTCCACGCCACGAACGAGATCCTCACGAGCCGAGGAGTGGAGCTCCCGCTGGAGGGGCAGGCCACCAGCACCCCGGAGACCCGCATGGGGCGCGGGCTCGCGGTCCAGAAGGCGATCTTCGGGGAGCGCATCGACGCGATGTACGCCGCCGCGCCCGCCGATGAGCTGCACATCCAGCGGTTCCTCTCGGCGCACTGCTTCGGGGACCACGTGGCCCGGTCCGGGCTGGACCTCCCCACGCGGGAGCTGCTCACCTTCGCGATGCTCCTCTCGCTCGGCGGCTGCGAGCCGCAGCTCAAGGGCCACATCCAGGGCAACGCCAACCTCGGCAACGGACGGGCCGTCCTGCTGAGCGTGGTGACCCAACTCGTGCCGTATGTCGGCTACCCGCGGGCGCTGAACGCCCTGAACTGCATCGACGAAATCCTGAAAGGTTGAACCATGCGCGGAGCAATCATGTACGCGGCCCACGACGTGCGCTACGAGGAACGTCCCGAACCCACCATCATCGAACCCACCGACGCCGTCATCCGCGCGGTCGCGTCCTGCGTGTGCGGCTCCGACTTGTGGCGGTACCGGGGCATCAGCCCGATGTCCGAGCCGGCGGCGATGGGCCACGAGTTCGTCGGCATCGTGGAGGAGGTGGGCGAGGCGGTGACCACCCTGACGCCCGGCCAGTTCGTGGTGGGCGGGTTCCTCCACAGCGACAACACCTGCCCCGTGTGCCGCAAGGGCATGCACGCGTCCTGCCAGCACGGCGGCGGCTTCGACGGCTGCCAGGCGGAGCGGATCCGCATCCCCAACGCCGACGGCACCCTGCTCGCCACCCCCGCCCAGCCGGACGAGGACCTCATCCCGAGCCTGCTCGCCCTCTCGGACGTGATGTGCACCGGCTGGCACGCCGCGGTGTGCGCCGGCGTGACACCGGGCGCAACGGTCGTCGTCGTGGGCGACGGCGCGGAGGGCATCGCGCGGATCAAGGAAATGACGGACGGGATCGGCGCGGACTGCGTGCTCGAATGCGTGGGCACCGAGGACGCGCGGCTGCAGGCCGTGGGCTGCGTGCGGCCCGGCGGCCAGATCGGCCTGGTGGGCGTCCCGCACGGAGAGCTGCCCATGGATCAGCTGTTCTGGGCGAACGTGGGCGTGAAGGGAGGCCCTGCCCCGGTGCGGGCGTACCTTCCCCACCTGCTCGACATGGTGTGGAACCGCGTCATCGATCCCGGGAAGGTCTTCGACCTCACGCTGCCGCTCAGCGAGGTGGTCGAGGCCTACCGGGCCATGGATGAGCGGCGCGCCATCAAGGTCATGCTCCGTCCCTGACACACGCGCGCGCCGTGGCACTAGAGTGGCCGCCATGAGGATCGCCATGGCCAACGACCACGCCGGATACGCCCTGAAGCAGGAGATCGCCCAGTGGCTGCGCGCCCAGGGCCACGAGGTCGAGGACTTCGGCACCCACGACGAGCAGGCGTGCGACCTGCCTGACTTCGTCTACCCGGCGGCGCTGGCCGTTGCCCGGGGGGAGGTCGATCGGGGCATCTTCGTCGACGGGGTCGGTTACGGCAGCGCGATGATCGCCAACAAGCTCCCCGGGGTCTTCGCCGCGGTCGCCCAGGACCCGTTCTGCGCCGGCCTGGCCCGCTCCCACTCCAACACCAACGTGCTGTGCATCGGCGGCAAGATCATCGGCTCGGCGCTCGCCCTCGAGGTGGTCAAGGCCTGGATGACCACCGAGTACCTCGGCGTGGGCGAGGAGAAGTACGCCCGCCGGGTGGCCAAGGTGACCGAGATCGCCGAGCGGCACGTCCGTCCGCTGGGTAACGACGCCTGAGCGGCGCGGCTCAGCCCCTGATCAGGCCTGCCTCGATCGCTCCGCGCGTGAGTTCCCCCCGGAAGTCCGGGTGGGCGATGGCGATCATCGCGTGCACCCGCTCCTCGATGGACCGGCAGTAGAGGTCCGCCACCCCGTACTCGGTGACCGCGAACATCACGTCCGCGCGCGGCGTCGTCACCGGGGTGCCCGGCGGCAGGGCGAGGACGATGTTCGACGACGTCACCCCGGTCGCCCGATCCAGCCGGGTGGCGTGGAGGCAGAGGAAGCTCTGCCCGCCGTCCGACATCGCCGCACCGCGCACGAAGTCCAGTTGGCCGCCGGTCCCGCTGATCTGGCGGTGACCGACCCCCTCGGAGGCGGCCTGCCCGGTCAGGTCCATCATGAGCGTGCTGTTGATGGAGACCATGCTGGGGTTCCGGGCGATCGCGAGGACGTCGTTCACCACCGGCGTGGGCTCGAGGCGGATCCCCGCCTCCCACAGGTACTCCCCCATCAGTTCCCGGCTGCCGAGCGCGAAGGCGCACCGCACCGGCCCCGTGATCACCCCGGCCTTCTGCAGCGCCATCATCGAGTCGGTGAACATCTCGGAGTGGATCGAGAGGTTGTGCTTCCCCGCCAGCCCGAACCCGACGGCGTTCGCCACCCCGCCCAACCCCAGCTGGATGCAGGAGCCGTCCTCGATGAGGGGCAGGAGGTGCGCGGCGATGCGGTGCTCGAGCTCCGTCACCAGCGGCTGGTGGTACTCCGGCAGTTCGTGGTCCGCCTCGCAGATGAGGTCCACGGCGGTGATGTGGATGCGGTTGGTCCGGCCGTCGCCGTGCACGCGGGGCTGGTGGCTGTTGACCTGCACGATCTTCAGCTCGGCGCACCGCTCCCCGTAGGTGTTGGTGTGCACCCCGAGGGGGCCGTAGTACAGGTACCCGTCCTCGTCCGGCTCCGAGACATCGGCGAGGAACAGGTTCGGGTGGAAGTGCTCGATCGCCACGTCGATCTGCGAGAGGTGCACCGAGGTAAGGTGCACGGTGCCGAGGTGGACGAAGCCGCGGTCCACCTCGCTCGCGAACATCGTGTGGTAGTCGATGTGGCCGATGCACGCCCGGTCGGTGATGAACCGGTACGGGTAGAGGGTCAGGGACGAGAGGATGTGGACGTCGTCGAGCTCCTCGGCGCGGTCCGCGAGCGCCTCCACCAGGTCCTTGGGGGACGCCATCCCGTGCCCGATGAAGACCCGGTCGCCGGACCTGACCCGACCCGCGGCCTCCGCGATCGAGACCAGCCTGGTGCGGTACTCGGCGCTGTTTCGCCAGCTCATGAGGCCAATCTACGAGCCGCAGCCTCCTGTCCGCGCGCGATCAGCGGGCGGCCACCTGCTGTCTGGTCCCGGGGGTGAGGCGGAAGTCGACAGGCTACGCGCGCATGCACTCGGCGGTCCACGCCATGCGCACGCCGGAGGCCGTCTCTCCGACGAATGTCAGGGTGGCGCTCACGTCACGATCGTCCAGCGAGAATGTGCCGGAGCCGCCCGCACTCGTCGACACCGCATATCTCCGCCCGGAGACGAGCGGGCCGATGATGACTTCCGTCTCGAGATCGGTCGTTCCCGACCCAACATCGGCAGGTGCCGAACCCAGCCTCCCGGTGAAGGAGAAGAAGCCCAGGGATTCGTCATTCTCGGCCGCGACGATGTCGATGACAGACCACTCGTCCAGCGGGTCGCCGTCGGTGTGCGAGCAGAAGATCTCTTCCGCCGTTCTGGAGTAGGTCCCCGAGTCAGGGCCGCTCAGCGTGATGGTGAGGCTCGAACCAGGCTCAAGCGCGGGCGCCGCCGCGGTAGCCGGGGCATGCGAGGGTTCCTCGGGCAGGCCAACCAGGAACCGCACGACATCCTCCACGTCGACCACCGTGTGGACGTCGCCGCGGGATGTTGTCGTGGACGGCGGCTCGGAGGCGTCGAAAGTCCGCCGCGCCACGATCAGCGAAGCCGCCCGGTCGATCACGGCGACGTCACAGAAGCCCTTGTAAGCCCTCCCCCGCTCCTGGTTGCTGTCGACGTCCTCGTAGACGCCTACCGGGGACTCACCACACGAGATCCAGACGATCGTGCCGACCTCTTCGTCGTCGGCCGCCCGGAGGTCGGCCGGAAGCGCGTTCTGAAGCCGCTCGTCGACTCCCTCGCCCTTTGGGTCGACCGCGACCAGTCTGCCGACGCGGTACGGGCTGGCGAGATCCGAGGCGTCGGTCAGTGTTGCGTCATTGACGTACTCGTCGACAAAGGGGTCGAACGGTGAGCCGGCGCAACCTGAGGAGCCTGCCAAGGCGACCAGAAGCACAACAATCGGCACCAGTCTGCGGCGCAGTCGAGTGCCTCGGTGACTGACTTGTCCGCCCAAACCCCCTCCTCCAGGGAAGCTACACGGGGTGCCTGCATGTTCACGTCTTCACGACAGTCTCCAGACTCCAGTCCGCACCCGTCGATGTGCAAGAGCCGTAGGTCCCCACCGTCGTGCCGACATACACTGCCCGCATGAGGATCGCGGAATTCACGATCGATGGTGGTGGCATGGATGCCGTCGTGGGCATTGCGGTTGTGGCGATCATCGTGATCGCCGGTGTGGCGTTCATGGTCTGGGATCGCCGGTCCCCATCCGTGCCACCGGCCCGGGATCGCACAACCGAGGGCGCGGAACGCCTCGACACCACGGGACCCGACAACGCCGGCCAGCGGCAGGGCGGTCACGTCAACCCGTACATGCCCCCGATCCGGCAGGACGGCATCAACAACCCCGCCGGGTTCTGAGGTCCTCGGCGGCTGCGCTGGCGCGGTTCCCGGGCGAGACGGCCGCGCCACGCACGTGGCGTCGTCGTCGTCGAGCGGCCGCAAGGGTTCCGTCAAGATCGCTGGAGCAGGCGTCAAGACGGCATCAAGATGCTTGGAGGCGCAGGTCCTCTGGTGGTCCTCTTTGGATAAATGAGTGGTTTCATGAGCGTCCCGAAGCGCATGCTCGTCGGTGTCCCGATGCGGTCCGACCAGCTGGGCGAAACGGAGCTGCCCAAGCGCCTGGCGTTGGCTGTCTACTGCAGCGACCCCATCTCGTCCAACGCGTACGCCACCCAGGAGATCCTGCTGGTGCTCGCGCTCGGCGGCGCGGCGGCGGTGATGGCGACACCCCGAGTCGCCCTCGCGGTTGTTGGCCTCCTCGCCGTGGTGACTCTCTCCTACCGGCAGACCTGTCATGCCTATCCCAACGGGGGCGGCGCCTATGCCGTGAGCAAGGAGAACCTGGGCAGGAACGCCTCCCTCGTGGCGGCCAGTGCCCTCCTGGTCGACTACGTGCTGACGGTTGCGGTGTCGATCGCCGCCGGCGTGGACAACTTCACGTCCGCGGTCCCCGCGCTCAGGCCCCACTCGGTGGCGCTGTGTTTCGGCTTCATCGTGGTCATTGCCATGATGAACCTGCGGGGGGTGAAGGAATCGGGAACCGTCTTCGCGATCCCCACCTACGGTTTCATCGTCTCGGTCTTCGTCCTGTTGGGCACTGGCTTCGTCCAGGCGCTGGCCGGGCACATGCCGGTCGCGGAGTCGGCGGCGTTCGGGTACGACTCCTCGAGCGTCACGGGTGCGGCGATGCTGATCCTGCTGCTGCGCGCCTTCGCGTCGGGATGCACGGCGCTCACGGGGGTCGAGGCGGTGAGCAACGGCGTGCCCACGTTCCGGAAGCCCAGGGCGCGCAACGCGAGCACGACGCTGCTGGCCATGAGCGGCTTGGCAATCTCCATGATGCTGGGGATCTCGGTCCTCAGCACCCAGTCCGGGATCCACATCGCCGAAGATCTGAACATGCTCACCGGAGCCCCGGACGGCTACGTCCAACGCACCGTCCTCGCACAGCTCTCCGCGGCGGTCTTCGGCAACAACAGCCTCGGGTTCTTCGCCGTGCAGGGCTTCACCACCCTGATCCTCGTTCTGGCCGCCAACACCGCCTTCAACGGCTTCCCGATCCTCGCCTCCATCCTCGCCCAGGACCGGTTCCTCCCCAAGCAGATGCGCCGCCGCGGTGACCGGCTCGTGTTCTCCAACGGGATCGTCATCCTTGCGAGCATCGCCGCCTTGCTGATCTTCGTCTTCGACGCCTCGGTCACCCGCCTGATCCAGCTCTACATCCTGGGCGTCTTCGTGTCCTTCACCTTGAGCCAGGCCGGCATGGTGGTGCACTGGCGCCGTGAGGCGAGGAATGCGCCGCGGGGTGGCCGGCACCTCCGGTCGATGACGATCAACCTCATCGGCGCGATCACGACGGCGTTGGTGCTGGTGATCGTGCTGATGACCAAGTTCACCCACGGCGCGTGGATGGTCGTCGTCGCGATACCGTTGCTGGTGCTCCTGATGCACTCGATCCGCCGCCACTACGACGGGGTGTCCAAGTCCCTGCGCCCGAAGGCGATGGGCATGGTGCTACCGAGCCGGATCCACGCCATCGTGCTTGTGAGCCAGCTCAACGAACCTGCCCTCAAGGCTCTCGCCTTCGCGCGGGCGATCCGGCCCAGCACCATCACCGGATTGCGGGTCGACACGGACCCGGATCGGACCGCCACCCTGGTCCGCGAATGGTACGACCGTGGAATCCCGGTCCCCTTGACGGTGGTGATGTCGCCCTATCGGACCCTCAACTCCCCCGTCGTGGATTACCTGAATACGATGTCGATCGGTCCCCGGGACGCGGTCGAGGTCTTCGTCCCCGAGTACGTCGTCGGTCACTGGTGGGAGCAGCTTCTCCACAACCAGAGCGCGTTCCGCCTCAAGTCGAGGCTGTTGTTCGTGCCTGGCGTGATGGTCACGAGCGTCCCCTACCACCTGCGCTCCGCCGAGCCCTACCTACCTGGCAAACCGAACGTGAAAGCGTCCGCGAGCTCGCCGACCCTGCGGGAGTCCGGCCTGCTCGCCGCGCCCGCCACCGGCCTCCCACCAGGCACGGAACCGCAGGAAGATCCGACGAGGCCGGCCGCCGGGGCAACTGTGGCAAGCTGAACGCCGTGAGCCACGCACCCGGTCCCCAGACGACCGCGCCACGCCCCGGCGTGGCGACCGGGATCCCGCGGTCGCGCCAGACCAAGGCGTTCCTGGTCGCGCTCCTCGGCGTCCCGCTGCTCACCATCCTGTTGTTCCCGATTCGCGGGCAATTCGGGCTCGACACGGTCCTGCTGCTCTACCTCCTCCTCTCCGTCGTCGTGTCCGCGATCGGTGGCTGGCTCCCGGCCACACTGGGGGCGGTCAGCGGGTTCACCTGCGCGAACTTCTTTTTCACGCCGCCCTACGGCAGCTTGCTGGTCCAGAACCAGAACGAGCTCGTGGACCTGATCGTCTTCCTCGCGGTCGCGACGTTGGTGGCAGTGTTCACCGAATTGGGAGCGCGCACACGTGCGGGGGCTGAGAGGGCCCGGCTGGAGGCCGGATGGCTGACCGTGGGTCGCCGGGAGCACGGTCCCGGGTCGCTGGCGAGCGCCCTTGAGAACGCCCGTGAGATGTTCGGCATGAACGCGGCCTCGCTGACCGACGGCCGCACCGTTCTCGCCGAGGTCGGGGCGATCGAGCCCGGGGACAGGGCACTCAGGGAGGAGGCCGGCCATGGGCTGGCACTCGTGCTGCATGGACCTCCGCTGCTGGGCGAGGACCGGACGCTACTCTCAATGATGGCTGCGACCGCCGGGCGGTTGTGGCGGACCGACCAGCTGGCGACCCAGGCCCGCCGTGCCGAGGAACTCGCACAAATCGACGAGGTCCGGGCCTCCCTGCTCGCGGCGGTCGGACACGACCTCCGAAGCCCACTCGCCGCCATCAAGGCGTCCGTCTCCACCCTCCGCCAGGACGACATCACCCTCGAGGCGGCCGATCAGGAGCAACTCCTCGCGAGCATCGAGGACAACACCGACCGCCTCAACGACCTGATCGCCAACCTGCTCGACATGAGCCGAATCCAGGCGGGCGCACTGTCGGTCCACTCCCGCCCGACGGCGGTCGAGGAAGCCCTGCGGTCCGCCCTCCAGCGCGGCGGCGGGCGTGTGGAACTCGAGATCCCGGAGAGCCTGCCGCTGGTGAGCGCGGACCCCGGCCTCCTCGAGCGAGTCCTCGCGAACCTCGTCGACAACGCCCGCCGATTCGTGCCCGACGGCGAGCCGGTCCAGATCCAGGCCGAGGGACGAGCGGATCGCGTGCTCATCCGTGTGGTCGACCACGGTCCGGGCATCTCGCCGAAACGCTTCGAGGAGATCTTCGCCCCCTTCCAGCGTTTCGACGACCGCCAACACACCGGCGTCGGCCTCGGACTCGCGATCGCCCGCGGGTTCACCGAGGCGATGGACGGTCGCCTGACCCCGTCCACCACGCCCGGCGGCGGGCTGACCATGACTGTCGACCTGGAGGCCGCCGATGCCGCGCCTGCTCATCGTTGAGGACGAACCCGCCCTCCGGCACGCACTCACCATCAACCTCAGGGCCCGCCACTACGAGGTCGAGGCGGTGGGAGACGGGAAATCCGCACTCCGGGCGGCGGCGACGCGCCCACCCGACCTCGTCATCGTCGATCTCGGCCTGCCCGACATGGACGGCGTCGACGTCATCGGCGGCCTTCGTGGGTGGACGAACATGCCGATCATCGTGCTGTCCGCCCGCGATCGCCAGTCCCAGAAGGTCGACGCACTCGACGCCGGAGCCGACGACTACGTGACCAAGCCGTTCGGCATGGATGAACTGCTCGCCCGCATCCGTGCCGCGTTGCGCCGGGCCGAGCTCACCGACCCATCGCTCGAACCCTTCGTCCGGACCGACTCCTTCGCCCTCGACCTGGCCGCCAAGCGCGCGTGGAAGGGCGAATCCGAGGTCAAGCTGACCCCAACCGAATGGCACCTGGTGGAGGCCCTGACGCGGCGGCCCGGCGTCATGGTGCCGAGTGCGCAACTCCTCGCCGACGTCTGGGGTCCCCGCTACGAGAAGGAGACCAGCTACCTTCGGGTCTACTTCGCCCAGTTGCGGCGCAAGCTGGAGGCCGACCCGAGCAGCCCACGACACTTCATCACCGAACCGGGCATGGGGTACCGCTTCGAGCCGTGACCGTGCGCACCCGGCTGTGCGCCTCCGGCCCGCGCCCGCGTGATCTCGCCCTCGTTCTCTCGCCCGCGTGCCAGCGCGCGTCAGTCCTGGGCTCAGGACTCGTCACCGGCAATCCCGCCCGACGGCGGGGCGGCGGGCGCCGTCGTCGCCCGGGAGGCGGCGCCGTCGAGACACCGCGAGACGCTGGTCCGTGAGACACCGAGAGATGCGGCGATGGAGGCAAGAGTCTCGCCCTGGGCACGGCGGGCGCGTACCTCGGCGGCCCTCTCGGGCCCGATGACGCGGGGCCGGCCGAACACGCTGCCGCGGGCGCGAGCCGCGGCGATGCCGGCGAGCGTGCGTTCGCGAATGATGTCCCGCTCGAGCTCGGCGAAGGCGGCGATCATCGTGAAGAAGAACTTGCCCTCGCCGGTGGGCATGTACGTGCCGGCGAGCGTGCCGCTGAGGATGCGGATTTCGACGCCGCGTGCATGGAGATCGTCGGCGATGATGAGGACGTCCTTGACGGAGCGGCCGAGGCGGTCGAGCTTCCAGACGGCGAGGGTGTCGCCGGGGCGAAGGACAGCGAGCGCCGCCTCAAGCCCGGGGCGCGCGGCGCTGCGAGTGGAGACGTGTTCCTCGAAGACGTTGGTGCAGCCGGCGTCGTGAAGGGCGTCGAGCTGGAGTTGGGTGTCCTGGGCGTGGGTGGAGACGCGGGCGAGGCCGATGATGGTGGGAGATGTCGAGTCCACGTCTGCACGATGGCACGTAACGCGCGCCGGAATACCTTGCCATCACGGCGATTCGGGAAATGTGGGCGCCTGGTCGTCCTGTGGATAGGTACAAAGCGGGACGATTC
>JADGOQ010000181.1 GCA_017882885.1 Actinomycetales bacterium | reverse complement strand
TTCGTAACTGGCGTCCTCGTGCTCGCCCTGCATCAGAAGGGTCCGGGCGGAGATGTAGCCGCGTCGCCCCCCGTTCGCCTCGCGGTCGAATCGCTCCACCACATGGAGGTGGGTACCGTCGGCCACCCCAACCAGCTCATGCCGTGGCGTGTTGATGCCGCACTGTGCCGCCACCTCGAGGGCCACATACTCCCAGGCGGGCCCGAGGGGCTCCCACCGCGTGGGGATCTTCGCAATGGCGAGGTGGCCAGCAGTGTTGAGCACCGACACCTTTGGCTGTGCACCACCCGGCGAGGAGCCGACTTCGAAGAGTAGCCGGAGGTCCTCGTCCGTGGCCCGATTCTCCGCGAAGTTCTGCGCCGCGATCGTCAGGCGGTCGAGCTCGACAATACCGGGCGTGACGGTGTTGCGGGTGGCGAGGAAGGTGGCGCCGTCGTCGTCGGATATGCGCAGGGCGCCTTGGCGGGTTTCATCGTCCACGGCGAGCAGGTAGTCGATGTCCCGCAACTGCGGAAGTGGCCTCCTTTGGCGCTGTGCGGCTGCGAAGAGTGCCTCTCCGATCACTCGCCTCCCCCAGCTGTCAGGCTGGGCGTCCGCAAGCGCGCCGATCTGGGTGGTCACGGTCGGGGCAATCACTCCGGACTGGAGGGGTGCATCAGGCGATATCGGGTAGGAATCCGTGCGAGCAAGGTAGCTGGCGTCGTACTCGATAGCGAGACCGATGTGTCCCGCGTCGTGCACGGTTCCAACGAGGACGGTGGAGCCACCCATCTCGAGATGGATGCTCGTCATCGGGCTCGACCCGTCCGGGACGCGCGTGCAATGAGGAGGTCCCGTCCCTGCCTGGACTGGGTGGGGTCGGTTGCGGCCACCACATCGGGTGCGACGCCCAGAACCTGCAGCACGTGGACCAGGTTTTCCACCAACACCCGGCCGTCACCAGATTCAATGCGGCGAAGAGTCTCGCGTGTGATGCCGGCGCGCTCCGCCGTGAGAGAGGCGGTCATCCCTCGGAGCCCACGCCACGCACGAAGGTTCTCCCCGATGCGGGCGAGGTCATCTGTGACTCGCTCCGACTCCACTCTGGACATGGCCCCTCCTGATGCCTATAGATGTCAATTCTATGCGCTCTTGGCAGCTATGGCTACCTCACGACCACTGAGTGTGCAGGATGAGGACTTCAGCGCCCGCCCCCTCAGAACGGGTTTCAATCGGCGGGTCGGGCCAGCAATTGACACGTTTGCCGTCTCCGAACCAGAGTTTGCCGGACGTCGTTGTCACTGACCGGTAGCGGTCCGGCAGTGGATCGCGCACGTCCTGGTGGAGTGAGCGAGACAGTGGCCCCTGTCGGCGCGTTTCTTCGTCATTTCATACCTATTTCTGGGTATGATTCGACGATCTAGCGGGATGTGTAACCATGGTTGATGATGTTGAGTACCGGATCGCCCGAGCACCCATGCAGACGGTGCGGGCCGCGGACTTCGCCGACAGCTACCGCAATCCAAGCAAGGAGCTCAGTCGCCGGGTCCGCGCCGGGAAGCTCCACCGGCTCGCGTCGGGATACTACTGCCTGGTGCCGCCGGGCGAGGATCCATCGGTGTGGCAGCCGCCTCTCGAGACCGCCGGCGCCGCCATCGCAACCGCCATCCTCGGCGACCGAGTCCCGATACTCATCGGAATGAGCGCGGCGCGCGTCCACCAGGCGTACCCGCGGGCCATCTCCGAAGCATCGGTGGCTGTCCCCACGCAGCACAAGCGTGTGGTTCTCAGCGACCGGAGGGCCGGCACGATCACCTTCACGCAACGCGAGGTCGGCCTTCTCGACGCCTCGCTCGTCCGGTTGGAGCTCGGCCATGCGCTGGTGTCCAGCCCTGCGGAAACCATCCTCGAACTGGCCCGCGCCGCCGAGGTGGGGCCACGGGAGCGGGAGGCCATCGCCGCGTTGTGGGGCAAGACGGACCTCGACATCGTGGAAAGGCTGACAGAGGGGCGGCCCAGGCTCCGGCCGGCCCTTGCGCGAGCGGCGCAGTTCCGATGACCTCGCGACACACGAATCGGACGCGCGATGAACTCGACGCCGTCGCCGCCCGCTTCGGTGTCGCGCCGGAACAGGCGCGCCGTGACCTGCTGATCTCTCACGTTCTCGGATCCATCGCGGCGCACTTCGACCACGATTCGATCCTCTTCATCGGCGGCACGGCGCTCGCACGCACGCACCTCCCCTACCTCCGGCTCAGCGAGGACGTCGACCTGATTGCGCTTGCGCCCCGAGCGAAGGTGGCAGCGGAGGTGGAGCAGGTCCTGCTGCGCGGCCTGGCCCGACAGTTTCCAGCCGTGTCGTGGAACCCGTCCCCGGTGCGAGCGCGTGGGAGTTCACCGGCGGTACTGACGACGGGGGACGGTCTGCGCGTGCAGATCCAGATCCTCTCGAGTGTGGGGTACCCGCCGTGGCCCTCCGAGATCAGGGAGATCGAGCAGCGCTACTCCGACGCACCACCTGCACGCCTCCGGACCTACACCGCGGACGGGTTCGCCGCGGCCAAGCTGGATGCGTGGATCAGCCGGGGCGCCGCGCGCGATCTGTTCGACATGTGGGCGATGGCGCACCAGGGCATGATCACCGGGGCGGCCCTGGACCTCTTCACGCGCCACGGCCAATTGACGTCGCCGCCCGAGCGGTGGGTGTTCGAACGTCTCCCGACGTCGTCGGACTGGGACGACCAGCTCGCCCACCAGCCGTCGGTCACCGTCACGCCGCAGGATGCGGCACGGGTGGTGGCGCAGGCTTGGGCGACAGCGGCGCGCCGCCGGACACCGCGGCCGGGAGTCGTGTAACGCGACTCCGCGTCAATCACGCGCCCAGCAGCGCCAAGGGGATCACCGAGATCCCATCGGCGGGCTATCACGGATTCTGGATGTAGTTCATCGGAGCCTCCATCACCTCGAGGATCGCCGGCGCGTACCAGCGTTCCCGGCCACCCCTTCCACGAGGACCCAAACTCCGGAGCCAACCGCGGTCCTCGGCGGTCTTGATGAGATTACGCGCACCTTGGTTCG
>JADGOQ010000180.1 GCA_017882885.1 Actinomycetales bacterium | reverse complement strand
GAACGCTCATCCAGATGCGGCAACAGTGCCTCGAACTCCGCCGTCAGCACCCCGACCACATCCCCAGAAACAGCCATACACCATTATCAGCCACACAACACGATCAGACCTACTTATTTATTGACGTGGCCTGACCGTCACCTCGTGACCCTCCAGCCCCGGGCGCTACCCGGTGGGAGTTCCGTTGCCGCCAGCGCACTCGCCGCCGGGTTCGGGTGCGTGCTGACCGGAGGCGTAGGTGTCGATGAAGACCTGGAGTTGCGGGTCGGTCGCCGAGGTCAGCGGGAGCTGGGCGCCCCATACCGTGGCCACGACCGGGGCCGGGAGGTCGGGGTAGGGGCTGAGCAGGGCGTAGGGCTGGCCGGCGACGTCGGCCCTGAGGATGGCGACCTGGTCGGCGGGCAGGTCACTTTGGTAGGTGATCCACATGGCGCCGTGCTCGAGGGAGTGCACGGCGTCCTCGTTCGGCACGGGCGTGTCGTAGATTCCGCAGTTCTGCCAGATCGCGGAGTGCGCGCCACCGACGGGTGGTGTCTGTGGGTAGTCGACGGTGCCGGTGACGTGGTCGGTGGACAGGTCGGTGTAGGTCTGCAGGCCCGTCAGGGCGCTCGGACTGCCCGAGGCCGTCGACGTGGGCGAGTTGGTGGTGCCGGTCAGCGCCGTCCAGACGAGAGCGCTGACCGCACCGGCGCCCAGCACGGAAGCCCCGACGATCAGTGCCGTTCGCCGTCGCCGTTCGCGCTGCTGTTGGGCGCGCGCTGCCGCGAGGGCACGCTGCCGGTCGTTCTCACGTCGCCCGCTCTTGGACATGGCGTCCTCCTGATCTCAGTGTGCCCCGAGGGGCGCGGGACTCGATGGTGGTGTCGGCACGGGTTCCCGCCCGGCCGGCTCGGGTTGCGCGGGCGCTTGCTGTGGCAGTCGGAGCCGCTTCAGCAGCAGGGCGTTGACGGCGACGATGACGGAGGAGCCGGACATCGACAGCGCCGCGATCTCGGGGCTGAGTGAGATCCCGAGGGAGGGTTGGAACACGCCTGCGGCGATGGGTAGCGCGATGGTGTTGTAGCCGATGGCCCAGCCAAGGTTCTGCCGCATCTTGCGGAGGGTGCCCTTGCCGATGCGCAGTGCGACGGGCACGTCGAGGGGGTCGGAGCGCATCAGGACGACGTCGGCGGTCTCGATGGCGACGTCGGTGCCGGCTCCGATCGCCACGCCGATGTCCGCGGTGGCCAGGGCGGGGGCGTCGTTGACGCCGTCCCCCACCATGGCCACCCGCCGGCCGGCGCGCTGCAGTTCGGTGACCTTGTCGGCCTTGTCCCCGGGCAGGACCTCGGCGATGACGGTGTCGATGCCGAGTTGGGCGGCGATGCGGCGGGCGGTGGCCTCGTTGTCCCCGGTGAGCATCACCACGGTGATGCCGAGGTCGTGCAGGTCGCGCACCGCCGCGGCGGCGGTCGGCCGGGCGGCGTCCGCCAGCGCGATCACCGCTACCGCCCGCCCGTCGACGGCGGCGAGCACGGCGGTGCGCCCGGTGTCCGCGAGTTCGTCGCGCGTCCGGGCGAGGCCGCCGAGGTCGATTCCTTCGGCTTCCATGAGGCGGCGGTTGCCCACCACCACCCGGTGGCCGGCGACGACGGCGGTCGCCCCGTGCCCGGCGACGTTCCGGAAGTCCGTGGCAGCGGGGACCGTGATGCCCTTGGCGGTCGCGTGGGTGACGACGGCGCGGGCGAGGGGGTGCTCCGACTCCCGCTCCACGGCCGCGACCAGCGCGAGCACGTCCGCCTCCGCGGCGCCGTCGGCGAGCACGACGTCGGTGACCTCCGGTTCACCCTTCGTCAGGGTGCCGGTCTTGTCCATCACCACCATGTCGATGCGGGCGGAGGCCTCCAGGGCGGTGGCGTTCTTGAACAGGATGCCCCGCTTCGCGCCGAGCCCGGTGCCCACCATGATCGCGGTGGGGGTGGCGAGCCCGAGGGCGTCGGGGCAGGTGATCACCACGACGGTGATGGCGTACAGCATGGCGGTGGAGGTACTCGCCCCGGCCAGCCACCAGGCCAGGAAGGTGACGGTGCCGCCGATGAGGGCCACGAACACCAGCCAGAACGCGGCCCGGTCCGCGAGTCGTTGCCCGGGCGCCTTGGAGTTCTGCGCTTCCTGCACCAGCGCCACGATCTGGGCCAGGGCGGTGTCGGCCCCGACCTTGGTGGCCCGGGCCCGCAGCGTCCCGGACACGTTGATCGAGGCGCCGATCAGCTCCGCGCCGGGGGCCTTGCCCACTGGGAGGGACTCGCCGGTGACCATGGACTCATCCACGTCGGACTCGCCCTCGACGACGACGGCGTCCACCGGGACCTTCGCGCCCGGCCGGACGAGGAGCAGGTCCCCCACCTGAACCTCCGCCGTCGGGACCTCGACCTCGATGCCGTCGCGCAGCACCACCGCCATCGGTGGGGCGAGCTCCAGGAGGGTGCGCACCGCGTCGTTGGCGCCCCCGCGGGCGCGCATCTCGAACCAGTGGCCGAGCAGCACGAACGCGGCCAGCACGGTGGCGGCCTCGTAGAAGACCTCCCCGCCGCCGGTCAGGGTCACCCACAGGCTGTACAACCACCCCGTCCCGATTGCGACGGCGACCAGCACCATCATGTCCAGGGTGCGGGCCCGCAGGGCCCGGTAGGCGCCGTCGAAGAAGATCCACGCCGACCAGAACACCACCGGGAGGGACAGCAGCAGCATGAACACGTCGTCGCGGAGCCCGAACGGCGCCGGGGCGGTGAAGCCGATGAATTCCCGCCCGATCGGCGACCACAGCGTGATCGGGATGGAGAACACCAGGGCGACCAGGAACCGGTTGCGCATGTCCCGCACCATGTCGTCCATCGACCCGTGGTGGCCGCCGTGACCCATCACCTCCTGTGCGGCGGGGTGAGCGGTCGCGTGGCCCTGGTGTGCCGCCCCCGGTTCTGCCATGGGGTCGCAGACATGGTCGGGCACCGACTGTCCGGCGCAGTGGTACCCGCACTCCTCGACCCATCCCGCCAGGGTGGCAATTGACGTCGCGGCGGGGTCGAACGTCACGGTCGCCGTTTGGGACACCGCGTTCGCGTCCACCCCGAGGACACCGGGGCGGCGCAGCAGCGTCTTCTCGATCACCGCCTCCGAGGTGGCCCAGTGCAGGCCCCCAACGTTCACCACGGTGGTCTGACTGCTCATCACTGGTCCTCTCACGTGACGTGGTCCGGTGTGCCCGGCCACCGGGAACTGGCGCGGAACGCCCCCGCGCGGGCGGGTGGTCAGGATGCCGGCAGGTACCGCCCCGGGTCGCGGAGGAAGGACCGGTGGCAGTGTCCGCAGCAGAAGTAGTACGTCTGACCGTCATGCTCCGCGCTGGCGGCGGTGGTGGCAGGGTCGATGGTCATCCCGCAGACAGGGTCGGTGATGGTGTGACTCACAGGATCCTCCTCAAATCGGACGGTGTACCCCCGGGGGGTATGACGACTATACGCCCGGGCGCGTGGGTGCGCGAGAGGCAGACCATGAAGTTCCGATGAGGTTGGACCTGGACACCGCGGTGGATCAGTAGCGAGGTGGTCACCCCACCTCGATGACGCCCATCATCCCGAGGTCCTCGTGGTCGAGGATGTGGCAGTGGTAGACGGTACGGCCGACGATGTCCTCGAACGGGATGCGGACCACGACGGCGCCGCCGGCCGGGACGATGACGACGTCCCGCCACGTCGGCTCCTCCACGGGGCGGCCACGTTCCTCGACCAGCTGCATCGGCCAGACGTGCAGGTGGAAGGGGTGGTCCATCGGGGAGGTGTTCCGGATGGTCCACTCCTCGATGTCACCGGCGTTCACCTCCTGGTCGGTGCGCTGGTGGTCGAACTCCTTGCCGTCGATGGTGAACGACATCATCCGGCCGCCCATTCCCATCCCCATGCCCATCGCCATGGTCAGTTCGCGGCGGCGGGCCACCGACGCGTCGCGCAGGTCCCGCGGCGTCGGGCCGTCCGGTACGGGCTCCGCAACTGCCACCGAATTCCCCGTGACCGCGAGCGTGGCCAGCGTGGCGGGCCCGGAGGCAACGCCGGAGCCCATCATGCCCATGCCGCCGCGGTCGAACCCGAGAGTGCGCAACTCGGTGGTCCCGGCGCGCAACGTGACGAGGAGGTCCGCCCGGTTGCCGGGCGCGAGGAGCACCTCGTCGACGTCGTCGGGGCGTTCCGACCGGCCGAGGTCCATCCCGAGGAGCTGGAGCTGCTGGCCCTTCACTGCGAGCCGCAGGAAACGGGAACTGCAGGCGTTGACGACGCGCCAACGCTCCCGCTCGCCCGGCCGGCCCTCCAGCACCGGTGAGACCTGGCCGTTGACCAGGAGCAGGTCGCCCTCGCGGCCCATCATCCGGTCCGCTTGTGAGGCACGGCGGACGTTGCCCTGGCCGTCGAAGGAGATGTCCGAGATGACCAGCACCCGTTCCCGCGCCACCGGGACCGGGCGGTCCTCCTCCACCACGATCGCGCCGTACAGGCCGGCAAACAGTTGGTCCGCGACGGAGCCGTGCAGGTGGGGGTGGTACCAGAACGTGCCGGTGGGGTGGTCCGGGGGGAGCTGGTAGTCGTAGTCGAAGGTCTCTCCGGCGTTGATCGTGAGGAACGGGTTGTCGGCGTTGCCCTCGGGTGAGACGTGCAGCCCGTGGACGTGCAGGTTGGTGGCCTCGTCCAGGTTGTTGCGCAGCTGGACCTGCAGCCGGTCGCCGGGGCGGAGCCGCAGCGTGGGCCCGGGGACGCCGTCGGCATAGCCGAGCATCGAGACCCGCCGGCCCGCGACGTCGCCGGTGAACGGCGCGGCGTCCAACTCGACCCGCAGCGTCCCACCGGTGCTGCGCAACTCAGCGGGTGATCCCAGGGCACCACCGCCGCCCGTCGTCCGCACTCCGCCGAGGTCCGTGAATTGCCGAGTCAGGCCCCAGCCACCCACGACCACGCCCGCCGCGCCGAGCGCGCCGAGTTGCAGCGCCCGGCGCCGGGAGATCGGCTCCACGCTCAGGACTCCCCGAGTGCCCGCAACCGGGCCTGGTACTCCTCGGTGTCGATCTCGCCCCGGGCATACCGCTCCGCCAGGATCTGCCGTGCCCGGACCACGCCCACCTCAGGAGCCGAACCGCCCGCAGGCCCGAAAGTCGGTGGCGGGCCCTGATCCGGGCGGACACCCCCACCCAGCGCGCGCACGAGCACCACGATCAGCACCACCAAACCAGCAAGCAGAAGCACCCCGAAGAGCACCATCCCGCCCATGCCCCAACCGCCCATACCGTTCCAATAGCCCATCACGACCGCAGTCCTCCGCTCCGCTGCACATGGCAGCACAAATACCCCACGGGGTATGTCCTGAGTATACGTTCGCCTGAGCGTAATGCCGCGAGGGTAGTCCCGAACTTCATCGGATCTTCATAGTCGCTAGACCACGCGGCCCGTCCTCGGGCGCCCGACATGGGACGCTACAAAGCACCATCTCGATCACTTCGAAGACGCGCGTCGACCGCCCGCGCCTGCGCAGATCTGACGAGATCCATGGTCAGGGGCGACGGCTTCTGCCTACGTTGTCGTGACGATCACGCGTCGTAGGAGAGCGAGGAGGACAGGGCACGGTTCGCGTCGATCTGTCCTTGGATGGTGATGAGGTTCTGTTCGACCCCGCCGATCGCGTCCCCACCGGGCTTGGTGTGCGAGCGTCCCCGCACGGCCAGCTTCGCCCGGTCCGGGGCGAACCTGCGGTCGATCGTGGCCGCCGACATCCGGCACGGCAACACCGCCGTCGCATCGTCGAGGTCCAGTTCGCCGAAGGAGCGCAGTACGGGGACGAGCTCGCCCAGGAACGGGGCCTTGGCTTGCCCGACGCGGCGCCCATCACCGCCCAACACGTGCGCAACGGCACGATCACGTCCTCGCCGTAAGTCGGTGGGCGCGGCTTCCTGGGCCGGACGATCCTGACTTTCAGCGCCGCCCTCAAGGCCTTGCGAGCATGGTCACGGTGCCAGCCCGTCAGCTCGCACAGCTCGTCCAGGATCACCTTCTTGCCCGCCCAGCAGCCACCGGGCCAGCAGCCACCGGGCCCGGTAGACGCGCCGGTACGCGGGCATTCCTACATGATGCAGCGACCCCAACCACGCGGGCATCTTTGATGAGTCAACGCGGAGGCTTACGCTTCTACTACTTAGCGCTACTATGTACCAGTAGGTAGTAACGCTGAGTAGTTGGAGGAGGTGTCCGTGGGCAGGCAGATGACGGAGATGCTCAAAGGGACACTGGAGGGCATCGTTCTTGCTCTCCTGACCGGGAAGCCGGCATACGGGTACGAGATCACGGCCCTGCTTCGGGCCCAGGGCTTCTCCGATATCGCCGAGGGCACCGTGTACGCGCTGCTCGTCAGGATCGAGCAGAAGGGCCTCGTCGACGTCGAGAAGCGGCCGTCCGAAAAGGGGCCCCCGCGCAAGGTGTACTCGCTCAACGCGCAGGGACTGGAATACCTCAACGAGTTCTGGAGGACCTGGGGCTTCCTCACAGAACGTCTCGAACAGCTCCGCGAAGGAGGCAGATGACCATGGGCATCTCAGATTTCACCTCGAAGGTGATCGGCGACAAGCGCCGCTGGCGTGGGTACAAGGCGCGCACGCGACAGCTTCCGGCGAACTATCGCACGGCGGTTGAGGCGCTGGAACGCTACCTGATGTACTTCGGGCCGGCGGACGGCGACAGCGCGGCCTCGATGTTCGACGACCTGGCCGACCTGTTCGAACAGGCCGCGGCGGACGGAACCCCGATCCGCGAGATCGTCGGGGAAGACCCCGTGGAGTTCGTCGAGGCGTTCCTACAGAACTACACGAAGGGCGGATGGGTCACCAGGGAGCGGGAACGGCTGACCAGCGCCATCGAGCGCGCCGAAGAAGGTGGGGGGACCCGGTCATGACCTTTCCATCGAACGCCGGACCCGCGATCCGTGTGCAGGGCCTGGAGAAGTCCTACAAGGAGCTGCACGTCCTGCGAGGCGTGGACTTCGAGGTGGCGCCCGGCAGCATCTTCGCCCTCCTCGGCTCGAACGGAGCAGGAAAGACCACGATTGTGAGAATCCTGTCCACGCTGCTGAGACCAGACGCCGGCACCGCCACCGTCATTGGATTCGACGTCACGACGCACCCGCACCAAGTTCGAGAATCCATCAGTCTGACCGGACAGTTCGCAGCGGTCGATGAGATCCTCTCCGGTCGGGAGAACTTGGTGCTGATTGCCAAGTTGCGGCATCTGAACGACCCCGGCCAGGTGGCGGATGGCCTTCTCGCACGCTTCAACCTCGCCGATGCAGCATCGCGAAAGGTGTCCACGTACTCAGGAGGCATGCGCCGTCGCCTTGACATCGCCATGAGCCTGATCGGGCAGCCGAAGGTGATCTTCCTCGATGAGCCGACCACGGGGCTCGACCCCGAAGCGCGCATCGAAGTGTGGCAGGTCGTTCAGGAGCTCGCCAAGCAGGGGACCACCGTCCTGCTCACCACGCAGCATCTCGAAGAGGCTGAGCAACTCGCAGACCGGATCGCCATTCTTCATCAGGGGCGCATCATCGCGAACGGCACGCTCGCCGAGCTGAAGCAACTCCTCCCACCAGCGAAGGTCGAGTACGTCGAAAAGCAGCCGACCCTGGAGGAGATCTTCCTCGCCCTCGTCGGGAACGACGGCAAGGACGAGGCGGCAGACAAGGACTAGTCATGAGCGAACGCTTCTTCGGAGACACGGCCGTCATGCTGGGCCGGTCCCTGCGTCACATCACCCGCAGCGTGGACACAATCATCACGACCGCGATCACGCCGATCGCCATCATGCTGCTGTTCGTCTACGTGTTCGGCGGGGCAATCGAGACCGGCACCGACAACTACGTCAACTACCTGCTGCCGGGAATCCTGCTGATCGCGATCGCGTCGGGCATCGCGTACACGGCCGTTCGGTTGTTCACCGACATGCAGAGCGGCATCTTCGAGCGATTCCACTCCATGCCGATCGCTCGATCGTCCGTGCTGTGGGCACATGTCCTGACCTCGCTGGTCTCCAACGGGATCACGGTCGTGATCATCGTGCTGGTAGGCCTCGTCATGGGATTCCGCACATCGGCAAGCCCACTGGCATGGCTCGCTGTTGCCGGAATCCTGGCGCTGTTCACCCTGGCACTCACCTGGGTCGCAGTCATCGCCGGCCTCACAGCGAAGTCCGTGGACGGTGCCGCCGGATTCTCCTACCCGCTGATCTTCCTGCCGTTCATCAGTTCGGCTTTCGTCCCCACGGACACCATGCCGGGTCCCGTGCGCGTCTTCGCTGAGAACCAGCCGGTCACGTCGATCGTCAACACGATCCAGGATCTGTTTGCACAACGAACGGTCGGCAGCAACATATGGATCGCTCTCGCATGGTGCCTCGGCATCCTCGTTCTCGCCTACGTCCTCGCCATGGCCGCCTACCGGCGCAAGATCACCTAAGGGCGGATTGAGGCTGGGGTCACCGTCTACATCGTCTTCGTGCGATAGGTCGTCCCGCTCACACCGACCACCCCCACCACCCGAGTGTGCGACAAATGTACGGAATGCAGCAGGACCTTGCCCGCCGCCGGCGTGCCCTGCACCCCCGCGGACCGGAGTTATCTTGCACGTATGTTGCACGAACCGGATACAACAAAGCCCCCGACCGCTGTTTGTGCAGGTCAGGGGCTTAGTGGAAGGGCTCCCGCGACTGGACTCGAACCAGTAACCGTCCGATTAACAGTCGGATGCTCTGCCAATTGAGCTACGCGGGATCGCGCTGCACGACTTTATCAGCCCCGGGGGGCGCGAGTGAAATCCGGTGGCCCGCCGTCGCGGCTAACGCGTGGCGAGGCCCACCGCGGACCGCGCCCGCCGCTCCAGCGCCTCCACCGCCGCGGAGTCGGCGGGCGTCACGGGACCACGCGCGATGAGTTGGGAGGAGAGCTGTCCGTCCCGGTCGCGGCGGATGAACGCACGGACGTGCCCGCCGGCGGCGGTCTCGAGGAACTCCACGTGGACGATCGACGCGTTGATGCGGTCCCGCACGGCCGCCGTGACGTCGTACACGTCGTCGCTCGCCATGCGCAGGGCGAGGTCCTCCCGCCCGTCCACCCACTGCAGGGTGAGGGTGCGGGCCTCCCCCTCCCAGATCGCGCTCTCGACGTCAGTCCACGGGAACGTGAGGATGATCCCGTTCGCGTCTACGACGGCGCAATCGCCGGTCCCGACGGCCAGCCATTCGTCGTCCACGAGTGCCGTCGACACCAGGGCACCGAGGCCCTTGATGTGCCGGGCGACGTCGGAGGGGAGGGACACCTTGCGGAACATGTGCCTACGGTAGTCCGGATTTCAGGCGGACACACATGGGGAAGTAATCTGGTGGCATCGCCCCTGTAGCTCAGCCGGTCAGAGCAGCGGACTCATAACCCGTCGGTCGTGGGTTCAAGTCCCACCGGGGGCACCGGGACCTTTCCCTGTTCCGCGTGGGTCGTTCACCCCCGACGC
The DNA here is from genome assembly GCA_017882885.1 of Actinomycetales bacterium. GTDB lineage: Bacteria > Actinomycetota > Actinomycetes > Actinomycetales > Actinomycetaceae > UBA1383. The sequence continues at coordinate 7,160 of JADGOQ010000180.1, read as the reverse complement.
TTGAGGTCGAGCTTCTCCAGGGGGGTTGGGCCGGCGAGCACCCGCCGGGCGGCCTGCAGGAAGCCATCCTCGTTCGCATCCACCCGCCAGCGCACGAGGGTGATGGCGCCCCCGGTGATCTCGAGGCCGGTGATGTGCGAGGGATAGAGGCAGCTTCCGGCGTTGAAGTATGGCAGTTCGTCACCCTTGGGGAACTTCTCCCGGTGGGTGTGGCCGCAGATCAGCGCCACGCAGTTCAGCCGGATCCACTCCACGTAGTTGCGCTCCACCTTGTGTCGTTTATACGAGTTGCGCACCGGGCTGGAGGGGCTGTGGACCCCGAACGCGTGCAGGTACTTCCAGAACAGGCGAAGAGACCACATGTTGAACTTCCACGCCTGGTCGTTCCAGAAGTCGCCCTGGTGGCCGTGGACGACGAGGATCTCCTGACCCGTAACCCGGTGCTTCAGGACGAGTGCCTCGATCGGCTCCAGCCCGGTGAGGAACGGCCCGAGCTCGCCGGTATCCGGGTCGGGCGCGATCCACAGGTACTTGCGCACGAATTCGGGGTACTTCAACTGCATGTCGTGGTTGCCGTACAGCCTGATGAAGCGGCCGGCGTGGTGGAACGGCTTGATCCGGCTCCACACGGCCCTGTTCGCCTTGATGATGTGCTTGTACTGCCTCTGCTCCCAGAGTTCGTCGCCGTCGCCGGCTTCGATGTACGTGAACCCGTTCTTCCAGTAGTAGTCCAGCGCGGCGACGTAGACGTTCTTGTTCTTCAGGAACTCGTCGGACGTGGCGCCGTCGCCCCGGTGGCAGTCGCTCATCACTATGTATTTTGAGTCGTTGTCGAACTCCTCAACCCGGGCGTTCTCGTAGGCGCTCGTCAGGCGTTCCATCGTCTTCATGCTCATCACCGCCACGTTCCGACTGTGGCTCAGATCATAGATCGGTTCGTGGCGGCGGGCCATGGGTTCGGACAACCTCCCTGGACGAGGATCACAATGGCCGGCTTCTGCCCGGCGGCTGCGACCTGTCACGCGGGGGCTGTTCACCTCCTCAGTCAGCCGCCCTCCCGACCGTGAAGGAGAAGTCGGCGCCGACGCCCACCACGAAGTCATCGCCCACGGCAATGGACGCCGGACCTGAGCCGGAACGTAGCCGTTGCCACGATGTGCCGTCACGTGAGAGCCAGACGCCTCCGTCCTCGTTCGTCTCCGCCTTCCATGGGTAGTCGGTCGGCCCAGTGCTCCCGACCGCGACGAAAAGGCCATCCCATTCCGCGACGGAGTCGACCTGCGCTCCGGGGCCGAACGGGCTCTCGGTCGAGGTCCGTTCCCAGGAGGAGCCGTCCGAGGAGAACCACAACTCGGTCTCCCAGGCAGCCGACCCGGGGACCGAGACGGGCAAGCCGGAGAAGTCCGTCACCGACGCGGGCAGCATTGCCACGAAGCCGGACTCCGTTGCGATGTGGTGGGCCAGGGCGAGCGGGTTGTGGCGAGCGCTGTCGCGCGCCGGTTCCTCGTCCGAATGGAGGAATGTTGTTCCGTCCACGGACCAGTGGTACCGCGTCCCCTCGACCGCGATGACACCGGTTGGTCCGTAGACCAGCGAGTCGGTTCCTTGAGGGATCCGGAACCGTTCGCCCTCGACCCACGTGGATCCGTCCCAGGTGACACGCACGGCGCCGGACGGATAGCCGCCGATGTAGAGGATGAGGTCCTCCCCGTCCGCGGTGATGTGTTCCGCCTCGAGGCTGAGGGTGATCTGCTGCCACCTGACGCCGTCGACAGACCACGTACGCGGTGAACTGGAGTTCGCCGAGCACCGAGGTGATGGTCGTCGGCTCGGCGTCCGCGACCCGCACCAGTTCGAGGGCCGGGGGAGCTGTGGCGATGGCGGTCGTGACGCCGTCGGTGGATCTCCCCTGCCCCGGGGGCGATTCCGCGAGTGTCCGGCCCACATCCGTGGCCGGCAGGCGTGAGCCAGGCGATCGAGTCAGTAGGCGTCGTCCGCATCCAGGGGGATCTCCTGGAGCGTCTCGCGAATCAGTGCCGTGTGGCCGCGGTAGAGCTTGCCGCCACTCTTGAAGGCATGCCTGCGAGCGGCCTCCGCATCTCCGAAGTGACGGAACAGGCGCGTTCGTCCGTCGCCAATCTTCTCGAGCACGAAGTACTCCTCCACTTCCTCCATCCCCAGCTCCGCCATCATCGCGTCCATGTCCACTCCCCCACGTTGATCGCTCCTCTTCCGAGCAGTTGCCGGTTGGCCACTGATGGTAGCCGGGTTGTCACTGTCAGGGCGAGCGGACCGCGCTCAGGCGGGCTCGGTGACGTCGGCGACCAGCGCCCCCAGCGCGGCGACCATCGCGTCCGCGTCCACCGTTGCCGCCACGCCATGCGCGCCGGCCCCCATGGAGACGGTGCGGCCGGCAGCGGTCGCGTCAACGATCACCGGTAGCGCACGAACCGACCCGAACGGCGTGATCGTGCCGCGTTCGTACCCGGTCACCTCCCGCGCGACCTCGGCGGATGGCATCGAGAGCCGGTTCACGCCCAGCAGCGCACGCAGCTTGGGCCAGGAGATCTCCCGGTCCCCGGGGACGAGGACGAAGAGGTGGTCGCCCTCGGCCCGCCGGACGACCAGCGTCTTCACGATGTCGCGCGGCTCCACGCCGCGGGCGACGGCGGCTTCCGCGAGCGATCCCACCCGGCCGTGGCGGGTGATCCGGTGGTCGATACCGAGGGCACGCAGCGATTCGCGGGCAGCGGCCTCGCCGGCGCGGGCGCCCCCGGTCTCGGCGGTGGGTCGAGGGTCCATGGGATCAGAATGCCCCAGCCGCCGCCTGCGCCCACGCCCGCTCCAGGGCGGACCGGCCCGCGCGCATGATCGCCCGCCCGGCCTCGAAGTCGCCGGCGTTGTGGTTGAACACCTCGACGCACACCTCGATGCGGCGCTCCGGCGTGAAGAAACCGATCCGGACGGCCGCTGCCATCAGCCGCGCCATCTCGGGCACGTCCAGGTAGCCCGGCGCTCCGAGTGGCGGGTGGTGGTCCCCGTAGAGCGGGTGCCCCGGGTCGGTCACGCAATTGCAGAAGTGGAGCGTGTCGGCATACGACCCGGCGAGTGCGAGGCAATCCACGATGTCCTCGCCGTTCAGCGTCATGTGGGACGTGTCGAGGCACAACGACATCGCCGCGCCGTGTCGCGCCATCGCCTGCGCCAGCGCCACCGCCTCGGGGGTGTAGCCGAGCGTCTGCTTCTTGTGGACCAGCACGTCGAGTGGCTCGATCACCACCTGGAGCCCGGCCGTTGCCGCGGCCGCGCACAGCTCGTCGAACGACTCTGTCAGTCGCCCGAGCGCCGCAGTCCGCTCGGCGGGTTCCGACGGCGCGGGGCCGCTGCCCACCATGACCGCGCCGGCCCCGACCTCGCGGGCCTCGTCCAGCAGGCCGAGCACGCTGTCGACGCTGCGCCTCCGGAGCGCGCCTTCGCCCGTGGACAGGTTCCACCCCTTCTCCCCCATCACCGGGATGAGGCAGTACGTCAACGTGGGCACGCCGTCGGCCACCATCGCGGCCACGTCACGGCGCTCGCCGGCGTCTGGCACGGGCGCGATCATCGCGGCCTCGAAGAAGTCCTCCCCGCGGATCGCCTCGAGGGCGCGGATCGTTCCGCCCGCCTCCTCGGGGGCGGCGGGCCACAGTTGCGTCACGATCGCACCGGGCCGAACCAGGGCCGAGAGGGCGACGGGATTGTTCGTGGTCATTGTTTCCCCATTCCAGGCCCGGCGGTTGCCGGAGAGTCGATGACGTCCACGTGATAGATACTATCAATTACCTCTCATCGGCGAGCGCGTGCCGCTGCGTCTCCAGGGAGATGAGCTCGGCGAAGAGGTCCTGGTACCGACTCGTAGCCGGGTCCGTGCGCTGCAGCTCCCCCTTCACGTCCGCGATCGTACGTGTGAGGGCCATCCGGATCAGCGACGTCAGGACCCCCGCGGCGTAGTGCCGCTGTGCCGCCTCGTCGTTGGCCGGCAGCGGCGAGACCGCCATCCCGGAGATCAGCTGCGCGATGGGCGGCGCGGCCTCCTCACGCAGCGCCCCCAGCCACCCGGCGACGTCAGCCTCCCCCGCCCGCGCTCCCCCGGCGGCCCGGATCGCGTCGTGGACCGCCCGGTGCGCCGGCACCACGAACGCCCCGGCACCCATCTCGTCGAAGCCGCAGGCGACGGCGACGGCCGGCAGCTGCAGCACCACCTCCAGCGCCTCGCGCTCCAGCTTGGAGACCGGGTCTTCGCGCGGCTGCGGTCCCTGCGGGCGCCCCGGGTGCTCCACCCGCCGTTCCGCACCGCCGACGGCGTGGCGCACGTCGTCCTCGTTCATGCCGAGCCACCCGGCCAGTGACCGGGAGTACTCGGCGCGAAGGGCACGATCGCGGATCCGCGCCACCACCGGCGCCGCGGAGCGCAGCGCGGAGACGCGCCCCTCCGCGGTGTTCAGGTCCACGGCCTTGAGCGCGGTGCGGATCGCGAACTCGAAGAGCGGCACGCGGGTCTCGATGAGCGTCCGCAGCGCCTGGTCGCCCCGAGCCACCCGCAGCTCGCAGGGGTCCATGCCGTTGGGCTCCACCGCCACGAAGGTCTGGGCGGCGAAGCGCTGGTCCTCGTCGAAGGCCTTGAGTGCGGCCTTCTGACCGGCCGCATCGCCATCGAAGGTGAAGATGACCTCTCCCCCGCGGCTCACGCGCGAGGAGAACGCGACCCCGGCGGACTCGTCCTCGACGTCGCCCAGGAGCCGCCGCACGATCCGGACGTGGTCCTCGCCGAAGGCCGTGCCGCAGGAGGCCACCGCGGTCCCGATCCCCGCCAGGTGCGCGGCCATGACGTCGGTGTAGCCCTCCACCACGACCACCTGCCGCTGGGCGGCGATGTTCTTCTTGGCCAGGTCCAGCCCGTAGAGCACCTGCGACTTCTTGTACAGCGCGGTGTCCGGGGTGTTCAGGTACTTGGGCCCCTGGTCGTCCTCGTAGAGGCGGCGCGCGCCGAAGCCGACCGTGGTGCCCGTGACGTCCCGGATCGGCCACACGAGCCGCCCCCGGAAGCGGTCGTAGACCCCGCGCTGCCCCTGGGTGCACAGCCCCGACACCGCCAGTTCGGCCTCGGTGAAGCCCTTCCCGCGCAGGTGTTTCGTGAGGTTGTCCCAGCCCTTGGGGGCGTAGCCCACACCGAAGGAGTCCGCCGCGGCCTGGTCGAAACCGCGCTCGGCGAGGAACCGCCGTCCCGCCACGGCCTCGGGGCCGCGCACCTGCTCGCGGTAGTACTGCTCCGCCAGCGAGTGCGACTCGATGAGACGCTGCCGCCGCCCCGGGTCCTCCCGCGTGCGGACCACCGCGCCGCCGTCGTCCTCGTAGCGCAGCTGGACGCCGACCTTGTCCGCGAGCCACTCCACGGCCTCCGCGAAGCCCATACTGTTGATCTTCTGGACGAAGGAGATCACGTCCCCGCCCTCGCCGCAGCCGAAACAGTGCCACTGCCCGACCTGCGGGCGCACGTGGAACGACGGCGTCCGCTCGTCGTGGAAGGGGCACAGGCCCTTGAGGGAGCCGACGCCGGCAGGGCGGAGGGTGACGCTCTCGGAGACGATCTCCTCGATCCTGGCCCGCTCGCGGACGGCGGTGACGTCGTCCTTCTTGATCATGCGGGCCATGGGGCCAGTCTAGGCTGACGGGCCGTGGCGTGCCCCGCCCGCGCACACCCTCACCAGTTGCTGGAGAGCATCCCGCAAAGGCGCGCGTGCCACTGGTGCGCGGAGGTGTCGGTCAGGGACGCCATCTGGTCCACCACCACGCGCAGGCGCCCGGATTCGGTTCCGGCCTCGAGGTAGTCGCCGAGAAACTCGGCCTCCAGCTCCGTTTCGCCGCGTTCCATCAGTGCATCCACCAGGTCGAAGAGGATGGTGCGCTGCGTGAGGTAGAGGGGCTCCTGCTCCCGGGGCTGCATCACGTAACAGACGGCGAGCCCCTTGAGTGCGAGGATCTCCGCCGCGGTGTGGTCGGGTAGCTCCAGGGAGGCGTTGTAGCGGGTGAGCCGCCCGGGGCCGTAGACCTCTCGCGTGGCCCCGTGCGCCGAGAGGCAGAAACGGCCGATCAGCTGGCTCGTCATGTTCTTGAGCCCCGCCAGCGCGTTTCGTGACCGGCTGAACTCCGGCACCCAGTACGGCAGCAGCACGAGCCGCTCCAGCGCGGCGTGCACGGCGTCCGGGGCGATCGAGTTCCGATACCACGACGACGTCGCCTCGACGATCCGGTCGACGTCGCCCGGGATGACGGTCGGGTCGATGCGACCCGAGGCGATGGCGTCCTCGACGTCGTGCACCGAGTAGGAGATGTCGTCGGACAGGTCCATGACCTGCGACTCCAGGCACCGCCTGCCCGGGGCTGCCCCCTCGCGCAGCCACGTGAACACCTCGACGTCGTCGTCGTAGACGCCGAACTTCGGGTTCGGCGAGCCGTCGGGGCGGGGCGGACCCTCCCCTGCCCGCCAGGGGTACTTGCAGGACGCGTCCAGGGAGGCGCGTGTCAGGTTCAGGCCCGCGGGCCGGCCGTCCGCACGCACGCTCTTCGGCTCGAGCCGGGTGAGGAGTCGCAGGGTCTGGGCGTTCCCCTCGAAACCGCCGATGCCCTCTGCGGCCTCGGCCAGTGCCCGCTCCCCGTTGTGCCCGAACGGCGGATGGCCGATGTCGTGCACCAGGCAGGCGGCGTCGACGACGTCGGGATTGCAGCCCAGCCCGTTGCCCAGCTCGCGGCCCACCTGGGCGACCTCGAGGGAGTGCGTGAGGCGGGTGCGCACGAAGTCGTCGCTGGCGGGACCCATGACCTGTGTCTTGGCTCCGAGCCGCCGCAGTCCGGCGCTGTGCAGCACCCGGGCGCGGTCTCGCTGGAAGGCGCTGCGGCCGGACGTCTTGGGGGGCTCGGGAACCCACCGGCTGGCATCGGCCATCGTGTACGCCCCGTCGTCGGTGAACTCGACGACCTCCTGCTCGCGAACCGGCACGCCTCGATCCTATCCCGCGGCCCGCGCCGGCCCGCGGCCCGCGCACATGCCAGCCGTTCGGCCACGGCACCGCCGGTCCCGGACACGACGATGCCCCCGCCGGGGCGGGGGCATCGAAGAGGTG
>JADGOQ010000179.1 GCA_017882885.1 Actinomycetales bacterium | reverse complement strand
CCGCCGCACGTCCACCAGCACGTCGGTGCCGACCTCCGCGACAGTGGGATTGACCAGCGCCAGGGCGATCGGCACGCCGAGGGTCGGCGAGAGGACCCCGGAGGTGACCTCACCGACCGTCTCCCCCGCGGCGAGCACGGCCGAGCCGGCGCGTGCGGCACGGCGCCCCTCGCCCACCAGACCCACCAGGAGGCGGGCGGGCGGGCGTTCCGCCGCCGCGGCGAGGGAGTCCCGGCCGACGAAATCGTGGTCGAGGTTCACCACCCGGCCGAGTCCGGCCTCGTACGGGGTGATCGCCTCGCTGAGCTCGTGGCCGTACAGCGGCATCCCTGCCTCAAGGCGCAGGGTGTCGCGCGCGGCCAGCCCGCACGGGATGAGCCCGCGCTCCGCCCCGGCCGCACCGAGGGCGGCCCAGACGTTCGCTGCCGCGGCGGCCGCGACGATGACCTCGAAGCCGTCCTCTCCGGTGTACCCGGTCCGCGCCACGAGGGCAGGGGTGCCGGCGACCGTGGCGGAAACGATCGCGTAGTACCCCAACCCCGTGAGGTCGGCATCGCACACCGCTGCGAGGATCTCCGCCGCGCGGGGTCCCTGAAGGGCGATCATCGCGCGAGAGGTGGTGTGGTCGATCACCTGCGCGCCGAAGCCCTTGGTCCGCAGTGTGAGGGCGTCGACGACGCGCTCGCGGTTGGCCGCATTCGCGATGACCAGGTACTCCTGCGGAGCGATCCGGTAGACGATCAGGTCGTCCAGCACCCGGCCCTGGGAGTCGGTGATCATCGAGTACTTCGCCTTGCCGACACGCATCACGCTGTACACGCCGACCAGGGCGTGGTCGAGGAATGCGGAGCTGTCCGGACCGGAAACCTCGACCTGCGCCATGTGCGAGAGGTCGAACAACCCGGCGGCGTTCCGCACGGCCTGGTGTTCGGCGATGTCCGAGGTGTACCGGAGCGGCATCAGCCATCCGGCGAACGGGACGAGGGTTGCCCCGAGTGCCTCGTGGACTGTCCTGAGCGCTGTGGTGTGGAGGTTCACGGTCGTGCTCCCGTTGAGCGAATGGCTGCCCTGTCACCGGGTCGGGGAATACCTCAAACTACCAGTCCGCCGCGATCACCCCGTCCGGATTCGGGAGCCGCCTACGCCGCGTCCGTCCTGAACCAGGGCGGGGGGCACGCGGCTTCGAGGGCGTCCCTGACCAGTGTCGCGAGCGAGTAGGTGTGGTCCTCCTCGAGAGCCTGCAGGCAGAGCATGCGCGCCCGCGTGCCGTCCCCCGCGTACCACGCGAGGTACGCCGCCACCCCGAGGGGTGCGCGCGCCCTCCCGGCCGGTGCGAACCGTGCGAGTCGGCCGAGGGTCTCGTAGACGGCTGCGAGCACCGCGTGGTCGGGTGGGCGCGGCTGGACCAGCGCCGGGGCAGGGTCCAGATGTGTGAAGTCCTCGACGTCGTCGCCCCCGCCGCCGAGCGCCCAAGCCATGAAGCCGTCGCGGAACGGCACGGACTCGAGCGCGTGGAGCAGGCGGGCGCGCACGTCGGGCTGGGTCGGACCGCCCCGGGCCACCTCCTGGACGAGGGTCCGGGTCAGGTCCCCCGTTTCCGCCGCGGAGGGCGGTCCACCGCGGGCCAGATCCCGGAGTGCGCCGGCCACGCGGTCCACCGTAACGCCCCGGCGCGTGCGCGTGAACCGGAAGCCCTCCGGCCGCTCGACGAACGAGCATGCCGGCTGGGCCATCGCCACCCGGGTCGTCAGCAGTTCGAGTTCGTCGCACACGCCGGTGGGCTCGCCCTCACGCGTGAAGCCGTGGATCCGTTGCCCGGACACGACATAGCAGCCGCCGTGCTCCGGGAACGGCCAGTCGTCATCGAGGGCGTCGACGAGGTCGAACACCCAGACCCCGACCTCCCTGTCGGTGAAGACCGTGACGATCGCGGCTTCGTCGTCCGTCCGGGACAGCGCGTCGAGGATGTGGGCCAACGCCATCCCCGCGTTGGGCCCGTCCACCGCCTCGAGGTCGAGGCGGGCGGAGGCCCCGATCCGCAGGGTGCCGGGATCCACCCGACAGGTTGTCAACACGATGGATTCCTGCGGGTGATAGCCGAAGGTGAAGGGAATCGAGGCGATCACCTCGTGGGCCACGAACCAGGATGCATAGTCGATCATGTCCTGATCCCACCGTGCCGGCGACCTGCCGGGGTGGTGAGGGAGGCCAGCCTGTGGATGGCGCGGCGCCAGTGGCGCGGAGTGCGATCTGGGGAAGGACGCCGCACCTAGGCTGGGGCCATGGATGGATTGCTGGACTTCGTGGAGGCCGTCTCGGCCCGGTGCACCGCGGTGTTGCGGGAGCCGGTCACGGATCTCCCCGATCTGGGTGAGGCCCTTGAGCAGTTGCTCGTCCCCGCCGCCATCCTCCTGGGCGGAGGCAAGCGCATACGCGCCCAGTTGTGCGCCGTCGGGTGGAAAGCGGCCGGCGGGGAGGTGTCGGACACGGCCGTGGTGCGCGCCGGCAGCGCCCTCGAGCTCTTCCAGGCGGCGGCCCTCGTGCACGACGACGTGATCGACGACGCCGACACCCGGCGCGGCCAGCCCGCGAGCCACATCCTGTTCGCAGGGCTCCACCCGGGCGCGGCCGGCGTGGGTGACGCGGCCACCTTCGGGATGCACGCGGCGATCCTTCTCGGCGACCTGATCCTTGTGCTCGCGCACCGGGAGATGCGCCGGGCCGGAGAGATCGCGCCGGGCGGCCGCGCTGCCGCGCGCATCTGGGACCTCATGACGGCCGAAGTGGCGGTGGGCCAGTACCTCGACGTCCGCGCAAGCGTCCAACCGCTCGTCCGGGAGAGCCTCGAGTCCGCGCTCGCGGGGGCACTGCTCGTGGTGCGGCACAAGTCGGCTCGCTACTCGGTGCAACACCCGCTCGTGCTCGGGGCCGCGCTCGCGGGCGGGGACCCCACCCTGCTCTCCGCCCTCGGGCGGATCGGACTGCCACTGGGTGAGGCCTTCCAGCTTCGTGACGACGAGCTGGGGGTCTTCGGGGACCCGCGACGCACCGGCAAGCCCGCCGGCGACGACATCCTGGAGGGGAAGCGCACCCCGCTCGTGCTCCTCGGCCTCGAGATGTGCCCACCGGACGACTCGGCGTTCCTCCGTGCCAGCCTCGGCAACCGGTCCCTCGGCGTGGACGCGATCGCGCGCATCCGGACCGTGCTGCGGACGTCGGGTGCCGTGGAGCGCCACGAGGCGCTGATGGCGGAACGCTACGACGAGGCGATGGCGGCGCTCGAAGGGGCGCCACTGACGGCGGGGATCCGCGAGCACCTGCGCGCGATGGCGGTCGCGCTCACGCGGCGTGTTTCCTGATCAGACCGTGATGGCCGCGCGTCGCACCGCGTGCT
>JADGOQ010000178.1 GCA_017882885.1 Actinomycetales bacterium | reverse complement strand
CCGATGCGGCCGAAGCCGTTGATGCCGACTCGGATAGTCACAATGTCCTCCAGTTGTGCGCCGTCATGGCGCATGCATTTCGTCTGTCAGTGAGTGCGTGGATGCACCCCCGGCCCGGGTTTCGACGCCGAATCATCCCGCCAGTTTCGTGGCGGAGGTCCGGGTAGGGCTCCCCATGGCCAGCACACCCAGATTATCACCATGGCCTCCGTCACACCGAGGGTCGATGGTCCCTTTTTCCCGCCCGTCCCCCGGATCACGCCGCCCGGAGATCAGTCCTCGAGCATGTCCTCCGTAAGCGCCGCGGAAGTGTCGGGAACCCCGAGTTCGGTGGCGTACTTGTCCGCCATCGCGAGGAGTCGACGTATCCTGCCTGCCACGGCGTCCTTGGTGAGCACGGGGTTCGAGAGTTGGCCCAGCTCCTCCAGGGAGGCCTCCTTGTTCTCCAGCCGCAGCCGTCCGGCCTGCAGGAGGTGCTCCGGGATGTTGTCCTCGCCCAGGATGTCCATCGCGCGCTCCACGCGGGCACCGGCCGCCACCGCGGCGCGCGCCGAGCGGCGCAGGTTGGCGTCGTCGAAGTTCGCGAGGCGGTTGGCATTGCCCCGCACCTCCCGCCGCAGCCGCCGCTCCTCCCACACGAGGACGGCGTCGTGCGCCCCCATCCGGGTCAGGAGGATCGCGATCGCCTCGCCGTCGCGGACGACGACGCGGTCCACCCCTCGCACCTCGCGCGCCTTCGCCGTGACGCCGAGCCGGCGGGCCGCCCCGACGAGCGCGAGGGCGGCCTCGGGACCCGGGCAGGTGACCTCGAGGGCGCCGGACCTGCCGGGCTCGGTGAGCGAGCCGTGGGCGAGGAACGCCCCGCGCCACGCTGCGGCGGCCTCGATCAGCGAGGAGGAGACGATCTGGGGGGGCAGCCCGCGGACCGGGCGGCCGCGGCTGTCGATCAGCCCAGTCTGGCGGGCGAGCACCGCACCGTCCTGGACGACCCGGACGACGTAACGGTTGCCGCGCCGGAGCCCACCGCCGGAGACGACGATGAGTTCGCTGCGGTGGCCGAAGACCTCGGCGATGTCGCGCCGCAACCGGCGGGCAGCGATGCCCGTGTCCAGTTCGGCCTCGATGACGACGTGACCCGAGATGATGTGCAGGCCACCGGCGAAACGGAGGGTGGCCGCAACCTCGGCCTTCCGGGCTGACGTCCTGTCCACCCGGATCCGTGCGAGCTCATCCTTGACATCAACCGTCAACGACATGAACCGACCTCTCCCCTTCTCACCCGACGTCCCCGATGGCGCCTTCGAAGGCGTCGCGGTAGGCCGCAGCCAAGCGTAACGGGTCGTGCACGCCCACGGCCCTCGCGCTGCCCACCTGGCGGAGCAGGACCCGCGCCCCCAGCAGGTCGGCGGCGGCGGTGGTGAAGTCATCGAGGTCGCTGATGGCGAAGGGATCCGCGATGACGGCTTCGAAGGTGAGGTTGGGCGCGTGGGCATGGAGCACCCGGAGGTGGTCGCCGGGCGACATGTTCTCCGTCTCGCCGTGCTGGGCGACGAGGTTGGCGGTGAGGACGCGGTGCTTGGAGTTGTGCAGGGCGCGGTTGAGTTCGGGGACCAGTAGGTGCGGCATCACCGAGGTGTACCAGGAGCCGGGGCCGAGTACCACGAAGTCGGCCTGCTCGATCGCCGCGGCGGCCTGCGGGCACGCGGGGGGATCGGCCGGTTCGAGCCAGATCGCGGTCACCTCACCGGTCGTGACCGCCACGCGGCTCTGCCCCCAAACGGTGGTGGTGCCGCCGGCCTCGCGCACCGTGGCGGCGATCTCGACGGGGACCATCGCCATCGGCAACACCGTCCCGCGGGCTCCGAGGAGGCGCCCCACCAGTTCGAGGCCGGCCACCGGGTCGCCGAGCTGCTCCCAGATGGAGGCGATCAGCAGGTTGCCGACGGCGTGGTTGTTGAGCGGGCCGTTGGTGTGGAAGCGGTGTTGCAGGACGTCACGCCAGGTGTGCCCCCACTCGGTGTCGTCGCACAGCGCGGACAGCGCCATCCGCAGGTCCCCCGGCGGCAGGCACCCCAGCTCCTTCCGCAGGCGGCCGGACGAACCGCCGTCGTCGGCCACGGTGACGACGGCGGTGAGGTTCCGGCTGACGTGGCGCAGCGCCTGGAGGCTTGCGGACAGGCCGTGGCCACCACCAAGCGCGACGACGCGGATCGAGGTGTCCATCACTCCCGCCCGAGGTCGCGGTGATGGCCACCACCAAGCGCGACGACGCGGATCGAGGTGTCCATCACTCCCGCCCGAGGTCGCGGTGCAACGTCCGGACGGTGTGCCCCGCCCGCCGTAGGCGCTCCGCGATCGCCTCGGATATCGCCACGGAGCGGTGCTTCCCGCCGGTGCACCCGACGGCTATGGTCAGATAGGGCTTCAGTTCGTCGACGTAGCCGTCGAGCACCGGTTCGATCGCGGCGACATAGCGGTCGATGAACTCCGTGGCGCCGGGGAGGGCGAGGACGTAGGAACGGACCTCCTTGTCGTGACCCGTCAGGTGCCGCAATTCGCTCACCCAGTAGGGATTCGAGAGGAACCGGACGTCCACCACGTGGTCGGCGTCCAGCGGGAGGCCGTACTTGAAGCCGAACGACATCACGGTGAGGTGCAGGCGCTTCTCCGTTGGGTCGTCCACCAGTTCGCGGATCTTGCGGGCCAGGTCGTGGACGGAGAGCGCGGACGTGTCGATAATGACGTCTGCCCGGTTCTTCAGCGACTGGAGGAGCTTGCGCTCCTCGGCGATGCCGTCCAGGACCGTGCCATCGCCCTGGAGCGGGTGGGGACGGCGCACGGTGTCAAAGCGTCGCACCAGCTCCCCGTCGGATGCCTCGAGGAAGATGACCCGGTAGTCCATGCCGGTCTGCCGGATCTGGCCGATCACGGAGACCATCTCGGTGAAGAACTCCCGGGACCGGACGTCCACGACCGCCGCGAGGCGAGAGATCCCGTCCCCCGTCCGCATCATGGCGGCAAGCGTCATGAGCAACCGGGGCGGGAGGTTGTCGACCACGTACCAGTTGAGGTCCTCGAGCGCCGCCGCCGCGCGGGTACGGCCGGCGCCCGACATTCCCGTGATGATCAGGATTTCCGGTCGCTCACCGGCGGGGAGCGGCGTCTGCTCGTCCCGCATCGGGATCCCTTGGGGAACAGTCGGTGTGCCCGGTGTGTCAGTGGGATCAGCCATGCTCCAAGCATGCCACGGCCTCTCGCGGCCGCGACGGGTCTCGGCCGGGCTCAGTGGGCGGCGGTGCGCTCCGCCGCGAAGTGCTCCACGACCACGTGCGCGAGTGCAGGGCCGATCCCGGGCACGCGGCCCACCTCCTCCACGTCCGCGCCGCGCAACTGCTTGAGGGAGCCGAAATGCTTGAGGAGGGCCTTCGCCCTGCCCGGGCCGATGCCGGGCACGGTGTCCAGCACGGAGGCCGTCATGGCGGCTGACCTGCGCTTACGGTGACGCGTGATCGCGAACCGATGCGCCTCGTCGCGCAGACGTTGCAGCAGGTAGAGGGCCTCGCTACCGCGCGGCAGTATGACGGGGAACTCCGCTCCGGGCACCCACACCTCCTCGAGGCGCTTCGCGAGTGCGACCACGGGGACGTCGACGCCGAGTTCGCCGAGCGTCCGGTGGGCGGCATTCACCTGGGGCAGCCCGCCGTCGATCACCAGGAGTCCCGGATCGTAGGCGAACGACTCGCGTTCCAGGACCGGTTCCGGCTCCGCCACCTCCCCGGACCTGGGTGCGGTGAGCTCGCGCCGTCCCCGTTCGAAGCGGCGTGTGAGCACCTCCGCAAGCGCCTCGGTGTCGTCGCGTGCCCCGATGCCGTCGGCGCCCCGGACGTTGAACACCCGGTAGTCCCGCTTCTTCGGGACGCCGTCCTCGAACACCACCATCGAGCCCACCTGGAGCGTCCCGCCCGTGTGCGAGATGTCGTAGCACTCGATGCGGAGGGGTGGGTCCGCGAGCACCAGGAACCGCTGCAGCTCCTCGAGGGCGCGCGAACGGGTCGCGAGGTCGGCCCCGCGGCGCAGTTTCTCCGCCGCGAGGGCCTGCCGGGCGTTCTCGTGGACCGTGTCCATGAGTGCACGCTTGTCGCCCCGCCGCGGGACACGCACCGACACCGCGCCGCCCCGCGCACCGCGCAGCCACGAGGCCAGCGCCTCGACGTCGTCGGGCAGGTGCGGCACGAGGACCTCCCGCGGGATGGCGCGCGGCGCCTCGCCACCCGCCTCGGTGTGGGCACCGTACACCTGCACGAGGAGCCGCTCGATGAGCTCGCCATCGCTCGCGTCGTCGATGCGGTCGGTGACCCACCCGCGCTGTCCGCGGATGCGACCCTGCCGCACATGGAACACCTGGACGGACGCCTGGAGGTCGTCGGCGGCGAGGGCGTACACGTCGGCGTCGGTGTCCAGCGGCAGCACGACGGCGTTGCGTTCGGTCACCCGGCTCAGCGCGGCGAGGGCGTCACGCAGGCGCGCGGCACGTTCGTAGTCCTGAGCTGCGGCAGCGCCCCGCATCTCCCGCTCCAGCCGGGCGCTGAAGCGGCCCGTGTCCCCCGACATGAAGGAGCACAGGTCCTCGGCGAGGGCGCGGTGTTCCTCCGGTCCGATCCGGCCGACACACGGCGCGGAGCACTTGTCGATGTAGCCGAGCAGACAGGGTCGTCCGGAGCTCCGGGCCCGGCGGAAGACGCCCATCGAGCAGGAGCGCACCGGGAACACCCGCAACAGCAGGTCCATCGTCTCCCGGATCGCCCACACGTGGGTGTAGGGGCCGAAGTAACGGGTCCCCGTCCTCAGCTCCCCGCGCGTCACCTGGACGCGCGGGTACTCCTCACCAAGCGTGACCGAGAGGTAGGGGTAGGACTTGTCGTCCCGGAAGACCACGTTGAAGCGCGGGTCGTACTGCTTGATCCACGTGTACTCGAGGCTGAGCGCCTCGACCTCGTTGGCGACCACGGTCCACTGGACGGACGCGGCGGACGTGACCAGCGACCGGGTACGCGGGTGGAGTCGCGACGGGTCCTGGAAATAACTGGAGAGGCGGGCGCGCAGGTTCTTGGCCTTGCCCACGTACAGCACACGACCCTGCTCGTCGCGGAAACGGTAGACGCCCGGGTCGGTGGGGATGTCCTTCGGGCGGTAGCTGGCGGGATCGGCCATGGCGGCAACTCTAGGACGCGGCGGCGGCGTTCACCAACGGCGCCAGGAAGCGCCCGGTGTGCGAGCGCGCGACCTGCGCGACCTGCTCGGGGGTGCCTTCCGCGACCACCTCACCGCCGCCGTTGCCACCCTCGGGGCCGAGGTCGATGACCCAGTCGGCGTTCTTGATCACGTCCAGGTTGTGCTCGATCACGATCACGGTGTTGCCCTTGTCCACCAGCCCCTGGAGCACCATCAGGAGCTTCCTGATGTCCTCGAAGTGCAGGCCCGTGGTGGGCTCGTCGAGGACGTAGATGTTGCGTCCGTTGGAGCGCTTGTGGAGTTCGGAGGCGAGTTTCACCCGTTGCGCCTCCCCACCGGAGAGCGTGGGTGCCGGCTGGCCGAGGCGTACGTACCCGAGGCCCACTCTGGCAAGTGTGGTGAGGTGGCGGCTGATCGCCGGCACAGCACGGAAGAACTCCGCCGCCTCCTCGATCGGCATGTCCAGCACGTCCGCCACGGACCTGCCCTTGTAGTGCACCTCGAGCGTCTCGCGGTTGTAGCGCGCACCGTGGCACTCCTCGCAGGGGACGTAGACGTCCGGGAGGAAGTTCATCTCGATCTTCAGGGTGCCGTCACCCTTGCAGGCCTCACACCGCCCGCCCTTGACGTTGAACGAGAAGCGGCCGGGTCCGTAGCCCCGCACCTTCGCCTCGGTCGATTCGGCGAACAGCTTCCGCATGTGGTCCCACACGCCGGTGTAGGTCGCGGGATTGGAGCGCGGCGTGCGCCCGATCGGCGACTGGTCCACGTGGACCACCTTGTCGAGGTGTTCCAGGCCGGAGACCGACTTGTGCCGTCCGGGCACGCTGCGGGCCCTGTTGAGTTCGCGGGCGAGCACGTTGTAGAGCACGGTGTTGACCAGCGTGGACTTGCCGGAGCCGGACACGCCGGTCACGGCGACGAAGCATCCGAGCGGGAAGTCGACCGTCACGTTCTTGAGGTTGTGCTCCCGCGCCCTCGTCACCGTGAGGACCCGGTCGGGGTCCCGCGGACGGCGCACGGCGGGCATCGGGATCTGGCGACGGCCCGACAGGTAGTCCCCGGTGAGTGAGGCCTTCGCGGCGAGCAGCCCCGCATAGCTACCGGAGTGGACGATCTCGCCGCCGTGCTCCCCGGCGCCGGGCCCGATGTCCACCACCCAGTCCGCGGCGCGGATGGTGTCCTCGTCGTGCTCGACAACGATCAGGGTGTTGCCGAGGTCACGCAGCCGGGTCAGTGTTTCGATGAGCCGGTGGTTGTCCCGCTGGTGCAGCCCGATGCTGGGCTCGTCGAGGACGTACAGCACTCCCACGAGGCCCGAGCCGATCTGGGTGGCGAGCCGGATGCGCTGCGCCTCGCCGCCGGAGAGCGTACCGGCCGCGCGGGACAACGTGAGGTAGTCGAGGCCCACGTCGAGCAGGAAGCCGAGGCGGGCGTGGACCTCCCTGAGCACCTGCGCGGCGATCGAGGCCTCCCGCTCCGTGAGCTCGACATGGTCGAGGAACTCCTTCGCGGTGTCGATGGACAGCTCACAGAGCTCCGCGATGGACAGCCCGCCGACCTTCACGGCAAGCACCTCGGGCCGCAGCCGCGCGCCTTTGCAGCTCGGGCACGGCACCTCCCGCATGAAGCCCTGGTACTTCTCGCGGGAGGAGTCGGACTCCGTCTCGCCGTGCTTCCGGTTGATGTAGTGGACGGCGCCCTCGAAACCGGTGGTGTAGCTCCGGTCGCGGCCCCAGCGGTTGCGGAACTTGACGTGCACCTCGTAGTCCTTGCCGTAAAGCAGGGCCTCCCGCGCGCGCTCCGGCAGCGCACGCCACGGGACATCGGTGGCGAACTTCAGGTCCGTGGCCAGCGCGGAGACCAGCCGGAAGTAGTACTGCGACTTCTCCCCCGGCCACACGGAGATCGCGCCCTCTGCGAGGGTGCGGTCCTCATCGGGGACCACGAGCTCCGGGTCCACCTCAAGGTGGGTGCCCAGCCCGGAACATTCGGGACATGAGCCGTAGGGCGCGTTGAACGAGAACGTCCGGGGCTCGATCTCGGCCAGCGCGAGGGGGTGCTCGTTTGGGCACGCGCGCCTCTCCGAGAACCGCAACTGGCGGTCCGGGTGGTGCTCGTCCACGTCGACAAAATCCGCCACGGCCTGTCCCTCGGCGAGGAGCAGGGCGGTCTCCACGGAGTCCGTGAAGCGCTGCCGGCTGCCCTCGCGCACGACCAGCCGGTCAACGACGACGTCGATGGTGTGCTTGGTGTTCTTCTCAAGGGCGGGCGGGTCGGAGAGGGGGACAACCTGCCCGTCCACCTTGGCGCGGGCGAAGCCCTTCGACTGCAACTCCGCGAACAACTCGGTGTACTCGCCCTTGCGGCCCCGCACGATGGGGGCGAGGAGCTGGAAGCGGGTGCCCTCCGGGAGGGCGGTCAGCCGGTCGACGATCTGCTGGGCGGTCTGCGCCGTGATCCGCTCTCCGCACACCGGGCAGGTTTGTGTCCCGGCGCGCGCGAACAGGAGGCGCAGGTAGTCGTACACCTCGGTGATGGTGCCCACGGTCGAACGCGGGTTGCGGTTGGTGGCCTTCTGGTCGATCGACACAGCCGGGGAGAGCCCCTGGATGAAGTCGACGTGCGGCTTGTCCATCTGACCGAGGAACTGGCGCGCGTACGAGGACAGCGACTCGACGTAGCGCCGCTGCCCCTCGGCGAAGATGGTGTCGAACGCGAGCGACGACTTGCCCGACCCGGATAGCCCGGTGAACACGATGAGCCTGTTCCGTGGCAGTTCAAGGGAGACATTCTTCAGGTTGTGCTCGCGCGCCCCGCTGACCAGCAATCGATCATCCACTGTGAAATAGTAGGCCACGACCGCCCAGTTCGCACAATTGTTCGAAGGAGTGTCCCGCATGGCGTACTCGGACCTCGCCGCGTTACTCGCGATGGTCGCGGCGGGAGTGGGCGACGCCGTCGGGCCGGCCATGCTTCGGGCCGTCACCACGCACCGTCACCCGGACCACCTCGGCGCGCTGGCGGAACTCGTGCGTCGTACCGGTGTGCGCCACACTCCCGGCGGCATTGCACTCGCGCTCGCGAATGCCGCAGACCCACCTCCTCGTCGGGGACCCGCTCTTCCCGGGTGGCGTCGGGCGCACCACGTCACCCCCGGATTTCAGCCAGTTGATGAACGACGTCGAGCAACGCCTGTTCGCGGCGTACCCGGACGGCGCGGTGGTCCATCCCGGTCACGGGCTGCCGACGACACTGGGAACGGAGCGGCCGCACCTCGGGGAATGGCGCGCCCGCGGTTGGTGACCCCACCACGGAATCCCCGCGTTAATGTGGCCCCATGATCATTGCTGTCAGGTACCAGTACACCGCGGGCAGGGATCTGTCCGGCATCCGCCCAGCGCACCGCGCATTCCTCCGGGGGCTCCTCGAGAACGGAACGCTCATCACATCGGGCCCGTTGCCCGCCACCGATGCCGCGCTGCTCATCCTCGACGCCCACTCCCCCGAAGCCGCACTCCAACTCCTGGAGGACGACCCGATCCTGATCGAGGGGTGCGTGGACGCGCGCACCGCCGAGGAGTGGCAGCCAGTCCTCGGGGCGCTGGCACCGCGGGCCTGAGTCGCCCGGGTACTGGCCCTGCGCTCGGGCCCCGCTACGAGCGGGATTCAGGGCCAGTTCCGAGGGAGGCACCGTCGACGTGCGGCACCTCAGGCGAGTGGGCTTCCTCCAACGGGTGCCTCTTGACGCCGATCGTGAGCGAGAGCACCGTGGAAAGGATCAGCGTGCCTGCGATCACGGTCAGCGACAGCCAGATCGGAACCTCGGGGACGTGGAGAGGCTCGCCGCCGTTGATGAACGACAGTGAGTTGGTGTGCATCGCCTCGAGGACGAGCTTGACGCCGATGAAGAAGAGGATGAATGCCAGACCCTTGGGCAGGTAGACCAAGCGGTCCAGCAGCCCGCCGAGCATGAAGTAGAGCTGCCGCAGGCCCATCAGGGCGAACAGGTTCGTGGAGAAGACGATGAACGGGTCCTTGGTCAGGCCGAAGATCGCCGGGATCGAGTCGAGCGCGAACACCAGGTCGGTGGCCCCGAGTGAGATGGCCACGAGGAGCATCGGGGTCCACATCCTCTTGCCGTCGATGACGGTGCGGAACTTGCCGCCGTCGAAGTTGTCCGCGACGTGTGCCCGCTTGCGCACCCACGCGACGAACCGGCTCTCCTTGAACTCCTCGTCATCATCACCCTCGCCCTTGACGAGGCCCCATGCTGTGTAGAGCAGGTACGCACCGAAGATGTAGAACACCCAGCTGTACCGCTCGATCAGGGCAGCGCCGAGGACGATCATGATGGCGCGCAGCATCAGGGCGATGATGATGCCGACCATCAGCGCCTCCTGTTGGTTCCGCGGTGGCACCTTGAACTTCGCCAGGATGATCACGAAAATGAACAGGTTGTCGATGGAGAGGCTGTACTCGGTGAGCCACCCGGCGTAGAACTCCGTGGCAATTTGCGCGTTGCCGACAGCCATCAGGATGAGGCCGAAGAGAAGAGCCAAGGAGACGTAGACGGCCACCCAGATCCCGCACTCCTTGAAGGACGGCACATGGGGGCGCTTCACGACGATCAGCAGGTCGAAGATGATGATTGCCACCATGAAGGCCAGTGCGATGACCTCAAAAGTGGCTGAGAGATGTTCGGAGCCCATGTGTCCTTCCAAACGGAGTCGCAGGATGAGGTCTCTTCCGCACCCGCAGCCCGGTTGCCTGCCTTGCCGGGTGGACTCCACGCCCACCGTGCTGACGACAAGCAGTGAAGGTACTGCCCTCTGAACGTCAGGCTACTTCGTGCCCTCGGGAGCTCACGCGATTTTGAGACGGGAGTTGTTCCTCACGCGGTGCGCATCTGGCGCAACTCCTTCTTCAGGTCCGCGATCTCGTCGCGCAGTCGCGCCGCGAGCTCGAACTGGAGCTCGTCCGCCGCGGCGTGCATCTGGTCCGAGAGTTGCTGGATGAGGTCGGCGAGGTCCGAGGCGGCGTGTCCCCGCACGGCGGCCTCGCCGCCCCGCGCTGCCGGAGACTGCCGATAGCCGCCCTGGAGCAACTGGTGGGTGTCCATGTCCTCCCGGGCGAGGAGGTCCGTGATGTCACCGATCTTCTTGCGCAGCGGGGCCGGGTCGATCCCGTTGAGGGTGTTGTAGGCCACCTGCTTCTCCCGGCGCCGGTCCGTCTCGTCGATCGCCTGCCGCATGGCCGCGGTCACGACGTCGGCGTACATGTGGACCTCCCCCGACACGTTTCGTGCCGCGCGCCCGATGGTCTGGATCAGCGACGTCGCAGATCGCAGGAACCCCTGCTTGTCGGCGTCCAGGATCGCCACCAGCGAGACCTCGGGCAGGTCGAGGCCCTCCCGCAGCAGGTTGATCCCCACGAGGACGTCGAACTGGCCGAGCCGGAGCTCTCGCAGCAACTCCACGCGCCGCAGGGTGTCCACGTCGGAGTGGAGGTACTGCACCTTCACCCCGCGCTCCAGCAGGTACTCGGTGAGGTCCTCCGCCATCTTCTTCGTCAGCGTGGTCACGAGGACGCGCTCGTTCCGGGCGACCCGAGCGTTGATCTCGCCCAGCAGGTCGTCGATCTGGCCCTTCGTTGGCTTCACCACGATCTTCGGGTCGATGAGGCCGGTGGGCCGGATGATCTGCTCGACGACGCCGTCGGACTGGCCCAGCTCGTAGGGCCCCGGTGTGGCGGAGAGGTAGATGGTCTGGCCGATCCGCTCCAGGAACTCGTCCCACTTCAGGGGCCGGTTGTCCATGGCCGAGGGCAGTCGGAACCCGTGGTCCACCAACGTCCGCTTCCGGGAGCTGTCCCCCTCGAACATGGCCCCGATCTGGGGGACTGTGACGTGTGACTCGTCGATCACCAGCAGGAAGTCGTCGGGGAAGTAGTCCAGCAGGGTGTGGGGCGGCGTACCCGGGTCGCGGCCGTCGATGTGGCGGGAGTAGTTCTCGATGCCGGAGCAGGAGCCGATCTGCCGCATCATCTCGAGGTCGTAGGTGGTGCGCATGCGCAGGCGCTGCGCCTCCAGCAACTTGCCCTGCCGCTCGAACGTGGCGAGCCGGTCCTCCAACTCGGCCTCGATCGTCCCGACTGCCCGTGCCATCCGCTCCGGGCCCGCCACGTAGTGGCTGGCGGGGAAGAGGTGGATGTGGTCCACCGTCCGGAGGACGTCCCCCGTGACCGGGTGCAGCACCGAGATCGCGTCGACCTCGTCCCCGAACATCTCGACGCGGACGGCGAGCTCCTCGTAGACCGGGATGATCTCGATGGTGTCGCCGCGCACGCGGAACGTGCCACGCGCGAAGGCCATGTCATTGCGGACGTACTGCATCGTCACGAACTTGCGCAGCAGGTCGTCACGTCCGATCGTCATCCCGACGTGCAGTGGAACCATGCGGTCCACGTACTCCTGCGGGGTGCCGAGGCCGTAGATGCACGACACGGACGCCACCACCACCACGTCCCGGCGGGTCAGCAGCGAGTTCGTGGCCGAGTGACGCAGCCTCTCCACCTCGTCGTTGATCGACGAGTCCTTCTCGATGTAGGTGTCGGTCTGGGGGACGTAGGCCTCCGGCTGGTAGTAGTCGTAGTAGGACACGAAGTACTCGACCGCGTTGTTCGGCAGCAGGTCACGGAACTCCGCGGCCAGCTGCGCGGCCAGGGTCTTGTTCGGCGCCATGACGAGGGTCGGCCGCTGGACCTGCTCGATGAGCCACGCCGTCGTCGCGGACTTCCCGGTGCCGGTGGCGCCGAGCAGGACGATGTCCTTCTCCCCGGCACGCAGGCGATCGGTCAGCTCCGCGATCGCCTGCGGCTGGTCCCCTGAGGGTGAGAAGGACGAGATCACCTCGAAGGGTGCGTCCGAGCGCTGGAGGTCGGAGACGGGTCTCATCCCATCACCCTACGGTGCGCCGCAGACAAGAACACGCCACGAGTGGCCACGCCGGGTGGTGCCGGCCCGGGCTACCCCCAGGTCGGCTCATCGTGACCTCCCAGATGGCGCAGTGCGACGAGGATTGTGGTCCTCGCAAGCAGCTGACGCGCGTTGGCCATCGATCGTTCTGGGATGGGCTCCAGGTCGCTGAGGGGATGGACCGCCGTCAAACCGAGTTCCGCGGCCTGGGCGGCATCGAGGCTGCTCCGACCGCACACAGCCACCACAGGAACACCGTGCCTCCGTGCCGCCGCGCTGACGCCCATCACCGTCTTGCCCATGAGGGTCTGCTCATCCAGTGAGCCCTCCCCGGTGATGACCAGGCGGGCGCCGTCCAGCGCCTCCTCGAATCCGACCAGCTCCAGCACCAGCGCGATCCCCGAAGACACGGTGGCTCCAAGTGCCGCCATGGCGGCGAACCCAACCCCGCCGGCGCTCCCGGCCCCTGGCATCCCCGCCGCATGGGAACCAGTGGTCTCGCGCACGACTCGCTCCCAGTTCCGGAGCCCGCTCTCGAGGCTCTCGGCGATTGGCCCCACGGCCCCCTTCTGCCGGCCGAAGACCGCGACGGCTCCACGGGGGCCAAGGAGCGGGTTGTCCACGTCGGATGCCAGCACGATCTCGCACTCCCCAAGCCCCGGGGGCAGGCCGCTCAGATCGAGTTCGACGACGCCGTGCAGGCTGCCGGCACCGGGGGGGAGCGCGTTGCCCTCCAGGTCCCGGAGGACGGCGCCAAGTCCGATGAGCATCCCTGCCCCACCGTCCGAACTCGCAGATCCACCAACGCCGATGACCAGTCGCCGTGGCCGTGTCTCCAGCGCGGCGCGGATCGCCTGCCCAAGACCCATGCTGGACGCCCTGACGGGCTCCAACCGACCCCCGGGCAGCCGAATCATGCCGCAGGCATCGGCCAGCTCCACCACGGCGTCGCCGTCCCGGGTGACGAAGCGGGTCCGTACGCCCTCGCCCGTCGGCCCGCTCACCGTCACCGGATGCGAGTCGAAGCCGGCGGACGCCAGGGCTTCCAGGGTGCCGTCGCCGCCGTCGGCGACGAGGAAGGCCCTCACAGGCACGTCGGTGTTGTCGCGAAGGGTTTCCTCGACGCACTGCGCGACGGATCGCGCATCGAGGGAACCCTTGAACTTGTCACACGCCACAAGCACGCGATCGCGCCGCATGCTCTCAGACCCGACCAGCATTGGCGGGCACCAGCACGTCACGCCAGAGTCGTTCCACCGCCACGCGGAGATCTGCCTCGGTCCCCTCGTTCGCGATCCAGTGGTCGGCGACCGCGCGGCGCTCGGCGTCGGTGGCCTGGGCGGCCATCCGCTCCGCCACCTGCTCGTCGGACATCCCGCGAGACCTCCTCAGCCGGGCGCGGCGGACGTCCGCGCTCGCCCCCACCACCACGACGACGTCGTACCTGTCCCCCAGATGCGCCTCGACGATCAGCGGGACGTCGTGGACGACGATCGCGTCCTGGCCGGCCGCCGCCACCCGGCGCCGGGTTTCGGCGAACACCAGCGGGTGCGTGATTGCCTCCAGCGTCGCTCGGGCCGCCGGATCCGCGAAGACCGCCACGGCCAGGGCGGCGCGATCGAGCGCGCCGTCGATCACCACGCCCGGGAAGGCCCGCCCGACGGCGGCCAGACCCGGGGTTCCGGGTGCGACGACATCGCGGGCGATCGCGTCCGCGTCGACCACGACCGCCCCCAGCTCCGCCAGGATCCGGGCCACCGTGGACTTGCCCGACCCGATCCCACCCGTCAGCCCGACCTGGAGCACGGCCGTCACCCCTCCGCCGTCGGGAGCGCGGCGCCGATTGCCGCGCGGACGGCATCCACGGCGACGTCCACCGGGAGAACCGCAGCGGGCGGGAGGTGGATGAAGCCGCACGTCGTGGCGGCACCGGCGGCGGTGAGGGCGGTGTAGAGCACCGCGTTGCACACGAAGCTCCCGGCGCTCAGCGACATCTCGGCGTCGACGCCGGCACGGCGGATCGCGGCCACCATCATCCGAACGGGGACGGTGGCGAACAGCGCCGCCGGGCCGCCCGCCAGCACGGGGACGTCCCGCGGCTGCGCCCCGCCGTTGTCCGGGATGCGGGCGTCCTCCAGATTCAGCGCCACCCGCTCGACGCTGACGCGCGTCCGGTCGCCGGCGAGCCCGAGCGCGAGGACGAGGTCGGGACCGGTGGCGGCGACGAGTTCGGCGATCCGGGTGGTGGCCGCCGCGAATTCGACCGGCAGCACCTCGACGGTGACGGACGCTCCCCCCACCCCCAGCTCACCCAACCGGCGGGCCACCAGCTCGGAAGGATTGGTGGAGCTGCCGCCGAATGGTTCGAACCCGGTCACCAGCACGCGTGCGGGGCCGGAGGGCGCGGGGGTCATGACCCGATTGTGCCTCGCCCGTGCACCGGACGACAACGAGGCCCGCCCCTGAAATGGGACGGGCCTCGCACCCGGCGAACCTCCGGTCAGTGACCGGTGAGCTTCTCGCGCAGCGCGGCGAGCGCCTCGTCGGAGGCCAGCGTGCCCTCGTTCACGTTGCGATCAGAGGAGTACGACGTGGGCGTCTCGTCCGTGGCGGCGGCGACACGCTCGGTGTCCGCCTCCATCGCCTGGGCGACCTGGGACTTGTGGGCCACCCACCGCTCGTGGGCGAGCGCGTACTGCGCCTCCCATGCCTCGCGCTGGGTTTCGAAGCCCTCCATCCACTCGTTGGTCTCCGGGTCGAAGCCCTCCGGGTACTTGTAGTTCCCGTTCTCGTCGTACTCGGTCGCCATGCCGTAGAGCGAGGGGTCGAAGTCGTCGGAGTTCGGGTCCACGCCCTCGTTCGCCTGCTTGATGGACAGCGAGATGCGGCGCCGCTCGAGGTCGATGTCGATCACCTTGACGAAGACGTCGGCGCCGACCTTGGCGACCTGCTCGGGCACCTCTACGTGGCGGACAGCCAGCTCGGAGATGTGCACCAGGCCTTCGATGCCGTCCTCCACGCGCACGAACGCGCCGAACGGGA
The DNA here is from genome assembly GCA_017882885.1 of Actinomycetales bacterium. Lineage (GTDB taxonomy): Bacteria > Actinomycetota > Actinomycetes > Actinomycetales > Actinomycetaceae > UBA1383. The sequence continues at coordinate 3,213 of JADGOQ010000178.1, read as the reverse complement.
CCAGCTTGGTGACCTTGCCGGGCACGACCTGGCCGATGGAGTGCGTGCGGGCGAACGCCTGCCACGGGTCCTCCTGCGTCGCCTTCAGCGACAGGGAGACGCGCTCGCGGTCCATGTCCACCTCGAGGACCTCGACCGTGACCTCCTGTCCGACCTCGACGACCTCGTTCGGGTGGTCGATGTGCTTCCACGAGAGCTCGGAGACGTGCACGAGGCCGTCCACCCCGCCGAGGTCGACGAATGCACCGAAGTTGACGATGGAGGAGACCACGCCGGGGCGCACCTGACCCTTGGCGAGCGTCTGCAGGAAGGTGGAACGCACCTCGGACTGCGTCTGCTCGAGCCACGCGCGGCGGGACAGGACGACGTTGTTGCGGTTCTTGTCGAGCTCGATGATCTTCGCCTCGAGCTCCTTGCCGACGTACGGCTGGAGGTCGCGGACGCGGCGCATCTCGACGAGCGAGGCGGGCAGGAAGCCCCGCAGCCCGATGTCGAGGATGAGGCCGCCCTTGACGACCTCGATGACAGAGCCGGTGACGACGCCGTCCTCTTCCTTGATCTTCTCGATCGTGCCCCAGGCGCGCTCGTACTGCGCGCGCTTCTTGCTGAGGATCAGGCGGCCTTCCTTGTCCTCCTTCTGGAGGACCAGGGCCTCGACCACGTCTCCGACGGTGACGACCTCGTTCGGGTCGACGTCGTGCTTGATGGAGAGCTCGCGGGAGGGGATGACGCCCTCGGTCTTGTAGCCGATGTCGAGCAGGACCTCGTCGCGGTCGACCTTGACGATGGTGCCTTCGACGATGTCGCCGTCGTTGAAGTACTTGATCGTCTCGTCGATGGCGGCCATGAAGTCTTCGGCCGAACCGATGTCGTTGACGGCGACCTGCTTGGTCGTCGGGACTGCCAGGTCAGCAAAGCTTGCGGTCATTGAGTAGGGGCTCCGATGCGGACAGGGATCGTTGGGACAGGATGGACAGAGCTGAACGGAGAGCGGGAGGTCAAGATCGGCCGCAGGACGCACCCGGGCCAGTGGGAGAGTCTACGTTTGCGCTCGTGACAGGGTCAATCGAGCGGCGTCCGGCGGGCGTCGACGAGTCCCGTCGGGCCAGCCGGACCTGGTGGGACGCCGAGACCGCCGCGTACCAGGCCGAGCACGGAGCGTTCCTCGGGGACGCCCGCTTCGTCTGGGGTCCTGAGGGGCTCGACGAGGCCGACGTTGGGCTGCTCGGGCCGGTCCGGGGGCTGCGGGTGCTGGAGGTCGGCGCGGGTGCCGGCCAGTGCTCGCGGTGGCTGCAGGGTCAGGGGGCGCTCGCCGTCGCCAGCGACCTCTCCGGCGCCCAGCTCGCGGCCTCCCGTGACCTCGACGGGCAAACCGGCACGGCGGTCCCGGTCGTCCAGGCGGACGCCGGCGGCCTGCCCTTCGCCGCTGGGAGCTTCGACGTCGTCTGCTCCGCCTACGGCGCCCTGCCGTTCGTCGCCGACGTGCTCGCCGTGCACCGCGAGGTGGCCCGGGTGCTGCGGCCCGGCGGCCGCTGGGCCTTCTCGGTGACCCACCCGGTCCGGTGGGCGTTCCCGGACGACCCCGGCCAGCCCGGTCTGACGGTGAGCCACAGCTACTTCGACCGGACGCCCTACCTCGAGGTCGGGCCGGACGGGACCGCGACCTACGTCGAGCACCACCGCACGATCGGCGACCAGGTCAGGGCGCTCGCGGCCGCCGGGTTCCGGCTCGTGGACCTGGTCGAGCCGGAGTGGCCGGCGACGAACGAGCAGGTGTGGGGCGGCTGGAGCCCGCTGCGCGGAGGGCTGATCCCAGGCACCGCGGTGTTCGTGTGCCAGCGGGACGGCTGACCTGGTGCGAGGAGGAGCCCGGCACGCGCGGAGGACGACTCAGACTGTGAGGTAGAACCGCGAGTAGTGCCAGTGACCGCCGTACATCGGCTCGGGAACCTCCTCGAGCAACCGGGCGCCGTGCGCGGCGGAGACCCTCGCCACCATGCTCCTGGTCACGGCATGCATGTCCATCGGCGCCGGGTAGCCGAGGACCCGCCGCTGGGCGACGCGAAGCAGCGGGGCGGGCGCGACCCTGGCGATCCAGCCACGCAGGCTTCGATCCGGGTGGGTCGCGACCTGGACGATGGCCACGCCGCCGGGAGCGAGCACCCGGATCAGCTCGGCAAGGTAGCCGAGCGCGAGATCGGTCGGCATGTGCTGGAGCACGAGCGAGGAGTACACGACGTCGAAGGAGTCGTCGGCGAACAGACTGAGGTCCGGGCGGTCGTTCTCGACGAACGTCACGCCCTGCGCCCGGTTCAGCTCGCGCGCCTTGGCCAGCATCGTCGGGGATATGTCGACGCCCACGACCTCGTCGGCGTACGCAGTCAACGCGGAAGTCAGCCGTCCGGCACCGCACCCGAAGTCCAGTGCCCGGCGACGCCCGGGGTGGACACCCAGGGCTGCCGCGTGCGCCATGGCGCCGCTCACCTCGGTGACCCCCGTGGCGAAGAACTCGTCGACGTCCCAACGCCCGTGCCGGTTCGCCGGCGAGACGAGGACGGCCCAGAGGGGGTCGCTGGCGCCGAGCTCCGTCCAGTCCGCGCGCACCTGCCGAAGCCCCATGTTCGTCGCTGACCCCTCGTCCGCCGTGCCTGCCCGACCTCGCGGGATGCTACCCGTCGCAGTGGTCAGTACGCCGGGCCCGCCTGGACGAGGCCGACCTGCGCGCTGCCGAGGCAGAAGGACGTCACCCCGGCCGAGGTCCGCAGGTGCAGCTCCTGCCCGTCCCCAACTAGCCGAAGGAAGAGCTCACCGGGACCTCGCACCACGGGGCCCGACGCCGGAGTGCCGGACCCCAGCCACGCAGTCACCGTGCCATTGCTCGCCCCCAGGTAGGACAGGCGCACCGTCCAACCCCAGCGGATCAGCGGGCCGTCGAGCGGGATCGCGGTCTCCGCCGAGGGGTCGAGGTGGTACCCGCACTGGGCGGCCGGACCAGGCACGCTCGTGCGCGAGATCGCGACGTGCGCCACGACGACCTTCCCGGAGTCGTCGATCAGCTGCAGCTTGGTCGTGCTCGCGGCGAAGGGCGGCCGGTCGGGCAGCGGGGCGAGCACCCGGGACGCGAGGTTGTTCGGGTAGGCGAGCCCCCACAGGACACGGGCCGGGACTGGCTGGTCCAACAGCGGGAAGGCACGGTGCGCCGCCAGGGACGCT
>JADGOQ010000177.1 GCA_017882885.1 Actinomycetales bacterium | reverse complement strand
GGTCACCACAGCGACCTATCCCACTACGCGGCCCCATCGTGGGACATCGCCGCGTGCAACCCATCACACCGCCATCGGATCCGGACATCAAAGGATCAAATGCCCTCTCAGATCACTGCTCGGACTTCGCGCACGGGCGGGAGCGGAGTTCCGTGACGTAGTCGTCGGGCGCGCCGCCGGCCTCGATGGCGTCCGCGAGGATGCCGAGGTACCGCGCGCTCGGCAGGCCGCCCTCGTAGTCGTTGAGCACGTAGATCCAGGCGGGGACGTCGCCGTCGAGCGTCTCCACCCGCACCTTGATCTTCCGGAACAGCCCGATCCCCAGGCCCTCCCACTCGTCGAGGCCCTTCTCGTCGGCGGGCGTGAGGTCGTAGAGCGCCACGTACACCTGGTGGCCGGGTTCCTCGACGACGGTCGCCGTCGCGCCCTCCCAGCTCACATCCTCGCCGCTGAAGGTGAGGCGCCAGCCGGTGATCCAACCCGATCCCTGCAGCGGGGAGTGCGGGGCACGAATGGCCATCCGCTCGGGGTCGAGGTTGCTGCCGTACGCGGCGTAGAAGGCCATGAGGCACAGCCTAAGGACAGCACCCGGTCGGAGGTGACATTGGGCCGCCTCGCCGTGCCGTGCCGTCGCCCCGCCCGCCTCCGGCGGTTCGCCGGGCGTGGCGGGTGGCATGGGCAACAATGCAGGGGTGAGCGCGCGCGCGAGGGTCGTCGTCATCGGTGGTGGGCCCGGAGGGTACGAGGCCGCCCTGGTCGCGGCCCAACTGGGGGCGGACGTCACCGTGGTCGACGACGAGGGGCTCGGCGGGGCCGCCGTGCTGACCGACGTCGTCCCCAGCAAGACCCTGGTGGCCGCGGCCGAGGTGATGACGCTGGTCGGGACGTCGGTGGAGCTCGGGGTGCGCTTCCCCGGTTCGCACGGGGACGGGCGCGACCCCGCGGGCGCCGTCGTCGTCGACCTCGAGGTGGTCAACCACAGGGTCAAGGCCCTCGCGATGGCCCAGTCGGCGGACATCCACCGGCGGCTGGAGGCCGAGGGCGTCCGGATCGTCCCGGGGCGTGGCCGGCTGGAGGGACCGAACCGGGTGGTGGCGAGCCCGCACGGCGGTGGGGAAGCGATCTTCGAGGCGGACACCGTGCTGGTCTCGACCGGCGCGCACCCCCGGGAACTGCCGGACGCCCGACCGGACGGCGAGCGGATCCTCACCTGGAAGCAGGTGTACGACCTCGACGCGCTGCCGGAGAGGTTGATCGTGGTCGGATCCGGCGTGACCGGCGCGGAGTTCGCCAGCGCCTACGACGCCCTCGGGTCGCAGGTCGTGCTGGTCTCCAGCCGCCACCGGGTGCTCCCCAGCGAGGACGCCGACGCCGCGGCGGTGCTGGAGGCCGTGTTCCAGCGTCGGGGCCTGCAGGTGCTGGCCCGCTCGCGTGCGGAGGCGGTCAAGCGCGAGGGGGACGCCGTCGTGGTGACCCTCGCCGACGGCCGCACCGTGGACGGCACGCACTGCCTGGTGGCCGTGGGGTCGATCCCCAACACGGCGGGGATCGGGCTGGCGGAGGCCGGGGCGCGGATGGCCGGCAGCGGGCACCTGGAGGTCGACAGGGTGTCCCGGACCAGCGCCCGCGGCGTCTACGCCGCCGGGGACTGCACCGGGGTGCTGGCGCTCGCGTCGGTGGCCGCCATGCAGGGGAGGATCGCGATGTGGCACGCGCTCGGCGACGCGGTGACGCCGCTCGACCTGCGGACCGTCGCGGCCACGGTGTTCACGGCTCCCGAGATCGCCTCGGTGGGTTGGACACAGGCGGAGGTCGAGGCCGGTGAGGTCCCGGCCCGCACGGTCAAGCTGCCGCTGGCGACGAACCCCCGGGCCAAGATGCAGGGTATCCATGACGGTTTCGTCAAGCTCATCTGTGGCGCCCGCACGGGCGAGGTGCTGGGCGGGGTCGTGGTGGCGCCGCGGGCCAGCGAGCTCATCTTCCCGGTGGCGCTCGCCGTCGAGCACCGCCTGACCGTGGACGACGTCGCGCACGCCTTCACGGTGTACCCGTCGCTGTCCGGGTCCATCGCCGAGGCCGCCCGGCGCCTGCACACCCAGCGCTGACCGCGGCGCCGGAATGCTGCGGAGCCGAAGACCGCGGAGCCGAAGGCCACGAGCCGGAAGCCCGCGGCGCCGGGGCTAGTCGCGCAGTTCGCAGATCACCGCCCCGGAGCCGACGGTGCTGCCCACCTGGGCCCGCAGCGCCGTGACGGTACCGGCCTTGTGGGCATGGATCGGCTGCTCCATCTTCATCGCCTCGAGCACGACGACCACCTCGCCCTCCACCACCGTCTGGCCCTCCTCGACGGCGATCTTCACGATCGTTCCCTGCATCGGGGAGGTCAGGGTGTCCCCGGAGTCCACCGTCGCGGCCCGGCCGCGTGCCGACCGTCGGGGGGCCCGCCTGGCCTGCGGCGCGACGCGGCCGCCGGCGAAGGAGGCTGGGAGGGTGACCTCCAGCCTCTTGCCACCGACCTCAACGATGACGCGCTCGCGTTCCGGTGTCTCCGGCAGGCTCGCCGCGGCGCCGGTCCAGGGCGCGATGGTGTTGACGAACTCGGTCTCGATCCAGCGGGTGTGCACGCTGAACGGCGTGTCCGGGCGCTCCGGGGCGAACGCCGGATCCGAGACCACCGCCCGGTGGAACGGCAGGACGGTGGGCAGCCCCTCGACGGTGAACTCCGCCAGCGCCCGGCGAGCCCGTTCCAGGGCCTGCTGGCGGTCGGCGCCGGTCACCACGAGCTTGGCGAGCATCGAGTCGAAGGCCGCGCCGATCACGGAGCCCTGGACCACACCGGAGTCCAGCCGGACGCCGGGCCCGCTGGGGGGCTCCCACACCGTCACCGGGCCGGGTTGAGGCAGGAAGTTGCGGCCGGCGTCCTCACCGTTGATCCGGAACTCGATCGAGTGACCCCGCGAGGGCGGGTCGTCGTAGCCCAGCGGTTCTCCGGCGGCGATCCGGAACTGCTCGCGGACCAGGTCGAGGCCGCTGACCTCCTCCGTGACGCAGTGCT
>JADGOQ010000017.1 GCA_017882885.1 Actinomycetales bacterium | reverse complement strand
TGAGGGCATCACCTTCGTGACGCCGGATCAGCGCAGCGACGTGAGCGCGATGGCGAACCTGCTCAAGCTGAACGCCGAGTTCGTGGACGCCGGCATCCGCGTGGAGCGGCCCCGACCCACCACCAAGCCCACCCGAGGTGCATCGGCCTCAGGCCGCCGCCGCCGTCCCAATTCCGGCGGCGCCCCTCCGCGACAGCGCTCCTCCGGCCGCTAGCCCTCGGGCTCGGGGTCGCCGGCGAACTGTTCCCAGGGCCAACCCGGGAGGTCCGGGACGGACTCGCGGTTGTACCCCGCATCACGGCGCGGCACCACCGTCGTTCCCTCGTTCGTCATCGAGGTGTGCCCCTCGTCGCCGTGCGGCAGGTCCGAGGCGAGCTCCATGAAGAACATGGCGCGGTTGATGAGCAGCATCGACTGCGTGTCGGCCGCGAGCATCGGGTTGTCGAAGCTCCACGTCCAGTTGTGGCGCCCATCGCTGCGGTGCAGGTAGAACGTGGCGCCGGAGCCGTCGGGCCGAAGCGCCACATGGCGGCCGGCGTCGCCTGGCTCGTCGGCCCTTTCAGCCGGCCCGGGCGGCGTTCCGTTCTTCGATGCGCTCACGCCATCAGATTAGGCGCTGGCGCGCAAACTGCCCTCTACGCGCCGGCTCCCCCCGGTCAGTATCCGTACCCGGTGCCGCCGCCGGAGCTGCTCGACGCGGAGGGGGGCGTGGCGCCGCCGCCCGTGGAGGTCACCGCGAACCACACGCCCTGGATCCCCTGGCCGTTGGCCTGCCCCGCGGCGGTATCGCCCGAATAGGTGTACAGCGGGAAACCGTTGTAGGTGACCTGCGTGCCGCCGTCGGGACGATGGATCGTGCCGAGCTTGCCGGGCAGGCCCATGCCCGCGTGCGCCGCCATGACGCCCGCCGGCAGCAGGACCGGTGGCCACACGCCCACACACGAGCCCGTGCACACGATCTTGCCGGGGGTCTCGGTCTTCAGGTGATAGAGCGTGAAGCCCGCGTCGTTGGCGAGGACCGTGCCCACGCCCGAGACGTCGCTGCTGGCGATCTTCATCGATCCGGCCGCGGCGCTGGACGGCGGAGTGGTGCTGCCGCCCGAGCTCGGGGTCGAGCTCTTCGCGCAGGCCGAGAGCAGGGCCACCGCCGCGAGCGACGCGATCAACAGCGAGCGGAGCTTTCGTAGACGTATCTGGCGCATCGTATCCCCTTCGTTCGTGTCAGCTTCGTTGACGTCCATCGGTGGGTCTACGGTCGAGGGCTCCGCGTGGATTGTCCGCCATCTGTCTGTCGACCTCGCGCGTAGTACCGCTGGAACGGATGTGCCCGCATCCGCCAGATGGGGAAGGGGAGCTACCCATGAACGTCTCACGTCACTCGCGTTTCGCCGGTGTCCTGGCCGCGCTGCTGTTGATCGGCTCGGCCGGCGCGGTGATCCTGCCCGCCGCGCCGGCCGTCGCTATACCCGTCAGGGTCATCAACGGCACAGCGACCCGACACTGGACGCCGAGCGCCGTGACGGTCGCACACGGCACGTCGATCCACTGGCACGCCGCCGGAGGGAACCATTTCATCAAGGCCTGGGGCGGGAACTGGACCTTCCAGCACGTGTTGAACCACGGCGCCACCGTGGCACGCACCTTCGGGGTGAGGGGGGTTTTCCGCTTCTACTGCACGATCCACGGGTCCATCGTGAACGGTCGATGCGTGGGGATGTGCGGCAGGGTGACCGTCACTTGATCACTGCGCGCCGTCGCGCGGGGTGATATGAAGGACTCCCACCCGCCACAGGAGAGGAGCTCCGCATGGCCATGCCGCCCAACATGTTCACCCACCCCGAGAACTTCGAGCAGCACGAGGTGGAGTACGCCGAGGACGTCGAGGCCGAAGAAGCCTCCCACCATCACGTACACGGGGAAGGCTGCGGGCACGAGGCCGTCGAGCACGACGATCACATCGACTACCTCGACGGCGAGCATCGTCACTGGTGGAATCGAGACCACTGGGACAAGCACTGACCGCTGAACCTTCGGGTTCCGCACCCTCAGCCACTCGGCGATCCGGCGCGTGGCGCGATACGCCAACCTCACGGCCCTCGCCCACTCCCACCCTCCCGCGATCTACCCCGCCGTCCGGCTCGCCCTCACGTCGGCGGTGATCGTCACCGCCTCGCCGCACCTCGGGCGACCCCTGCGGTACCTGGGCCGTTGGATCCTCGCGCTGTGAAGGCTGGCCGCGATCGCCCTGGGGGTTGCGCTCCCCATCGGCGTCGAGGCGGTCGACCTCCATGACGTCCACTCCGCGGTTACGCTGGCGCCATGAGTGCTGTCGAAGAACGCGCGGGCGGACCACTGATCCCGGCCGGCGCGCCGCGGGCGTTCCATCTGCTGGCCAAGCCGACGGGCGCCGTGTGCAATCTCGACTGCACGTTCTGCTTTTTCCTGTCGAAGGAGATGCTCTACCCCCGGGCAGCCGGTTCCGGATGGCCGACGACCTGCTGGAGATCTACCTCCGGCAGCTGATCCAGGCGCACGCCCGGGGGCCCCCGAGGTCGTCGTCGGGTGGCAGGGCGGCGAACCCACGATGATGGGGCTCGACTTCTTCCGCCGGTCGGGTGGAACTGGCCGAGAGCAAGAAACTGCCCGGCCAACGACTGGTGTACACGATCCAGACCAACGGCACGCTGATCGACGACCGTTGGGCCGAGTTCCTCGCCGAACACGGCGCCCGGTGGGGCTGTCGATCGACGGGCTGCGCGAGAGGCACGGGCACCTACCGGGTCAACAAGGCCGGCCAGGGCAGCTTCGACCAGGTCATGGCAGGGCTGGCCGCGTTGCAGCGGGGTCGAGTGGAACGCGCTGACCACCGTGAACGCAGCGAAATGAGCATGCCGGCCGGCAGGTGTACCGCTTCCTGCGTGACAAGTGCAACGCCAGGTACCTGCAGTTCATCCCGATCATCGAGCGCAGCACGCCCGCCCTGCTGCCGATCGCGAACCAGGGATGGGGCACGAAGGTCCATGACCGCCCGCTCTACCTGCAGGACGGTG
>JADGOQ010000176.1 GCA_017882885.1 Actinomycetales bacterium | reverse complement strand
GCGAGGGTGGAGGCCGGCAGGGAGAGCCGGGTCCTCGCCGACAGCCTCGGACTGGTCTGGAGCGTCGGCGTGTTCGGTGGAGCGATAATCTCAGCCCTCGCGGCGCCCATCATCGGCTTCCTCTATGGAGAGAAGTGGGTGGGTGCGGTCCCCGTGCTGGCGGTCCTCGGGATCCTCGGTGCCGTCCGGGTGATCATCGACACCCTGAACACGTTCCTGTTCGCTCGCGGCGACTCGCGGTCGGTGCTCATCCTGCAGGCCATCTGGTTCGCCGCCCTGTTGATCGCGCTGCCCCTCGGAGCGTTCTGGGCGGGCGCGCCAGGGCTCGCCTGGGCACACGTCGTCGTGGCTGCGGGCGTGGTGGTGCCCCTGACCCTGAGGGCGTGCCGCGGCTCGGGGGTGCGAGTGCGCGACGCCGTGGTGGCGATGACGCCGCCACTGCTGGCGGCCGGCCTTGTCTTCGGCGTTGCGGCTGCCGTGGCCGCAGCCATCGAGAGCCAGTTCCTGACGCTGGTGGCGGGAGGTCTTGCGGGCACCGCCGCCTACGGCGCGGTGCTGTTCCGCTGGTTCCGCACCAGGATCCGGGGGCTGTCCACGGCGACGGGCAGCGAGGGCGGGCAGGCGTTGACCGATCCAGACACCGGACTGAAGGGAGAAGTGCAATGACTCAGCCCGTGCCATTGGTGGACCTGGGGATCCAGCGGGATCGCGTGGAGGACGCTGTTCGCAAGGGGTTCGACGAGGTGATGCGAAACACCAGTTTCGTGCTTGGTCCCGCCGTGACGCGGTTCGAGGACGAGTACGCGCGTTACTGCGAGGTGGCTCATTGTGTGGGCGTTGCGAACGGCACCGATGCCGTCGAACTCGCACTGCGAGCGGCGGGAATCACTGCGGGTGACGAGGTCATCCTTCCCGCGAACACGTTCATCGCCACCGCCGAGGCAGTGGTCAGAGCCGGGGCCGAGGTCGTGCTCGTGGACTGCACCGCTGACGCGCTGATCGACCCCGTCAAGGTGGCACAAGCGGTCACCGACCGGACCAGGGCGGTCGTGGGGGTCGACCTCTACGGCCAGATGGCACCCTACGAAGCGCTGCGGGAGGTGGTGGGGGAGTCGGTCACGGTCGTCGGGGATGGAGCGCAGTCCCAGGGTGCCCGGCAGAACGGTCGTCGGGCGGGCTCCGTGGCGGACGTGACCGCGACGAGCTTCTACCCCGGGAAGAACCTCGGCGCATACGGCGACGGCGGGGCGGTGCTCACCGCGCACGACGAGATCGCCGCGCACCTGCGCATCCTCCGGAACCATGGGGAGGCGGCGAAATATCAGCACGTTGCGCTCGGGTTCAACTCGCGGCTCGACTCGCTCCAGGCAGTGGTGCTTTCGGCCAAGCTGGCGTGGCTCGACGACTGGAACGCCGAGCGCCGGGCCGCCGCAGCGGTGTACACGGAGCTGCTGGCCGGGTCCCCGGTCACCACGCCGCGCGTGACGGACGGCAACGAGCACATCTTCCATCTCTACGTGGTGCAGGTTGCCGAGCGCGACCGGGTGCTGCCAGAACTACACGCTCACGGCGTCGGCGCGGGTGTCCACTATCCCAATCCGATCCACCTCCTTCCCGCCTTTCAGTACCTCGGCCACAGGCGGGGGTTCTTCCCGGTGGCGGAAGAGCTCGCGTCGCACATCCTGTCCCTCCCGCTGTTCCCCGGGATCACGAGCACGCAGCAGCACCACGTCGTCGATGCCCTGTTGGACGCGCTGGGGGAGAGCCCGGCCGTGGGTGAGGCCGTGGGGGAACGGGTGGGGTGACATGGCCGATGGTGAGCTGCGAGCCGCCATTGCCGGCTCCGCGTGCACCGCCCTGACCGTGATCGTCGACGCGCTGCCGCCGGCGCTGCGGTACGGCGTCGCCCGCAGGCTGCTGAATGTGGGACTCGCGGCCGTGGCTCCACGTCGACTTCCGGTCGTGCCCACGGGTGCCGCCCCAACCGACCCGGAACACCCGCGACCAGATCGGAAGAGCGACCGACCCACTCTGAAGTGTGTTCTCGCCACCGGGCGACTCGGCGTTGGCGGCGTCGAGTCCGTGGTCGCGACGCTCGCGCGGGAGCTGCCCTCCTGGGGGGTGGATGCCACTGTGATGTGCAGCGGTGGTGGACCAACCGCCGACGAGCTCGTGCGAGCCGGCGTCACGGTGCTGGAAGCCCGGGACGCCGTCGAGGCCGGAAGAGTCCTGGATTCAGTGGCACCGGACGTGGTCGAACTGCACAATGCACCTGACCACATGACGGAGGCGGCGACCTCGCGCCGCATTCCCGTCGTGCCCGTTGTCCACAACCAGGAGATCCACCGCCCTGCGGTGGCGTGGCGGGCACTGGCGGCGATGACGGAGGACGCGACTGTGACGGTGGCTGTCAGCGAGACCGTGCGGCAGCACCACCTTCACCACCTGCCAGGCCTCTCACCCGCCGCGGTGCGGGTGGTCCCCAACGGAGCACCGCCAGCAGGACCCTCACAGTGGTCCCCGGACGCGCGGCGCCGAGCCCGTGAGCTCCTCTCGACTGCGGTCGGCATGGACCTCACGGGAGCCGTTGTCCTCCTCTGCCTCGCCCGGTACGACCCGCAGAAGAACCTCCCGGGCCTGGTCGTGGCATTCGTCGATGCCGCAGCGCGCCGGGACCGTCTCCATCTGGTGGTCGCGGGCGCCACGTCGGATCGGCTGGAGGTCTGCCGGACCGAGGCGGTGCGCCGGTCGCATCCGCAGGGGGGCCATGTCCACCTGCTCGACTCCTCCTCCGCGCGTACCCTGTTGGCGGCCGCCGACGCGCTGGTCCTCGACTCCTTCTTCGAGGGAGGGCCGCTCGTCGCCGCGGAGGCCCTCATGGTGGGGCTCCCGGTCGTCCTGGCGGACGCCGGCGCTGCGGTCGATTTCGTTGGGGACGGCGAGCGGGGCATCCTCGTGCCCAATCCCGCCGGACGCGCGGGGGCTGTGGACGACCGGCGCGTGCGGGCGGCGCGCCGGCGGGTGGCGCGCCAGCGGAACCGGGCCGCACTGACGGACGCGCTCGTCGAAGTGCACGACGACGCCGATCTGTGGGCGGCACGGCGCGGGGAGATCGCGGCGCAGGCGGCGGAGCTGTTCGGCATGAATGCCATGGTGGCCGGTCACGCCGCCGCGTTGAGAGCGACAAGAGGACGGAAGGGTTGAGCACATGGGGATGACTGGGAGACTCTCGCGGCTGACAGCGATGGGATCCGGGGCCGGCCGGCGATCCGCAGCGGCGGCCCTCGCCCGCCGGGTGCTGGAGCGCGTGGGACCGGACCTCGCGGACTCCTCGCTGCGGCCGGGGGACGTGATGGACTTCGCCGCGCTCCACCTTCCCGTCCCGGCGGCGCGCCCTCCCCGCGGACGGCCGCTGCGCATCGCCTGGGTGACCACGCCGCCCGGCAAGGGATCCGGCGGCCACACCACGATGTTCCGCATGGTGCGTGCCCTGGAGGACGCGGGCCACGAGTGTGTCCTGGCCCTCTACGACGCCCATGGTTCGCGCGTCGGGGAGCGCGAACGGATCATCCGGGAGGGATGGCCGTGGATCCGCGCGGCGGTGCGGCCGGTCGAGGACGGGTTGGGGGGTTGCGACGCCGCGATCGCGACGGCGTGGCAGACCGCCCACGCGCTGGCTCGGTTCGGGACAAACCCGATGCGCCGGCTCTACTTCATACAGGACTACGAGCCCTTGTTCTACCCGCGCGGGACGGAGGCAGCCCTGGCGGAACAGAGCTACCGTTTCGGGTTCCGGATGATCGCCCTCGGGCAGATGGTTGCGGGTCACCTCGGCCGTGAGATGGACGCACCGTGCGACGTCGTCCCGTTCGGCTGCGACACCGACACCTACCACCTGACGGCAGCCCGGGACCGTTCAGGCGTGGTCCTCTACACCGTTCCCGGTGCGGCACGCCGCGGCTTCCTCCTCAACACGATGGCACTCGAGGAGTTCCACCGACTCCACCCGGACCAGCCAATCCACACCTACGGGAGCGAGCACAAGCTCACGTTCCGGTTCCCGGTCACGTCTCACGGACGGATCTCCCCAACCGAGCTCAACGACCTGTACAACGCGAGCCGCGCAGGTCTGGCGATGTCGTTCACCAACATCTCGCTCGTGGCAGAGGAGATGCTGGCTGCGGGCTGCATCCCCGTGGTGAACGACACTGCGGACGCGCACGCCGACCTCGCCAACGAGCACGCGGTCTGGGCGCGCCCCAACCCCGGGGCGGTGGCAGCCGCACTCGGCGGGATCATCGCCCACCCGGATCCGGCCTCGCGCGCAACGGCAGCCGCTGCGAGCGTGAGGCGAGGCTGGGGACCGGCCCAGTCCGCCGTCGTCCGGATCGTCGAGGAAGAGGTGTTCGGCCCTTAGGCGGGAACGCGTGGCCCACCACCGGGACGGCGGCTGCTCTCGTCGCGGAGCCACGTGGTGTAGTCGCCGCGCCGTACCCGCCGTGCCGCCCCCAGCCGGGCGAGGAACGACACCATCGCGAAAACCCCCACGGCCGGTACGATGCCCGGTCGAGCAACCGCGATGGCCACCAGCGTCCGTCCTGATGTCCGCGCCTCATTCGTGCGCAACGCCAGGTCATCGAGTTGG
>JADGOQ010000175.1 GCA_017882885.1 Actinomycetales bacterium | reverse complement strand
GGCAGGTCGTTGGGGGGTTCGGCGGCTGCGAACCACAATCCATGGGGCGATTCTCCCCCGCGTCCGGCTCACCCGACGCGCATTCAGCCCCGGCTGCGCCGGTACCGGTCGAGCGCCGCCTCGCGCTCGACGGCGTGGTCCACGATCCGCTCCGGGTAACCGAGGTCGCGCCCGCGGGGGTCCCGCCAGGGCTCGTGAGCCGCGGCGCCGGGAAGGTGCCGCAACTCCGGCACCCAGCGCCGGACGTAGTCGCCGAGCGGGTCGTACCGCAGGCCCTGGGTCACGGGATTGAACACGCGGAAGTAGGGCGCGGCGTCGGTCCCGGTGCCCGCCACCCACTGCCAGCCGTGGCTGTTGGAGGCGAGGTCGCCGTCGATGAGGTGGTCCAGGAAGTGGCGGGCGCCCACGGGCCACCACACGTGCAGGTCCTTGGTGAGGAAGCTGGCGGTGATCATCCGGACGCGGTTGTGCATCCAGCCCTCCGCAAGGAGCTGCCGCATGCCCGCGTCCACGATCGGGTAGCCGGTGCGGCCCGCCCTCCACGCGTCGACCGCATCGCCCGCGTCGTCGTACGCGAGCGCCGCGAGGCCGGGGCGCAGGTCCTCCCACAGGCTCTCGGGGTTGTGGAACAGGACATCGGCGTAGAACTCGCGCCACGCCAGTTCGGTCTCGAACCGCGTCACACCCCTGCCCGGCGTCCCGGCGATGTCCGCCAGCAGCCTGCGCGGGTGCAGCACCCCGAACTTGAGGTACGGGGAGAGGCGGGAGACGCCGTCGAGGTCGGGGCGGTCGCGCGTGGTCTCGTACTCGGGCAGCGCCTCCGTGCGGAACCAGTCCCACCGCGCGAGCGCCGCCGACTCGCCCGCCGCGGGGAGCGGGGGGACGCCGTCGGCCGTCAGCGCCGCGCGGACGCGGTCCCGGGCGGCGTCGTCGTCGGGGGCGGGGACGAGGCGCAGCCCCTCCGGCTCGACGGCGGGCGCCGGCCACCCGTGCGCCCGCCACGCGCGGGAGAAGGGGGTGAAGACCTGGAAGGGCTGGCCACCGCGGTTCATCACGAGCCCGGGCCCCACGGCATACGGTGTGCCCGTCTCGCGGAACGCGACGCCGCCGGCCGCCAGGGTGCGCGCCACGGCACGGTCCCGCTCGTGACCGTGCGGCTCGGTCTCGCGGGTGACGTGCACCGACGTCGCACCCACCTCGCGGGCAAGTGCCGGGATGACCTCGAGCGGGTCGCCGGCGCGCAGGCAGAGCCGGCCGTCGTAGGCCTCGCGCGTGGCCTCCAGGGTGGCCGCGAGCCATGCCCGCCGGACCGGACCGGCGGTGTCCCACAGCGCCGGGTCGACGACGAAGACCACCACCACGCCGTCGTCGCCCGCGTCCGCGTGGGCGGCCATGAGGGCCGGATGATCGCGACGCCGCAGGTCACGGCGCAGCCAGAGGATCGCCGTCACGTGCGCACGCGCCGTGCCGCCGCGACGCCGAGCGCCACCACAACAACCAGCGGCACCCACACCCAGGCGAGGTCGCTCGGGCCGCCGGGGCCGCTCAACCGTTCCGTGCGCCGGATGCGGACCAGCTGGTAATCAGCGGCGGCCTTCGCAAGGGCCTCGTCGGACATGGTGTGGGGATTGAGACCGGCCAGGTAGGCGGCGAAGCCGCTGTTCACCAGCACCTGCCGGACCAGCGGCAGCCGCTCGTCGGCCGGGAGGGCGGTGACGTCGTCGGCCTCCGCCGCCCACCAACTGCCGTCCGGGAGCCAGAGCTCCACGCCCGGGGTGGCGCGCAGGTTGCGGTACCAGTCGGAGTCGGCGCCGTAGCCGGCCACGCAGTAGATGTCGCCCCCCACCTCCGCGAAGTTCAGGGGCGTGCGCCGCCGCAGGCCGGAGCGGCGGCCGGTGTGGGTGAGCACCAGGATGTAGCCGGAGTAGGGGTTGGCCATGCCGCAGCGCTGCAACCCGAGTCGCCACAGCAGCACCATGGCCTTGTTGCCCTGACGGAACGCTCGGCGGGCGAGGTCAGCAGAGGGCATACCGCCAGTCTGACACCACGACTCCCTAATGCTCGGGGTTGTCGTGTTTGTGGCGGTTGCGCTCTCGGAGGGTCTGGCGTTGTACCCCGGGGCGTGGTGTTCCGGTGGGGTCGATGGTCGGGGGTGGGATGAACCAGACCCGGCCGGCGGTGTCGATGCGGATCTCCCACTCGTCACGGTGGACCCGATGGTGGCACCGGGAACACAACAACACCCCGTTGGACAGGTCGGTGCGGCCCCCCAGGGCGTGCTCCACGATGTGGTGGGCCTCCACGAACATGGTCTGCCCACACGAAGCACACCCCCCGTCCCGCTCCCACAACGCGAGGAACTGGTACCGGGAGAACAAGCGCGCCTCCCGGCCCAGGTCCAACGGCAACGAGGCCCCACCGAACACTGCAGGCAGCAGCCCCGCCGTGCACGCCACCCGGCGGGCCGTGGCGACGGAGACGGGCTGGTCGATGCCATCGAGGGTCGCGAACCCGCACCCGCCCTCACGGTCCTGCAGGTCCTCCACGTCCATCCGCACCACCACCGTGGTGGCCGGCAATCCGGGCACCCGGTCCGTGCACCCCAGCACATGCCGGGCGAAATCCGCCAGGCCGTCCGCCCGGAGCTGCGCCGTCGACCGCGTCTCGGACATCACCCGCGCACCCATCCGGTCGCCCAGGTCGCCGGCACCAGCCGAGGGGACTCCGTTGTCGCCAGCGGCGTCGGCCGCAGCACCCGCACCGTTCTCGGCGCCCGCACCGCCCTCGGCGCCCGCACCCGCGGCGCCAGCGTCGCAGGCGGTCCCGCCGGGGTGGTTGTGGCCGCGGGTTTCCCGCAACGCGAACGACACGTACGCGTCCAGCGCCGCCTTGATCGGGGCGCCCGTCTCCGGGTCGAACACCCCGCGCAACTGGATCCGCCCCGACGTGTCCTCCTTGACCACCAGCGAGCGACCCTCCCGGAGGACCTCCTCCCGGGGTTCCACCCCCTCCGGGTCCAGGGCCGACTCCATCTCCGTCACCAGTTTCACCACCTGGTCCAACGACAACAGCGCCGCCTTCCCCGCCAGGAACTCCTCCGCCGACTCCAGCACGTCCGGGGCCACCCGGGACGCCACCCGCTCCAGCATGCAGATGATCAGCTGCGCCGCGTCCACACTGATGCCGCCCTCGTGCAGCACTGCGGCGACGTGCGGGTGCACCGCCGGGAGCGCCTCCCCGGTCAGGGACCGCCGCCCGGCCGTCGCCTTCCCCACCGACGCCAGCACCGCCGCCCGACCCACATGACCGCCAGTGGACGCCGCCACCAGCCGCGCCGGGGATGCGAACCCCGACCGGTGCGCCAACCCATCCGCACGGGACCCCACCGGAGACCGCTCCGCCACTTCCCCCGCGACCGCGGCGGTCACCGCGTCCACCCGCCGCCCCAGATCCGTCACCCGGTCCAACAGGGCCAACAGCCCGCCGTCGTCCATCTGACCCACGAGGACCGACACGTCGTCGGAGTCCAGCAGCCCGAACGGCGGCAACGCCCCCGCCCACACCTCACCCAGCACCGCCACCGCGGTGTTGATGCTGATCAGCGGGCCGTCCATGTCTCAATCCTCCCGCCGACCACCGACACCAACCCCCACCCAGAGCCCCTCATCCACACCTTCTAGAAGTGGTCTATGTCACACTTTCCGAGGGGTGGGTGGGGGACTTCGGCGGGCGGGCGAGGGCGTCAGCGGGCGCCCGGTGGCACCTCGAGAGTCACGTCCAGATTCGCCGGGACGCGAGGGGACCGGCCCCCGCGAGGGGGAGCTTTCGCGCCGAGAACGCTTGGCGCGCGCCACACCCCGGGTGTGAAACCTCCCGCTCGGCGTCAACCCTCCCCTGAGGACCCGCACCCCGGGTGAGGGCGCCTCATCCGCCTACCGCGTACCCAACCTCTGTGGGCAGAACAGCTAGCCCCACAGGGTGGAGGCATCGTCCTCGGTGACCGTCGGATTGTGGTCGTCCGCGAACGGTCTTCCCCAGGTGTCGGCGAGGGCGGCCCGGGCGTCGAGGCGGGACATCCCCGTGGCCTGCAGCAGGTCGACGATCAGCGCACGCACCATCGACATCAGGGCGGTGGGCCGCCAGTCGGCCGATTCGATCTCCGCCGGCGAACTGTGCGCCGCCACGGCGAGCAGGATCGCGCGCGCCCCCGTCGGGCGGTCCCAGTGCGTGATCGCAGGTCGAGACCCGATGGGCGGCCGAGCCACAGTCCGCGATCACCTCGCCGATCGCGGGCAGGTGGCCGACCTCCTCGACCATGGACAGGGACTGCCGCGCGAGCATCTCCATCGTCGTTTCGGTGCGTTTGGCGAGGAGGAACAGCCGGTTCAGCTCCGCCAGCGGCGCCCGCGACTTCCACAGGGTGGGATTGAACAGCACCACCTCCCGGGCTGTGCCCAGGGTGGTCTCCCAGTCCGTCCCCACCTGGCGCACCCCGCGCAGTTGGCCGGCGACGTCGCGCAACTGCTCGACGTCGGAGGCCCGCAGACCGGCGGCCAGCATGTCGAGCGCGGTGGCAATCTCCTCCCAGATCGCGCGCGCGTAGCGTTGTGGCCGTTCCAGGGGGCGCCGCGGGAGCAGCACGGCGACGACGATGCCGTTCACGCCCGTCTGGATCGTGAACAGCTCACCCCGGTCGAGGAAACGCCCGAACACAACCCTGCCGGGCGCGGGCGGTGAAGAAGACACGCCAGCGCCGGAAGTCGAGGCGGGCGATCCACTCGTGCCGGGGCGTCTCGCTCATCGCACGCACTCGATCGCCAGGCGTCAGTCTCCCACCCGCGGGGCGGGCCGGGACGTGATAGGTGTAGGGAATGCCCGCAACCTTGTTCTCCTCCCTCGACGACTACATCGCCCTGCCCCGCACGTCCGCGCTCGCGACCTCACCCGGCGGGGCCCGCCTGGTGGCCGCCGTCGGCACCCTGGACCCCGACGCCACGGCGTGGGTCACCAACCTCTGGGCGGTGGACCCGGCGGGTGAGCTCCCCGCGCGCCGCCTCACCCGCGGCGAGAAGGGCGAGTCCACCGTGGCGTTCACCCCGGACGGCGACCTGCTGTTCGTGGCGAAGCGTCCCGGAAAGGCCGACGACGACGCCCCAGCCGCGCTCTGGCTCCTCCCCCGGGAGGGCGGCGAGGCCCGGATCGTGGCCACCCACCCCGGCGGCTTCTCCGCGGTGCGGGTCAAGGGCACCACGATCCTGCTGGTGGCGAGCGTGCTGCCCGGGGCGAAGGACCTCGAGGATGACGAGCGCCTCCGCAAGGCCCGCAAGGACAAGAAGGTGCAGGCGATCCTGCACGACTCCTACCCCGTGCGCTTCTGGGACCAGGACCTCGGCCCGGAGGCCCCGCACCTGTACGTCGCGGACCTCGAGGCGCTCGCCCACGCCCCGGCCGGCTCCGCCGACACGCGCCTCGAACTCCGCGACCTCACCCCCGACGCCGGCACCCACCTGCAGCACGCGGAGGTGGACCTGGCGGCGGACGGGAGCTTCGTCGTCACCACGTGGGCGGTGTACGAGGCCCGGGCGGAGCAGCGGCCGTCCCTCGTCCACATCGACGTGGCCACCGGCGAGCGCACCACCCTGCTGTCCGAACCGGGCTGGGAGTTCGAGGCGCCGGCGGTGAGCCCCGAGGGTTCCCGCGTGGCCCTCGTGGCGAGCACGGTGTCCACGCCACAGCGGGCGCCCGAGCCCTGGCTGGAGGTGCTCGACCTCGCCACGGGCACCCGCACCCGCCTCCTCGCCGGGTGGGACAACTGGCCCGGCCAGAAGGAGTGGCTCCCCGATGGTTCCGCCCTTGTGATGGCGGCCGACAACCAGGGCCGCAGCCCCCTCTTCCTCGTGCCCCTCGATGGCGGCAATCCCGTGCGGCTGACCGACAACGGCGCGTACTCGGACCTCGGCGTCACGGCGGACGCGGTGTTCGCGCTGCGCTCCACCTACGAGCACCCCGCCGAGCCGGTGCGGGTCTCGCTGGCCGGGGTGCGCGACCCCGGCTTCGTGGCGGGAACCGCCGAGGTCACGCTCCTGCCTCCCCCGGCTCCTCGGCCCGCCCTGCCCGGCACCCTCACCGAGGTGCACGCCACCGGCGACGACGGCGCCCCGGTGCGCGCCTGGCTGGCGCTGCCCGCGGGGGCGGCGGCGTCGTCGCCCGCGCCGCTGCTGCTGTGGATCCATGGTGGGCCGCTCGGCTCGTGGAACGCGTGGAGCTGGCGGTGGAACCCGTGGCTCGCCGTCGCGCGCGGGTACGCGGTGCTGCTGCCGGACCCGGCACTGTCCACCGGGTACGGGCGCGCGTTCATCCAGCGCGGCTGGGGGGCGTGGGGGGACGCCCCGTTCACCGACCTCATGGCGGCCACCGACGCCGCCGAGGCGCGCGACGACGTCGACGCGTCTCGCACCGGTGCGATGGGTGGGTCCTTCGGCGGGTACATGGCGAACTGGGTGGCCGGGCACACCGACCGGTTCCGCGCGATCGTGACACACGCGTCCCTGTGGGCGCTGGACCAGTTCGGCCCCACGACGGACGTGTCCTCCTACTGGCAGCGCGAGATGACCCCCGAGATGGGCAAGAAGCACTCCCCGCACCGGTTCGTGGGCCAGATCCGCACCCCGATGCTCGTGATCCACGGGGACCGGGACTACCGGGTGCCGATCGGGGAGGGCCTGCGGCTCTGGTACGAGCTGCTCTCGAAGTCCGGGCTGCCGGCCGGGCCGGGCGGGGAGTCACCGCACCGGTTCCTCTACTTCCCGAACGAGAACCACTGGATCCTCAGTCCGCAGCATGCCAAGGTCTGGTACGAGGTGGTGTTCGCGTTCCTCGCGGAGCACGTCCTGGGCGAGGAAGCGACCGCCCGGCCCGAGCTGCTCGGGTGAGAGTGGGTGGGGGCCGGCGCGAACGCCGGCCCCCACCTGGTCACTCCTCGTGCCCCTTGAGGACCATCATCATGATTCGGGCGTCGATCGCGACGAAGCGCACGAACTGGACTGCCAGGCTCTTGCGCATCGCCAGCGTCGCCGGCGTGGGGACTGGTGCGGACGGGAACTTCGTGATCACGGGACCCGCAGCGGGCTGGGTTGTCATGTCTCTCACTCCGGGATCAGCGGCCAGCCCGGGAGGGCCTTGGCCTTGTAGATGAACAGGTAGTGCAGCATCAGTTTGACCCAGTGGCCCGCCAGACCGAGTTCCCCGCGCGTGCCGTGGAGGTCACGGCCGGTCGGGTACTTCTCGTAGTCGGGGACCACGGGGTACACGGTCATGGTGGCCGCCGAGCCCGTGCGCAGGTTCGCGCCGGCCGAGGCGACGCATGCCGCCCCGAGTTTCGTCAGCGAGGCGTGCCGCGCCGGGGCGCCCGGGCCCTTCTTGATCCGGTCCGCGATCGTGAGCGCGCACTCCTTGCCGATCACGCCCGACGGCATGCCGGTGCGGGGCGGCGCCGGCGCGATGAGCGTGCCGTTGGGCGTCTTGCGGGGGATGGACACCTGGTGCGGCGGCGCGAACGCGATGCCCGCGGCGAAGATGTTCGGGTGGCCGGGCACCTCGTAGGTCTCCGGCCAGTCCGTCGCGCGCCACTCCTCCGGGGGTTTCGGGGTGTAGTCCGCGTCCACGCGCATGAACCCGGACGGCAGGAACAGCTCGCCCGTGATGTCGTTGCCGTCGCGGTCGTAGGCGGCCATGCCCACGCCGCCGAACGGCGGGATCAGCATCGAGAAGTCGAACTCCTGCGTCCAGTGGTTGCCGTCGAGGGTCTCGTAGTGGATGACCCCGGGCTCCACCTTCTCCACGTGGGCGCCGACGATGGCGTGCACGTCCCGCTCCTGGAACAGCGACTCCGTCCACAACTGCGACGTCTGGGTGAACCCGCGCTGCTGGAACACCATGCCGCCCATGCCGAAGTCGCCGAGCTGGGCCTCGTTGGTGAGGTAGATGACCTCGGCCATGTCGCGCACCCCGGCCTCGCGCAGCTCGTGCTCCACGTTGAAGGTGTACTCGAACGCGGCGCCCTGGCAGGTGGCGGTGCCGTGGCCCATGCCGACGACGATGGTCTGGTGCTCGCCCGCCTTCGCCTTCGCCAGGACCTGGGCGAACTTCTCCGCCGCCGCGGTGGCGTGGTCCGCGGTGCAGACCGAGACGGTGTGGCCGCCATGCGGCCCCAGACCCTCGGTGGCCTCGAAGCGCAGCTTCGGGCCGGTGGCGTTGATCAGGTAGTCGAACCGCAGCCGAGCCTCCTGGCCGCTGCGCGCCGGGTCGGTGTACACGATGTCGACGGCGCCCGTCGGGTCCGCGGCGTCACCGTTGGGCCGGATCGCCACCGCCTTCGCCTGATGGAACTCGATACCCTTGCGCTTGTAGACGGGCGCGAGCGGGAACACGACGTCCTTCTTCGACATCTTCCCCACACCGACCCAGATGTTCGACGGTATCCAGTTCCACTGCGAGTTGGGCGAGACCACCGTGACGGTGTGCTCCTTGTCCAGCATCAGCCGCAGGTGGAGCGCCGCGGTGTGCCCCGCGACGCCGGCACCGAGTATCAGGACGCGTGCCATTCGATCCTCCACATCATCGTGTTGGTGACGGCGCCTCGCGGGGCACCGTTTTCAGCACATCCACGGTATCTCCGCACCGGCGTCAGGGGAGAGGTCTTCGGTCCCGGGAGGACACGGGCGTCAGTCGATGAGGCCGCGGTCCCGGGCGAGCGC
>JADGOQ010000174.1 GCA_017882885.1 Actinomycetales bacterium | reverse complement strand
GGTGGTGGGCATCCTGGGCGCGGTGGCGCAGGACGACATCAAGCGCATGCTCTCCTTCACCCTCCTGTCCCACATCGGCTTCATGGTGTGGGGCGTGGCGATGTCCTCCAACATGGGCCTGTCCGCCGCTATCTTCTACGTGGTGCACCACATCACCGCGCAGACCGCGCTCTTCCTCGTGGCGGGGCTGATCGAGAACCTCGGCGGCACGACGTCGCTCACCCGGCTCGGGTCGCTCGCCCGCGTGGCGCCGGTGCTGGCCATCATGTTCTTCATCGCGGCCATGAACCTCGCGGGCATCCCGCCGATGACCGGGTTCCTCGGCAAGGTGGGGCTGCTCCAGGCCGCCTCGGACTCCGGCTCCACACTGGCGTGGACGCTCGTGGCGGGTGGGCTGGTGACCTCCCTGCTGACGCTCTACGCGATGACGAAGGCGTGGAACATGGCCTTTTGGCAGGAGGCGGAGAACCCGCCCGCGCCGCGCCGCCTGCCGCGCAGCATGGTGGGGGCGGCCGGCGGGCTCGTGGCGATGTCGCTGGCCCTCGCCGCGGTGGCCGGCCCCCTCATCGCCTATACCGACCGCGCCGCGCGTGACCTGCGCGTCCGCACGCCCTACATAGAGGCCGTCCTGCCCGACGGCGAGCACCCGCCGGTCCTCTACAACGATCCCTGGGGGGTGGACGATGCATCGGATTAGGCGCCGGGTTCCGTCCCTGCTCACGGTGGTGTGGCTCACCGCCGTGTGGGTGCTGCTGTGGGGCGACATCTCCCTGGCCAACGTCGTCAACGGGGTGGTCCTCGCGGTCGCCGTCACCATGGTGACGCCGCTTCCGCGCGTCAGCGGCCTCGGCGCGTTCCGGCCGCTGGCGGTGGCGGTGCTGGTGGGGCGGTTCGCCGTCGACGTCGTCCGCGGCGCCCTCGAGGTGTCCCTGGTGGCGCTCCGGCGCCGGCCCCCGCGGTCCGCCGTCATCAAGGTGCAGCTGCGCTCGCATGCGGACATCGTCCTGGCCACCACCGCGGGGCTGTCCACGCTGATCCCAGGCTCGGTGGTCGTGGAGGTGCACCGCCTCAGCGGCGTGCTCTACCTGCATGTCCTGGACATCCCCAGGACGGACCCCGACGCCGGGCTGGACGCCGTCCGCCGGGCCGTGATCGCACAGGAGGAGCGCCTCATGCGGGCGTTCTCCCCGAACGCCGAACTCGCCGACGCCGGCTACCGCCCCGGGTGGCGCGTGGGCACCGGCGAGCTGGACGCCCGGTCGCTGGAGGTGCGGCCATGACGTGGGTGTACGTGGTGTGCCTGGCGACGCTGGCCCTCGCCGTCGTCGTGGCGGTCACGCGGGTGGAGCAGGGGCCGTCGATGCTGGACCGCGCCGTCGCGATCGACGTCATCACCGCGGGCCTCATGGGTTTCGTGGCGATCACGGCGGCGATGACCGGGCGCACTGACCTCATCGCCATCATGGCAGCGCTCGCGCTCGTGGGGTTCATCTCCACGGTGGCCGTCGCGCGGTTCGCGGGCGCCGAGTCCGACGAGGAGCGCCGGATCCTCACCCGTGAGGAGCTCGAGGCCCTCCTGCGGGACGAGCCCCAACTCCGGGACGAGGACGCGCCGGTGCACGACGTCGACCAGACGGCCATGCCGGCGCCGGGCGACGCCACGGGCGTGGATGACGCCACTCGCGTGGCCGCCGACGAGGGGGGTGGGCGGTGATGGACCTGGTGCTGGACGTGCTGGCCGCCCTGTGCTTCGTGGGCGGGACCGCGCTGACGCTCGCGGCCGCCGTCGGGCTGCGGCGCTTCCCCGACCTCCTCGCGCGCCTGCACGCGCCCGCGAAGCCGCAGGTCCTGGGGTTGGTGCTGATGCTCACCGGGATGGCGGTCACGCTCGGCGATCCGGGGCTGGCCTGGACCTGCGTGCTGGTGCTGATCTTCCAGCTGATCACCGCGCCGATCAGCGCGCACATGGCCGCGCGGGCCGGTTACCGCACGGGGCACATCGACTCGGAGACGCTGTACGTGGACGAGTACCGCCGCGACCTCGCGCTCTCCCAGCGCGATGACGAGGACGAGTAACGGCGGGGACGGCTGGTGGCGGCGGCGGCTCAGAGGCGCTTCGGCACCGGGCCGGAGTACCAGCGCTTGGCCCCGAGGGCCGCGAGTTGGCGCGCGAGTCCCAGCAGTGCGCCGGAGACCGCAGCGAACGCGATCATCTCGGCCACGCTCACGCCCGGGTCGTCCGGGTCAACGGGCGCGCCATGTCCGGTCACGGCCTTCCAGCCGATCTCGACGATCTTCCCGGCCACGATCCCGGCCAGCCCCATCGATACGGCGCTGACAACCTTCCAGCCGACGTCCTGTCCCGCCATGTCGAGCTCCCTCCGCGCGGTGCCTGCTGTCCCATCCTGCCGCATCGCGGGCGTTGCCGCAGCGTTCGCGTGTACGATCGTGGTGAAACGACAGGGGAGCGCCACCAGTGGCGCTGAGAGTGCGAAAGCAGACCCTCGAACCTGATCCGGTTGGTACCGGCGTAGGGAGTCGGGATTTTCTCTGGCAGCAGGCCACCCCTCCAGGAATGGAGGAACCATGAACCGACCCGTCCGGCGCGGCGCTGCGCTCGCCGCCTCCGCCGCGGCCCTCGCCGCGGGCCTCGCGGCGTGCTCGCTCTCGGGGGGCACCACTGCCGCCACCGGCGGCACCGTAATCCTCGTCACGCATGACTCCTTCGCGCTCTCCGACGGGCTGCTGGAGTCCTTCACCGAGCAGACGGGATACGCCGTCAAACTGGTGGCGCCCGGCGACGGCGGTGCCCTCGTGAACCAGCTGATCCTCACCAAGGACTCCCCGCTGGGCGACGCGGTGTACGGCATCGACAACACCTTCTCCTCGCGGGCCGTCGACGAGGGCGTCCTTGCGGCATACACCTCGCCGGACGCCGTCGCGGGCATGGACACCGCGGACGGCCACCTCACGGCCATCGACCAGGGCGACGTCTGTCTCAACGTGGACCACCAGTGGTTCGCCGCGAACGGCGTGGCGGAGCCCACCACGTTCGAGGAGCTGGTGGATCCCGCGTACGAGGACCTGCTGGTCGTGACCAATCCGGCCACCTCCTCACCGGGACTCGCCTTCCTGCTCGCCACCATCGGGCACTTCGGGGAGACCGGGTGGCAGGAGTACTGGCGGGGACTCCTGCGCAACGGCCTGCTGATCACCGAGGGCTGGTCCGACGCGTACTACGTGGACTTCTCCGGCTCGGAGGGTGCGGGCCCGCGGCCGATCGTGCTCTCCTACTCCTCGTCACCGGCGGCCGAGGTGGGCGACGACGGCGTGGCGCGCACCGGGAACGTCGAGGCCACCTGTGTCCGGCAGGTCGAGTACGCCGGGGTCCTCGCGGGTGCCGCTAACCCCGAGGGCGCGAAGGCGCTGGTGGACTTCCTGCTCAGCGACGCGGTGCAGGCGGACATCCCCGGCTCCATGTACATGTACCCCGTCACCGATGTGGACCTGCCCGCCGCATGGGTGGAGCACGCCCCGCTCGCTGCGGACCCGATCACCCTGGACCCGGCCGCGATCGCCGCGAACCGCACCGCGTGGCTGGAGGAGTGGGCAGCGCTCCTGGGATGACCCGCCCCTCCCGCCGGCGCACCCCCGCCCCCACCAGCCAACCGCCCACGCCCGCCCCCACCAGCCACCGGAGGTCCCCGTGACCACGACGATGACGCGACCCACGCCGGCGTCGTCGCTTCGCGCGGTCCCGCCGCGACCGCCGCGACCGGGCCGGGTGTGGCTGGTGGTGGCGGCGCTGGTCCCGCTCGCGTTCCTCGCGGTGTTCTTCGCGTGGCCGGTGGGCGCACTGGTGGCCCGCGGGTTCGTCACGGACGGGGCGCTGGACCTCTCCGGTTTCGCGGAGGTGTTCGCCAAGCCGCGGACCTGGCGGATCATCGGGCTGACGATCGCGCAGGCCACGCTCGGCACCGCGTTGTCCGTGGCGCTCGGGATCCCCGGGGCGTACCTGCTGTACCGCACCTCCTTCCCGGGGCGCGGGCTGGTGCGGGCGCTGGTGACCGTGCCGTTCGTGCTGCCCTCGGTGGTCGTGGGCGTGGCGTTCCGCTCGCTGCTCGCCGCCGGCGGACCCCTCGCTTTCCTCCGTCTCGACGGGACGTTCGCGGCCATCGTGCTGGCGCTCGTGTTCTTCAACTACTCCGTGGTGGTCCGCACGGTCGGCGGCATGTGGGCGCGCCTCGACCCCCGGACCGTGGAGGCCGCCCGCTCCCTCGGCGCCTCACCGGCGCGCGCCTTCCTCACCGTGACCCTCCCCGCGCTGGCCCCCGCGGTGGCCTCGGCCGCCTCCGTGGTGTTCCTCTTCTGCGCGACGGCGTTCGGCGTGGTCCTCATCCTCGGCGGCATCCACTTCGGCACCATCGAGACGGAGATCTGGGTGCAGACCACCCAGTTCCTGAACCTGCGCGCCGCCGCGGTGCTCTCGGTGGTCCAGCTCGTCGTGGGGGCCGCGGCCCTCGCCGTTGCCGGCCGGGCCCGCTCCGCGCGGGAGCGGTCGCTCCAGTTGCGCGCGGAGCACCACCGGCCCCTGGACCCCGCGCGCGACGCGGTGCCGCTGGCGGTGACGGCCGTCGTCGTGCTCGGGCTGCTCACTCTCCCGCTCGCGAACCTGCTGGTGCGGTCCTTCCACACCGCCGCCGGCTGGGGCCTGGACAACTACCGCAACCTCGGGACCTCGTCCCGCGCCCTGACGGTGACCGTGTGGGAGGCCATGGGCAACTCGCTGCGCGTGGCCGTGGACGCCACCCTGCTGGCGGTGGTGCTCGGGGTGATGGTGGCCGTGGTGGTGGCCCAGCGCCCCCGCTCGGCCAGTGGGCGGCGCGCGGTCTCACTCCTGGACGGCCTGTTCATGCTGCCGTTGGGTGTCTCGGCGGTGACCGTCGGTTTCGGCTTCCTGATCACCCTCAACCGGCCGCCGCTGGACCTGCGCTCCTCGATGGTCCTCATCCCGATCGCCCAGGCGATCGTGGCCCTGCCGATGGTGGTGCGGACCGTTCTCCCCGTGCTGCGCGCGATCGACCCGCGCCAGCGGGAGGCGGCCGCCACGCTCGGCGCCGGCCCCGCCCGGGTCTTCGCCACCGTGGACGGACCCCACCTCGTCCGTGCGCTCGGCCTGGCCGTCGGCTTCGCGTTCGCGATCTCGCTGGGGGAGTTCGGGGCGACGTCGTTCCTCGCGCGGCCCGACCGCCCCACCCTGCCCGTGGTCATCTTCCGGCTCATCGGCCGGCCCGGCGCGGAGAACTTCGGGATGGCGCTCGCGGCGTCCGTGGTCCTCGCGGTGATGACGGCCGGGGTCATGGCGCTCGCGGAGCGGCTCCGGATCGACAGGACGGGGGAGTGGTGAGCCTGTCGTTGCGCGACGTCGTCGTGACCTACCCGGCGGGGCGCGGGGAGACCGTGGCGGTCGATGGCGTGAGCCTGGACGTGGCGCGGGGCGAGGTGGTGGCGCTGCTCGGGCCGAGTGGGTGCGGCAAGTCGTCGCTGCTGCGCGCGGTGGCCGGGCTTGAGCCGCTCGCCGGCGGCGACGTGCTGTGGGACGGCCAGAGCGTGACGGGCGTCCCGGTGCACCGCCGCGGCTTCGGGCTGATGTTCCAGGACGGGCAGCTGTTCCCGCACCGGGACGTGGCGGGGAACGTCGCCTACGGGCTGGCCGGCGCGCCGCGCGAGGAGCAGCGCGCGCGGGTCGCGCACCTGCTGGAACTCGTGGGGCTTGAGGGGTTCGGGCGCCGGTCCGTGTCCACGCTGTCCGGTGGGGAGCGGCAGCGGGTGACGCTCGCTCGCTCGCTCGCCCCGCGCCCGCGCCTGTTGATGCTGGACGAGCCGCTCTCCGCCCTCGACCGCAGCCTGCGGGAGCGGCTGACGGAGGACGTGGCGCGGATCCTGCGGGCGTCGTCGACGACGTCGCTCTACGTCACCCACGACCACGCCGAGGCCTGCGCGGTCGCCGACCGGGTGGGCATCATGATGGCCGGTCGGCTGGTGCAGATCGGCACGCCGGAGCAGGTGTGGGGGGCGCCGGCGTCGGACCCAGTGGCCGAGTTCCTCGGGGTGTGACGCGTGGGGCCGCGTGCCCGAGTTCAAACCCGCACCATCCATCCGCGGCGAGGTTTCGTGCCCACGGTGTGGGATATGCCCCACACCGTCGGTGCAAAGCCTCACCGACCGCGCGAGGTGGCGCGGAGGCTCGGCGCTGCGGGCGAGTCCGCGGGTGTCCCGGCAGCCCTGGTAAGAGTTCGAACCGGTGGTGAGGCCTGTACCCCTCACCGCGGGGTCGAAGCCTCACCGACTGCAACCACAGGACCGCAGGAAGCCACCAAACGGTTCCGGGATCGATTCGGGACGCGACCCGTGCCTGTGGGGATGGGGCACGGGGGGTCTGAGGCGAAGCGAACGGGCCGGCCGGTTGCCCGGACCGCCCCGCCGCGCCGAATTCCCGCGCCGAAGGCGAGGTCGTGAACCGGGGGCGAGGTCTCGAATCCTGGTTGGCGAGGTCTCGGATCGAAGGCGAGGGTTCCACGCCTCTTCCTCGGCTCGAAACCTCGCCAGGACCACGGGAACCCACCGAATGGCTCCGTCGCATGGTCCTGCCGTGCAGGCCATCATCGCGGCGCGCGCCGGCCTGCCGGACGAAGCCGTCGAACACTTCGAACGGGCCGCCTTCGGTGACCTCCGGGACCTCCGGGGGAATGCCACCGACGGCATCCACGGCGCGTCGTGCGGTGGGGTCTGGCAGGCGGTGGTGTTCGGCTTCGGGGGCCTTCGGGTGGCTGACGGAACGGCGAGCACGCATCCGGCGCTTCCCGAGGGGTGGAACCGGCTGGCGTTCACGGTGACGATCCGGGGGCGGCGCCACCGCGTGGAGGTCACGCCCTGAGGCCTTCCTGCTCCAGCGGCACGGTCGTCACCCCGCGTACCGCAGGCAGCCCTTCTCCGGCTGACACTCCGAGCCGAGCCGCATCGGCGCGATGAGCCCTTGCTTCCGCAGTTCGAGGAGCCGCGGCAGCACACGGTCGTGGAGGGTGAAGGGCGAGATCGTGTTGACGTTGATCTTGGTGCCGCCCTCGAAACCCGCGAGGGTGGAGACGCGCCACTTCACCATGATCCGCCAGGGCATCGGGACGTCCAGGTCGCGCGGCTTGTAGTACCACTCCTCGTTCGTGGCCACGGTGGCGCCAGTGGCGGCGTGGCAGGCGTGGAGGAGGTCCGAGACCGCTCGGACCTGGTCCGGGGTGTGCTTCCAGGGCATGCGGGCGTTCGCCTTCGAGTACACCTCGAGGGTGGGGTAGCGGTGGCCGAACCCGGCAAACGCAATGGCGTGCGTGTTCTCGGCCAGGAGAAGCCCCTGGGCGGCGGCGTAGTCCACGGCCATCTCGTTGTAGATGTTCGGGTCCGCCTTTGCCCTCTCGTACTCGCGCTCGGCCTGGACCCCGCGCTCGTCGATCGCGACCAGCTGCTTGTGCAGGTGGTTGAACGAGGCGCCGGCGGGGCGCAGCCAGTTCTGGAAGGTGGCCACGTACTTCACGTGCGGGGCGAAGTCGTACAGGTCCCGCATGGTGTCGATAGTGTATGCGGTGTACTGGAAGTGCTCCTCGGGCGTCAGGGTTCCGGAGGAGGCCAGATGGTCCTCGCAGGTGGCGCCGTCGGCGAAGTGGCGCCGGGCCACGATCACGTCATGACCGCCGGCAAAGAAGTTGTCGGCCCATTCGAGCCGCTTCTCCTCGCTCATCTGGTCCCACACACGCTCCGGGACGCCCGAGGCCATCGCCTTGCCCCGAGCCACCCCCATCACGTGGGCGTGGCCATCGCGGTCCGCGAGGTAGGCGTCCATCCGGGCGCGCGCCTCGGGGGGCATCGTGTACCCGTAGTTGTCCTCCCAGTAGTCCAGCGAAAGGATCTCGAAGAGGTTCGGGATGCGGCGGAAGTCCGCGGTGGTGGCGGTCAGCTGGTTGGCCGGGAGGTTGTCCACCCGGGTCCAGCCCGCGCTGGTCCGAACCAGACGGGACTTCTCGGGTGGGGTGTCCCAGTAGCGGCCCGAGCAGAAGGCGCAGTAGCGGCCATGGCGACTCGGGTTGATGGGCGCCGATGACCCGGCGGCGTTGCCGAGCGGGCGGTTCCCGCGCCCCGGGACGGTCCACACCTGGGTGCCGGACATGGGATTGACCTGTTTGATGGTGCCGTCGGCCATCCGGCGGATCGGCTCCACGCCTGCAAGTTCCACGGCTCCACAATAGTCCGGGCGCGCGGGGCGTTCAGCGAACCCGGCGGGTATCGTCATCGGCATGGACACGGCCGCCGGCTCGATCGAGATCACCCGCAACGACTCCCTTTCGCGCTACGAGATCCGCCAGGACGGCGAGTTCGTCGGCCTGGCCGACTTCTTCGACGACGACGGCGTGCGCGCCTTCCCCCACACCGAGGTCGACCCCGCCCAGCGCGGGCACGGCCTCGTCGGCAAGCTCGTGGGTTGGGCGCTGCGCGACACCCGCGAGTCAGGCCTCAAGGCGGACCCCGTGTGTCCCTACGTCGCCACGTTCATCCGCCGCCACCCCGAGTACACCGACCTGCTGGTCCAGGACGCCTGACGCCGTCGCCGTCGCCGCCGTCGCCCGCCCGACGCCGTCCCCGCCCGACGCCGTCGCCCGTGACCACCGCCACGGCGCCCCCGCTGGCGATTTGGTTGAAGGTTCAATAACATGGGAACCATGACAGTCACCCTGCACACCGCCATCACCGACGACGCGATCGACACCCTCTTCCGTGAGGCGCGCACGGTCGTGGCCTTCTCTGACCAACCGGTGGACCGCGCTGTGGTCGGGGAGATCTTCGAGTCGTTCAAGTACGGCCCCACCATGATGAACAACTTCCACGAGACGCTTTCCACCACGTTCCCGCACGCCCCGAACGCCGGGAAGATGTTCCAGGACCGCGAGCAGCGCGGCTACCTCGCCCGCATGAACGCCAGCCTGCAGATGGGCTACTTCATCATCGCCGCCCGCGCCCACGGGTTCGATGTCGGCCCGATGACCGGCTACAACGGCCCGGCCATCGCGGAGCGCTTCCTCAGCGACGGGGATCAGGACCTGCTCGCCGTCGTCGCCCTCGGCTACGCGGACGAGTCCGCCGGCCGTCCGCGCTCCCCGCGCCTGCCGTTCGAGCAGGTTGTCGAGTTCATCTAGGCGAGGATGTCCTCGACGGGCGTGCACTCCATGCCGAACGCCTCAGCCACCGCCGGGAAGGTCACCTTCCCGGCGTGCGTGTTGAGCCCCAGGGCGAGGGCGTGGTCCGCGCGCATCGCGTCCCGCCACCCCCGCTTCGCGATCCGCACCACGTAGGGCAGGGTGGAGTTCGTGAGCGCGTAGGTGGACGTGTTCGGCACCGCGCCGGGCATGTTCGCCACGCAGTAGAAGGTGGAGTTGTGCACCCGGAAGGTCGGGTCGGCGTGGGTGGTGGGGTGTGAGTCCTCGAAGCAGCCGCCCTGGTCGATCGCGATGTCCACCAGCACCGACCCCGGCTTCATCTGCGCGACCATCTCGTTGGTCACGAGCTTCGGGGCCCGCGCACCGGGAATGAGCACCGAGCCGATGACCATGTCCGCGTCCTCGATCTGGTGGCGCACCGCGAGCTTCGACGACGTCAACTGCTTGATGCGTCCCTGCCACCGCCAGAAGACCATGCGCAGCTTTTCCAGGTTGGTGTCCAGGATGGTCACGTCCGCGCCCATGCCCAGCGCGATGTTCGCGGCGTTCTGTCCCGCGACACCGCCGCCGATGATCACCACCTTCGCGCTCGCCACGCCGCCGACGCCGCCCATCAGCACTCCCCGGCCGCCCTGTGGCCGCATGAGGGCGTGCGCGCCGACCTGCGGCGCGAGGCAGCCGGCGACCTCGGACATCGGGTAGAGCAGGGGCAACTGGCCGTGCGGCGTCTGGACGGTCTCGTACGCGATGGCGGTTACGCCCGCGTCCCTGAGGGCCGTGGTGCACTCGAGGTTCGCCGCGAGGTGGAGGTAGGTGAAGAGCACCAGGCCCTCGCGCAGCTGGTGGAACTCCTCGGCGATCGGCTCCTTCACCTTCAGCACCATCTCCGAATCTGCCCACACTCGGTCCGCGTCCGGGACGATCGTGCCGCCCTGCCGCTCGAACTCCTCGTCGGGGATCGCCGAGCCGATCCCGGCGCCCGCCTGGATGAGGACCTGGTGCCCGCGTTCGACGAGTTCGTGCACCCCGACCGGCGTGATCGCCACGCGGTACTCGTTGTTCTTGACCTCGGTGGGGATCCCGATACGCATGTGAACCTCCATGTCGCCGCAGGCAGCAGGATCGGCGCTGATCCTGCTGCGGGACCACACTATTGCCCCGGACCTGCCCGCGTACCGGGAGTGGTCGGATGGGCCGTCGCGCCACCGCCCCGCATAATGGAGGGGCCATGGCATCCTCCCCCTCCCCCTCCGCCCCGAAGAAGTCTGCACGTCGCGTTCCCGATGAGGCGATCCCCCGCCAGATCTGGGTCCTGGTCGGGGCGGCGTTCTGCATCGCGATCGGCTTCGGCCTCATCGCGCCCGTCCTCCCGCAGTACGCGCACACCTTCTCGGTGTCGGTGACCGCGACGGGTGTCGTGGTCAGCGCCTTCGCCGCCTTCCGGCTGCTGTGGGCCGCCCCCGCCGGTGTGCTCGTCACCCGGCTCGGCGAACGGCCCACCTACATGGCGGGGGTGCTGATCGTGGCGGCGTCGTCGGCGGCGACGGCGTTCGCGCAGAACTACTGGCAACTCCTGGTCTTCCGGTCGCTGGGTGGCGTGGGGTCGGTGATGTTCACCGTCTCGGCGATGGGACTCCTGGTGCGACTCTCGCCCGCGCCGATCCGCGGCCGCGTCTCCGCCCTGTACGGTTCGACGTTCCTGCTCGGCAGCATCGCCGGCCCGGTGATCGGGGGACTGCTGGCCGAGTTCGGCATGCGGGTGCCGTTCCTGGTCTACGCGGGGATGCTCGTGGTGGCGGCGGCACTCATCGGGCTGCTGCTCGAGGACCCGCGGACGCAGGCCTCCGCCGGCCGGGCCAACACTCCCGTCATGACGCTGTCCGAGGCGTTCGGGGACCGGGCGTACCGGTCCGTCGTGGGAAGTGGCTTCGCCAACGGCTGGGCCAATTTCGGGGTCCGGGTCGCGATGGTGCCGCTGTTCGCCTCCGTGGTGATCTCCCCGAAACCCTGGATCGCCGGCGCGGTGCTCGCGGCTTTCGCCGTCGGGAACGGCGCGGTGCTGCCCTTCTCCGCGCGGGTGGCGGACACGGTGGGACGCAAGCCGCTCATCATCGGGGGGACCCTCGTGAACGGCGCCTTCACCGCGCTCATCGGCGTGAGCGCTTCGCCGTGGGTGCTGCTCTTGATCTCGCTGCTTGCCGGGGTCGGGGCCGGCCTCCTCAACCCCGGGCAGCAGGCAGCGGTGGCGGACGTCATCGGCTCGGACCGCAGTGCCGGCCAGGTGCTGGCGGTCTTCCAGATGCTCCAGGACGTGGGGGCCATCCTCGGCCCGATCGTTGCGGGCCTGATCGCCGACCGGGTGGGCTACACGGCCGCGTTCCTCGTCACCGGGCTGATCATGATGGCGGCGTCGATCCCGTGGTACGGCACACCGGAAACCCTCGAGCGGGCCAGGATCACCAGCCAGTCCCGAGAGAGTTGAGCCGAGAACGCTCAACTTTTCGCCGGCAGCGTACACGCTGGCACTCGCCGCGGCGGAGCGCCAATAATCGACGCAGTGACCGGCCACGGCGAGAAGCGCACGGGCCGAACCCTCCGCCCGCAAACGCCGGGCGCCGGATCTGGAGAGGTGGTTCACATGGTTCCCCGAAATGACCCGTTTGCCGAGCTGACCGCGCTCATGAACTCCACGTTGCGACAGGGCCCGTCCAGCCCGATCATGCCGCTCGACCTGTACCGCGAGGGCGACACGTTCGTCGCGACCCTGGACCTGCCGGGCGTCGACCCCGCGTCGATCGACATCGACGTCGAGGACCGCACCCTGACGATCCGCGCGGAGCGCAAGCCGCACGCCACGGAGGGCATGCAATGGATCTCCCACGAGCGCCCCACTGGCACCTTCGCCCGCCAGCTCACCCTCGGGTACGGCCTCGACCTGGCCAACGTCGTCGCCAGTTACACCGACGGCGTTCTGACGCTCACCATCCCGGTGGCCGAGGAGGCGAAGCCGCGCAAGATCGCGGTGAGCCACCGTCCCTCGTCCCTCGAGTCGGGCTCCTGACCAGCTCATCCATTGAGTGTGGCCGGGGCCGCGAGGTCCCGGCCACACTCGTGCGCCCCCCAACCGGACCAGTGTCGGGCAGTGCCCGCCCAAACCGCGCCAGTCTGTGGCGGGCATATACCCCTAGGGGTATGCTGTTCACCAGCCACGACCCCGGGAGGAACCCCATGACGACGCGACCCCCGGACGCACCTGCGCCGCAAGCCCTTCCTGCGCCGCAAGCCCTTCCCGCACCGCTCACCCTCCACGATCAGGTTGCCGCCCTCCCACGGCTCGACGCCGTCGCCCCGCAGCCCCAGGTCTCCGGGCTCGGGTACTGGGCAAGGGTGGCGTCGGGGCGTCACGCCGCTGCCGCCGTCGTCGCGGTCCCGCTCCTGTTCTGGGCCTACGCCGGCGCCGTGGGCCGGCCACTCCCTGGTGATCCCGGAACGCTGGTGGCGCTCGCGCTCGCCGCGATCCTCGGCGGCCTGACCCTCGCGACGTACGTGCCCCCGCGTGCGCGTGGCCGGGAGACCGACGGCCAGCGTAGGGCCGTGACCGCCTGCGCCGCCGGCCCGATCCTCCCCGTGATGTTCGCCACCCTCCTGTTCGAATCGGCGGTTACCTCGCCGTTCAACGGGGTCCTCGCGGTCGGACTGGTCGGGTTCGGCCTGGCCCAGCGGGTGCTCGGTTCGCCCACCTGCCCCGCCTGACCAGCATGTCCGCACCGGGCCAACACCCGCGCCTGACCGCCCGGCGAACTCGGCACGCCGCGGCCCAGCGACCTTGGCAACTGCTCGATGGGTTGCCGCGAGCGTTCGCCGAGACGGGGCGCTGACATTAGGTTCGAGGCATGCACATTCGACCGGGTGGTTACGACGACATCCATGCCATCCTCGACGCGGGCCTGCGCATCAACACCCGCGTCAAGCCGGAACACATGCTGGTGGCAGAGGACGACAACGGCGAGTTCGCCGGCTTCGCGTACTGCTTCCTCTCCGGGCTGCACCATTCGCGCTATTGGGCCACGATCCGCGTGTGCGATGGCCAGCGCGGCAAGGGGCTCGGGACCGAGCTGCTGAAGGCCCTCGGGCAGAGCCGTGACGAGGATCGGCCCTTCTTCGCGAAGTTACGGGAGGACAACCCGGCGCTGGGGTGGGTCCGGGCCATGGGTGGGGTGCCCTACCAGGTCTGTCCCCCGATGCGGCTCGACCTGACCGACGCCGCGAACCGCCTGTGGGTCGGGTCGCTCCCCGAGCGGCCGGCGACCGCCCGCATCGTGCCCGGCTCCGACCTCTCGGACGAGCAACTCGTCACGTCGTTCTGCTCGCTGTACGAGTGGGTGCACGAGGACTGGTCCCCGGTGACCTCCCGCGCGGACGTCGAGCGGATGTTCGCAGACGAGGTGCGCCTGGACCTGGACCGAAGGCTGTCGAGCTTCGCGGTGGACCGTGACGATGTCGTCGCCGGCGTCTTCGTGTTCCGCACGCCGTCGGGTGAGCCGCTCGACGTCGTCGCCGAGACGATCACCCGCGACGCCCCCGACGGCGCCGCCGCCCTCGCGGCCTGCGTGCGCGCCACCGCGAGGCAGGCGGCGGACGCCGGCTGGGGCCAGATCGCGTTCGATGGCCACCAGGGCGATCCCCACCTTCACCCCCTGCTGCAGACCGCCCCCAAGCTCGACGGCGTCCCGCTCTACCTGATGGAGTACGCGCCGCCGCGGGATGAAGGGCGACGCCCGCGCGGCGACGGATCGCGCGCGGGTGGCGGTGCGTGAGGGAGCGGAATTGCGCCCGCAGGGAGGGTTCGCGCCAGGGGAGCGGCGCGCACCAAGCGGTCTCAGCTGCAACCCTCCCTGTCAGCCGCAACCCTCCCCGGCCCGGGTGGCCGCGGCTCAGGCCGTGAGGGCGGCCATGACGAACGCGGTCACGTGGGTGACGGCGTCGTCCAACGAGCGGGTGTGCTCGCCGACCGGCATGCGCTGGGAGCCGATCACGGACGCGATCATCTCGACGGTGGCGGGGACGTCGGTGACGCGGTGGAACTCGCCGGAGGCCGTGCCGCGGTCCACCACCTCGGCGATCATGTGGTGCAGTCCGGAGAGGCGGCCCATGAGGGCGTCGAACACCGCGGGGGGGAGCGAGCCGCCCTCGAGCATGCCCCCGGCGGACCCCGCGGACCCGGCCCCCGGCTCGTGGAGGAACGCCTCGGTCTGACTGCGGATCAGGTACTTCAACTGGTCGCTCGCGGACGTGAGCGTGGCCAGCTCGGCGCGGGCGCGCTCGAGGTAGCCGCCCACGGACCGCTCCACGTATTCGAGCATCAACTCGTTCTTGTCCGCCGCGTAGTTGTAGATGGTGTTGCGGGCGATCCCTGCGCGTCCCGCCACGTTCGCGAGGGTGAGCGCGGAGTACCCCTTCTCGTGGAGTTCCTCCCCGAAGGCGTCGAGGATCCGGGCGCGCACCAGCACGCGGTGCTCGGCGAGCGAATCGGCCAGGATCCGGGGCATGATCCGATTATCGCACCCGGAAGGGCCGTTGGTCCCGCTTCCGCTGGCCGTTCACGACGTTCCGTCGTAACATAGCCACATGTTCCTCGCTGCCAAGGAGATGCACCGGGGGAAGGTCAAGTTCGCGCTGCTGCTGATCGCGGTGAGCCTGCTCGTCTTCCTGATCCTGGTGCAACAAGCCCCGTGGCGGATTCGCCCGAGGTCGCCGACTCCGGGCGCATCGGCATCCTCTCGGTGACTCTCGCCGAGGCCGCGCTCTCCGACGGCGTTCCAGAAGACAAGGGCCCTCACGCTGCTCCGCGCCGTGGGAGCGCGCTCCAGCGTCTTGGTGCGCGCGTTGCTGTGGCAGGTCGCGTTCATCCTGGGCGGCGGCATCGCCGTGGGGGTCGGGTTGTACGCCCTGACGTCGCGGATCGAGATCGGCTCGCTCACCATCGTCTTCGACTGGACGACCGTGGCCTTCTGGACCGCCCTGCTGGGGGTGCTCGGTGTCGGGAGCGCACTCGCCTCGATCCGCCGCGTGCTCGCCATCGACCCGGTCGAGGCAACCACGGGAGGGGGTCACTGATGAAGCTCGCACTCCGTGAGATGCGCCGCCAGCCCGGCCGGTTCGGCATCGCCACCGTCACCCTCTCGCTCATCGCGATCCTGCTGATGTTCCTGGGCGGGCTGCTCGACGGGCTCCTGCAGCGGGTCACCGGCGCCTACCAGGCCCAGCCGGGCCAGCTGATCGTCTACTCGGCGGGCGCCAACGACATCCTCGGGGCGCGGCTGGAGGGCGGCGACGAGCGTGAGCTCGAGTCCGTGACGCTGCGCGGCTACGAAATCGCCCCCGCCGGGCTCCCGGACGCGGCTCCGGCCGCCGGCGAAGTGTGGGCGGACCCCGACCTCACCGAGCTCTACTCCGAGGGCCAGACCCTGCTCCTCGGCCCCAACCGCAGCGAGGTCATGATCGTCGGGTTCCTCAGCGAGTCGGACACGCCGTCGCAGGGCGGCGTCTGGGGGTCGCTCGAGACGTGGCGGACCGTGCTGGCCGAGGCCCGGCCCGGGTCCGCGATGGACCCCGGGACCGTGCAGGGCGTCGTCGTCGCCCTTGACGACGACGGCGCGGCGGACATGGCGGCCGCCATCGACGGCGCCACTGGCGCCACGCGGACCCTCACCATCGACGACGCCGCAAACGCCATCCCCGGCGTGTCCGCCCAGAACTCCACGTTCTCGCAGATCATCGGCGTGACACTCACGATCGCGCTCGTGGTGGTCGCGCTGTTCTTCGCGCTCCTGACCGTGGAGCGGGTGGGGCTGTACGGCGTGCTGAAGGCCATCGGTGCCCGCAGCACGACCATCTTCAGCGGTGTGGTGGTGCAGGCGCTCGTGGTCACACTGATCGCGGCGCTCGTGGGGGTGGCCATGACGCTGACCGCGGCGGCCTTCATCCCCGCGGGTGCGCTCCCGTTCTCCGTGGGGCCCGCGCGGCTCCTGAGTTCCGTTGGATTCATGGCGCTGGCCGCGGTGGTCGGCAGTGCATTCTCGTTGCGCCGGGTCCTCAGGATCGACCCGGCCGAAGCCATTGGAGGAAACTGATGAGCAAGGCTGGGTACGCCCTCGAGTTGGCGGGGGTCCGCAAGGTCTACCCGATGGCGGATCAGGAGGTCGTGGCGCTCGACGGCATCGACATGAACGTGGCCGAGGACGAGATCGTCGCCCTGATCGGCCCGTCAGGGTCCGGGAAGACCACCCTGTGCACCATCGCCGGGGGCATCCTGACCGCAACGGACGGCCGAGTGTCCGTGGGTGGTGAGGACATCACCGACTACTCACCGAAGCGGCTGACCGAGTTCCGCCGCACGCGGGTGGTTCTGCAGCGCAACCGCGTCACCGGCGTTCGCCCGGATCTGGGGTGCGATGATCCACGAGAGTGCCAGGACCATGATCGCGGCACCGAACAGTCCCCTCTCGCTTTCTGGCTGAGATGGACGGCACTCCGCCTGACCATGAGCCCAGATCGCCATGTGTTGTTTTGGTGTTGGTTGTCGTGTCAATGTGAATGGTCATTTGGCGGCTTGTGAAGGCCGAACGACCACGGTCGCGGTTCAGAGCTTTGCCTGCCACTTCCCGGCCCAGACCAGGTCGTTCGGCGTGCCCTTGAACTCGCTCTTGCCCTCCATCTTGTCGAGCGTCTGGCGGATGATCTCCTCGTTGGAGTGGTAGGCGTTGATGTAGCACTTCACCATCGTGGCGTCGTGGAGGTGGGTGGTGAAGTTCAGCGAGACCATGAAGGTGGGGACCTCCCAGACGTACCAGGGGCACTCGTTGCTCATGGCGGTCTTCCACTGGATGCGGTAGTTGTTCTGTGCGCCGTACCCAACCACTTCGGCCACGACGAGGGCGGCGTCCACCTCGTCGCGGAACTTCACGGTGGAGCCCTTCACGCGGCTGCTGCCGTCGTTCACGGTGACCTCGTACCCACGCTTCGAGAGCTCGTCGATCAGGAGCTGCACCGTCTTCTCGCCGGCGGCGTAGATTCCGCCGACCTCGCCCGTGAGGTGGTAGAGCCGGATCCTCCGGTGGTCCGTTGGATTGAGGTGCAGCTGGTCGAGGGTGTTCTTGACCAGGGTGATGCCCTTGTCCGCGGCGTTGGCGCGCATCTCGAGGTGCTTCTCGCTCCCGATCACCGTGAGGGCGTCCTTCGACTTCGCGAGGGTGCCATCGGCCTGCTGCGTGTGCAGGTTGAGCTTGGCCTTGAGGCCCAGGATGCGGCGGTTGGCGTCGAGGAGGCGCTCCTCGGTGATGATGCCCTTCCGGTAGCCGTTGAGCATGAACTCGAAGTCCTCCTCCATCACGTTGAAGAAGAGGAACATGTCGCACCCGGCTGCGACGGCCAGTGGCACGTACTCCTCGCGCCGCATCGCGGACGTCATGCCGAGCATGTGCGATGCGTCGGTGATGACCACGCCGTTGAACCCGAGGTCGGTCTTCAGGAGGTCCTGCAGCAGCTCCTCCGCGAGGGTCGCCGGCAGGATTTCCGCATCCTCCAGTTGGGGGTTCAGCTTCTTCTGGTAGTACGGCAGGGCGATGTGCCCGGCCATGATCATCTCGACACCACGGTCGACGTGGTTCTGGTACACCTTCCGGAAGGAGGCGTCCCACTCCTCGGGGGTCTGGTCGTTCACGCCGAGCACCAGGTGCTGGTCTCGCTCCTCGACGCCGTCGCCCGGCCAGTGCTTGATGCCGCTCAGGACCCCGGACTCCGAGATGCCGTCGACGTATGCGTTCGTGTAGGTGATCACGTCCTCGGGGTTGGTGCCGTAGGCGCGGGTGTTGACGATCGTGTTGCGCCAGTTGTAGAGGATGTCGACGCAGGGGCCGAAGTTCACGTTCACGCCCAACGCGGCGGATTCCGCCCCGGACACGTACCCCGCGTCCCACGCCACCTGCGGGTCCCGGCTGGCCTCGCACTGGGCGGCCGAGGCGATGTAGGTGCCGTCGTTGCAGGCGCCGTTGCCGCCGGAGTCGCAGTTGGCGGCGATGAGCAGGGGGATTCGGCTGTGGTTCTGGAGCTCGTTCAGCAGGGTCTGCACCTGCGCTCCGCTGCCGCCCTGGTAGCGCGCGCCGCCGATGTGGAACTTCTCGAGGATCTCCTTGTTCGTCAGGACGTTCCCGGAGAACGAGTCGACCCCGAGGAAGAACAGGCTGACGAACAGCTGGCCGATCTTCTCATCATCGGTCATGCCCGCAAGGGTCTCCTCGACCCAGGCGATCTGCTCGTCGTCGAGGTTGTATGGCTTGGCTTTCAGGTCCACGAGGCGTGGCATGTCGACTCCTTCGTCTTGCTTGACTCCTTACTACCAAAGTCGCCCCATCGTAGGAGACGTTTTGCGGCCGGTTGCCACGGCTGGACCACGGCGGCGCGGGGGCGGCGCCCACCATTGCGTCGGGCGCCCGGCGGGCGCAACGATGAGTCCGTGACGATTCCCCTCACCGCCGAGGAGTTCTTCTCCGGCAACCCCTTCGGGCTGGCGGTCCTCGAGTGCGTCTCGGGGCTGTTGGAGGATTGGGACGACGTCGAGACCCGGGACCACGAAGAGCCAGGTCGCGTTCCGCCGTCGCCGTGGGTTCGCGTACCTCTGGGTGCCGGGGATGTACCTCGCTCGGCCGGCCGCCGACGTCGTGCTCACCATCGCCCTCGGCCGCCTCGATCCCTCCCCCCGTTTCAAGGAGGTGGTCCACCCCACCCGCCTGCACTGGATGCATCATCTCGAGGTGCGAACGCTCGAGGACATCGACGACGACGTCGCCGCCTGGCTGCGCGAGGCGGCCGAGCGCGCGGGTTGACTGTGGCGGACGGGGCACCTGCGCCCGCCCCGGCATCCCGCGTCCCCGGCACCCCGCACGCTGAGCCGGAACAATCCCTTTGCCGGTTGTCGGTGCGCTCGGTTACCTTTGCGTGGTGCCCTCTGACGTCGTCATCCACGCTTCCGACCTGACAAAGAAGTACGGCGACTTCACAGCCGTCGATTCGATCTCCTTCGACGTGC
Organism: Actinomycetales bacterium; assembly: GCA_017882885.1. GTDB lineage: Bacteria > Actinomycetota > Actinomycetes > Actinomycetales > Actinomycetaceae > UBA1383. The sequence continues at coordinate 14,256 of JADGOQ010000174.1, read as the reverse complement.
CCGCGGGGGAGTCGTTCGGGCTGCTGGGACCGAACGGCGCGGGCAAGTCCACGACGATGCGGATGATCGGCGGTACCTCCACGCGCACCGGCGGGAAGCTCACGGTGATGGGCCTTGACCCTGAGGAGAACGGCCCGGAGGTGCGCGCGCACCTCGGCGTCGTCCCGCAGCAGGACAATCTGGACGAGGAACTGCGCGTGCGGGAGAACATCATCGCGTACGGCCGGTATTTCGGGCTGCCGTACTCCTACCTGCGCCCCAAGGCGGAGGAACTGCTGGAGTTCGCGCAGCTGAAGGAGAAGGCCGGCGAGAAGGTCACCGCGCTCTCCGGTGGGATGAAGCGTCGCCTAACCATCGCGCGCGGGCTGGTCAACGAGCCGCGGATCCTGCTGCTGGACGAGCCCACCACAGGGCTGGACCCGCAGGCGCGGCACGTGCTCTGGGACCGACTCTTCCGCCTCAAGGAGGAGGGTGTCACCCTGATCGTCACCACGCACTTCATGGACGAGGCCGAGCAGCTCTGCGACCGGCTCATCGTGATCGACAAGGGGAAGATCATGGCGGAGGGTTCCCCGCAGGCGCTCATCCGCGAGTACTCCACCCGCGAGGTGCTGGAGGTGCGTTTCGGCTCGGAGCGCAACGCCGCGGTGGTCCACCAGTTGGAGGGTGTGGGGATGCGCAACGAGGTGCTGCCGGACCGGATCCTCATCTACGCGGATTCCGGCGAGGCCGCCATGGACGAGGTCACCGCGCGCGGACTCAACCCGATCACCTCGCTCGTGCGGCGCTCCTCGCTGGAGGACGTGTTCCTGCGACTGACCGGAAGGAGCCTCGTTGACTGAGATCGCCCCCGGCGCCCTCACCGACTCCAACCGGCTCGCCTACACCGGCAGGGCCACGCCCCCCGCGGTCCAGTCCGCGAGCGCACGCCGTTTCGGCTGGTGGTACTTCGCCGAGCACATGCTGCGCCAGATGAGGGGGTACGGCTGGCCGGTCCTCGTGTACGACGTCGGCCAGCCACTGCTCTACCTGTTCGCGATGGGGGTGGGGCTGGGCGCCGTCGTCGACGCGAACGCCGGGGCCGTCGACGGCGTGCCCTACCTGACGTTCGTGGCGCCGGCGCTGCTGGTGTCGACGGCGGTCATGACGGCGGCCGGCGAGATGACGTACCCGGTGATGAGCGGCTTCAAGTGGCAGCGGATCTACTACGGGCCGGTGGCGTCGCCGATCTCGCCCGGGCAGATCGCGCTCGGGCACATCCTCGCAGTGAGCTTCCGGTTCGTGGCGCAGGCGACCGTCTTCTGGGGGCTGATGCAGCTCTTCGGGGCGAGCCGGAGTGGGTGGTCGTGGCTGGTGATCCCCATCGGGGCGCTCTCGGCGCTCGCGTTCGCGGCGCCGTTGCAGGCGTACGCCGCCACGCTGAAGGACGAGGGATTCCAGTTCTCCTTCATCCAGCGATTCATCGTGATGCCGATGTTCCTGTTCGCGGGCACGTTCTTCGAGCTGTCCTCGATGCCGATCTACCTCCGGTGGATCGGGTGGCTCTCCCCGGTGTGGCACGGCACGGAACTCGCCCGGGTGGCGAATTACGGGCGTGACCTCGCCCCGGGCATGACGCTGGTGCACCTCGGGTACCTCCTGGCGCTCCTCACCGTGGGGCTGCTGCTTGCGAACCGCAACTACCGCCGGAGGCTGACCGAGTGAGCACCTCCATCGAGATCCTCGACCGGCTCCGCAACCCCAACCGCCCGCTCCGTGGGCTGTACTCCGGCAACGCCCGAGCCGTGATCGAGCGCGGTTTCAAGGTGATCCTCACCCAGAACTGGATGATCCTGGTCTCCGGGTTTTTCGAGCCGGTGTTCTACCTGATGGCGATGGGCTTCGGGCTGGGTGGCCTGATCGGCACGGTCACCGGGCCGGGTGGACAGGAGATCGAGTACTCGGCATACATCGCCCCGGCCCTCCTCGCCACCTCCGCGATGAACGGCGCCATCTACGACTCCACCTGGAACGTGTTCTTCAAGATGCACTTCGCGAAGCTGTACCAAGGCATGATGTCCACCTCGCTCGGCCCACTGGACGTGGCCATCGGCGAGATCTTCATGGCGCTGTTCCGCGGCTTCCTCTACGCGCTGGGCTTCATGGCGGTGTTGTACGCCCTCGATATCGTCAACGGCGTCTGGGCACTCCTGATGATCCCGGCCGCGGTGCTCGTGGCCTTCGGGTTCGCGAGCTTCGGCATGGGCGTCACCAGCTTCATGAAGACCTTCCAACAGATGGACGTCATCAACTTCTTCATGCTGCCGATGTTCCTGCTGTCCTCCACCCTCTACCCCATCTCGGTGTACCCCGAGGCGATCCAGTGGTTCGTGAAGGTGATGCCGCTCTGGCACGGGATCGAGCTGATGCGGCAGCTCTCCGTGGGCATCTTCACCGCGATGACGCCGGTCCACATCGGTTACTTCCTCGTGATGACCGTGCTCGGGCTGTGGCTCACGACGGCTCGGTTGGCGAAGCTGTTCCTGCGGTAGCCCTCGCCCCTTGGTGGCGCCCGCCGCCCGCGGCTGGGCCCCCGGCTTACCCCGCCCGCACAGTTCGCCCCGCGATCCCGTGGTCCCGAACCTCCCGGGAGCCCCCGGAGCAGAATCCGCTACGCCCGCTCCCGGGAGGCCTCGGACCGGTGGGACGTCTCGCCGCAGGCGCACGCCGTTGCCGCCCTTGCCGTGGGCCGGCGCGGCACCTTTGTCCCGTCGCGGTCTCGCTTATTGAATCGTTTACGCGGCGGCCGTCGCGATGACCTCGGCCAGCTCGACCGGCTTCGACCACATCGGCCAGTGCCCTGTCGGAAGGTCGACATAGGCGAGCGCGGTGTGGTCCTGGAGCGCCGCGAGGAACGGCACCCCCTGTGCCGCGTAGGCCCTATAGTCCTGGCTGGAGAACGCGGTGCAGACCACCGTGCCCGGGACCGTCAGGCGGCGGGGGTCAGTGAGCGACACCCGGCCGCCGACGGTCCGGCCGGGTTGCGGAACCGCCCGGTCCCGGAAGGCGGACAGCTGGGACTCGGTGAGGTCGCGCATGCTGCCGTCCTCCATCTCGGACTCCCAGGCGGCGGAGAGGGGGAACTCGTCGGAATCGAAACCGGAGTCCATGGCCTGGCCGTCGCGCGCCGGCGCCGTGTCGACGAAGACGACGTGGTCCACGAGGTCCGGGTGCCGGTCGAGCACGATCGTGCCCGGCAGGGCCGCGCCGCTGTGCACCACGATCACGCGGCGGTCGGCTCCGCGATCCAGAGCGGCCGCGATGGCGTCGGCCTGCTCGTCGAGTGTGACCCCGCCGCGAGCGGGGTGCTGGGGCTCAAGGCCGGGCAGCGTGAGAGAGGTGACGTCGTGGCCGCGGTCACGGAGCAGCGGGGCGACGTCGTCCCATGCCCACGCCCCGAGCCAGAATCCGGGGACGAGCACGATCTGTGTTGTCATGCCGTCGATGATGACACTGCTCGGGTGGGGTGGCAACGGGAGGCCATCACGCCCCCGCGAGGTCCCACCGCTTGATGAGCCAGATCGTGGTGGGCCTGCTTGTGCCACCCGAATTCGTCCCCCGAACCGGCGTCCCGGGGCAGCCTCGCGTGCGACGCTGGCCGGGTGATCGTGCTCGTCGTGTTCGTGTCCACCGCCCACGCCGACGCCGTCCGCCGGGCCGCCGCCGCAGCCGGCGCCGGGCACATCGGCAACTACCGCGCGTGCTCCTTCAGCGCCCCGGGCACCGGACGGTTCGAGCCGGTCCACGGCGCACACCCGGCCGTCGGGCGGATCGGCGAGCTCGAAGCCGTGGCCGAGGAGCGCATCGAAGTGGTGTGCGAACGCGAAATTGTCCGCAAGGTGCTGGACGCGGTCCTCGCAGCCCATCCGTACGAGGAACCGGCGTACCACCTCTACGAGGCCCTTGATCCCTCATCCCTCTGACTGAGGATCGCTCGTCCCCAACCGGACGGGTAATCCCCGTGCCCGGTCACCCAATGCGTTACTGGGGAAGATTCGGAGCGTATCCGCTCCAAACCTTCCCCAGTGAGCCGGCCGGCCGGGTTGGGCGGCGAACTCGGCGGCGGCGGACGAGTCCGCCGGCACCACGAGGGAGTCGAAGGTCTCGAAGTTGACGGGGTTGGTGATGTCGACGACCACCTTGCCCGCGAACTGCTCGCCGTAGGCCGCCAGGATCCCGTCGAGCGCGGGGTGGGGAACGGCGAGGACGACGACGTCGCCCGTCACGGTGGCGCCGGGGGTGGAGGTGGTGATGTGGTCGACGGTGGCGCCGTCGTCGCCCCCAAGGCGGCCTGGACCTACCTGCAGCCGAGCCCGGGATACGAGTCACTGACGGGCACCGTCGCCGTCATGCCGGGGCTGGTGGACCGCTGCACGGTCGACGGCGAGACCGTGACCCCGCAGGCGGGCGGGTTCTACGGCGGCTGGATCACCTCCGCGGTGGTGGGCCCGTTCAAGGGTGGACCCGGCACGATGGGCTGGTAGACCGGCTGAATGACGAGCTGCCGGGCGGCTCAGTCCTCGCGGTCCAGGATCTCCGGGCCCTTGGTGACCGGCGCCAGCGTGGCGGCGTAGTCGGGGACGTAGGTGGAGACCGTCATGGACGGCCTGCGGTACCCGAAGCCTGCCGGGCGGTCCGGGAGCACGATCTCGCCCACGGGCATGTCCTTGTAGGGGATGGAGCCCAGCAGGTGGTGGATCATGTCGATCCGCGCGGCCTTCTTGGAGTCCGAGCCAACCTGGTACCACGGCGCGGTTGGCGTGTCGGTGTGGACCATCATCTCGTCCTTGGCGCGGGAGTACTCCTCCCACTTGGTGATGGACTCGAGGTCCATGGGGGAGAGCTTCCACTGGCGCAGCGGGTCGTTCAGGCGTTTCTGGAAGCGGTCGTACTGTACCTTGTCGGACACGGAGAACCAGTACTTGCGCAGGTGGATGCCGTCCTCCACGAGCATCTGCTCGAAGATGGGGCACTGCCGCATGAACCGCATCGACTCGTGCGGCGTGCAGAACTCCATTACCTTCTCCACCCCGGCGCGGTTGTACCAGGAGCGGTCGAAGAGCACGATCTCCCCGGCGGCGGGCAGGTGCGCGATGTAGCGCTGGAAGTACCACTGCGTCTGCTCGCGCTCCGTGGGCGAGGGCAGGGCGGCGATCCGCGCCACGCGGGGCGAGAGGTACTCGGTGATCCGCTTGATGGTGCCGCCCTTGCCGGCGGCGTCGCGACCCTCGAAGATGATCACGACACGCGCGCCGGTCCCGCGCACCCATTGCTGCAGCTTCGCCAGCTCGCCCTGGAGGTGGTACATCTCCGTCTCATACGTCTTGTTGGAGATCTTGGCGACGTGGTGGGGGTCGGGTACGTCGTTGACACCCGCGCCCTGCGGTGACTTCTTGGCCATGGTCCAGCGTATTCCCGCCGCCACCCGCCGCGGGGCGGGTTCAGATGGGATTGCGCGGCGGCCGGAACAACGATTGACTCCTCCCATGACTGCGACGCCGCACGGCGGACCTCCCAGGCCCGCTGCCCCTGCGGGGGAGTACTGCGACGCCTCGCTGGCCCACCTCCTCGACCTGGTGACGGAGAACGCCGCGGAGTTCCACGTCGGCCGCGGCATCGAGCCGCTGCACCAGCTGCGCATCGCCACCCGGAAGCTGCGCGCGACGCTGTCGTTCTTCGAACCGCTCTTCCACGGGGACGACAACCTGGAGCGCGCGCGCGTTCGGCTGCGGAAGCTGGCACTCCCGTCCGGCCAGCTCCGCGACCTGGACGTGTTCCTCGGGCACCTCGGCGACGGCGTCGCGCCGGTGGCCCCCGGGGACCGCAAGCCGTTGCGCCGTGCGCTGGTCACGCGTCGCGCCCAACTCGCCGACGACGTCGTGCGGGTGCTGGGGTCGCGGCGCTGGCGGCGGGCGCTGGAGCGCGTCCGCGCGGGCGCGGCGGGTGGTGTGTGGCGGGCGGCCCCGAGCGCCGACGTCGACGCGCGGGCGTTCGTGTCCGAGCGCCTCGACCTGTGGTGGTGGGCCCTGCTCGCCGGCAGCGAGGGGCTGGCGGAGATGGAGGCGGCGCCGCGCCACCGCGTCCGGATCGAGGCGAAGAAGATGCGCTACGTCACCGAGGTGACCGCGGACCTGTTCGCGGACCGCGCGGCCGAGCGTTCGGCGTTCACCGAGGGCCTCAAGACGATCCAGGACGAGCTCGGTGCGCTCAACGACGCCGCGGTGGCCGAGCACATCGTCCGGGAGGCGGGGTTCACGCCACGAACAGTCGCGGTGGACACGGTGGACCACACCGGAAAGGCCCTCGCGGCGAGAGCGGAACTCATCGCGCGAGGGCCCTACTGGAGTGGCGTCAGATGAAGAGCATCTGAGCGCCCTCGGCGAGCTCGAGCATGTCGGTCGCCGAGATGATGCCCTCGACGCCCTCGTACAGGTCCGGCTCGGTGAGGTTCGCCATGTCGGCGCTCATCTTGCAGGCCCACAGGTGGCCGCCGGACGCGAGGATGATCTCGAGGAACTCGGGGACCCCGGGGACGTCCAGGTCGGCGAGCTGCTTGTTCATCATCTTCGTCGTCACGGCGGTCATGCCGGGCAGGGCGGCGAGGCCCTGCGGCATGGAGAAGCCGAACTGCCCGGGCAGGTGCATCGCGGTGTTGCCCAAGTAGCTGAACTTCAGGTTTCCCATGGTCTTCTTGTTGATCATGTCGAAACCCCAGAAGGTGAAGAAGAGATGGGTCTCGATCCCTTCACCGAGCGCGGAGTTTGCGATGATCAGGCCGGGGAGGGCCATGTCGAGGTTGCCCTTCGAGCAGATGATCACCAGTTTGCGGCCGGCGGAGGCGTCGTCGTCGAAGGAGGGGACAAAAGGCTGGTCAGTCATATGGTTTCCGATCCGTGTGCTGATGGGCGGGTCAGACGCAGCCCTTGGGCTTGGGCAGCCCGGCGACGTAGGACATCTTCTTGGCGGGCTTGCCCGGGAACAGGGTGAAGAGCTGCTTCACCGGGAGGCCCATCTGGGTGGAGACGCGGCGCAGGGTGGCGGTCTCGCCCATGGCGTCGTAGTCCGAGCGGAGGAACTTGATGACCTTCCAGTGGTCGTCGGTCAGCTCGATGCCGATGAGGCCGGCGAGGGCGGTGCCGAGGTCCTCGGTCCACTGCGAGGGCTTCGTGAGGAAGCCCTCCTCGTTGACCTCGACCTCGTGGCCGGCAATGGTGGTGGTGGGCATGGGGGTCCTTTCAGGATGTGAAGATGGTGTCAGACGTTGGTGTTCTTGCCGACCATGGACATGTCCGGCGGCAGGGGGATCGGGCGGCCCGGGAGGAGCAGGTTCCAGTACACCCAGCGGAACGCGAGCTTGCTCAGGTGGTTCATGTGGGACTCGCCGAGCAGCGTCAGCGGGCCTACGGCCGGGAACGGGAAGGTACCGGGGTAGGGCTCGGTCTCGTAGTTGAAGTCCAGCAGCAGTGCCTTGCGGTCCCCGGACTCGATGAAGCAGTTGGCGTGGCCGTCGAACTTGTGTGTCATCGGGCGGCCCGCGGCGAGCTGGAGGAAGTTCTCCACGAAGACGTCGATCGAGAAGTGGGCGACGGAGCCCGCCTTCGACGTGGGGAGGTTCCCGGCGTCGCCGAGGGCGAAGATCTCCGGGTGGGTGGTGTGCTGCATCGTGTGCTTGTCCACGGTGACGAAGTTGAGCTCGTCCCCGAGACCGGAGCGCGCCACGAATTCGGCGCCCATGTTGAGCGGCACGGTGACCAACTGGTCGAAGGGGATCTCGCGCTCGTCGAAGGAGACGATCTTCTTCTGCTCGGCGTCGATGCGCTCGATCATGAAGTCGGCCTCGACCTTGATGTTCCGCTTCTCGAGCAGGTCCCCGAGGATCTTCGAGGCGACCGGCTTGGTGAAGGCGCCGTCGAGCGGCGTCACGTAGGTGATCTCGGTCTCCGCGCGGAGGCCCTGCTTGCGCAGCCAGGAGTCGGCGAGGAGCACGAACTCCAGTGGGGCCACCGGACACATGATCGGGAACTCGGTGATGTGCATGACCAGCTTGCCACCGCGCCACTTGAAGGCCTGCTCCCGCAGGGCCATGGCGCCGTCGAGCGAGTAGAACTCGCCCACTGTCTTGTGCCACTCGTCGGAGAGGCTGCCCTCGGTCATGTCCGGGCGGGGGTGCGCGCCCGTGGCGATGACGAGGTAGTCGTAGGGGAGCTCGCGGCCGTCCACCAGCACGACCTTCTTCTCCTCCGGCTGCACGACGTCGACTTCACCCATCTCGAAGATGATGCCGTCGTCGATGAAGCTGTGGGCGCTGCGGCGCGCCTGCTCGGGCTCGTTCATCCCGAACGGGATGAAGAGGTAGGACGGCTTGTAGTCGTGGATGTCGTCCTTGGCGACGACCTTGATCTCCCACTCGGACTTGGGGAGCTTGGCGCGGAGCTTGTTGGCGGTGATGGTTCCTGCTGTCCCGGCTCCGAGGATGAGGAGCCGGCGCACTAAGTTGTGGTTCACGGAGAGAACTATACCCCGTGGGGTATGCCCCGTACAGCGATCCCGCCTGTCAATACTGCAGTCTCAGGATGCGACCACAGTGCCCAACCGCGCCGCGGCGAAGCTGTCCAGGTAGGCCCCAGCCCACCCGGCGTAGCCCCGGTCGTTGGGGTGGAAGGCGTCCGCGGCCACGTTGCGCACCCACCCGAGATGCCCGGCAGACCTCGTCGCCCGGTGCAGCGCCACGAGGTGGTGTCCGGCCTCACCGATGATCGGTCGCACCCCGACTGCCATCGCGTCCGAACGCGCCTCGAAGGGCGGGACCAGGAATCCCGGGGGGTCCGCCACGAAGCTGCCCGACGGCAGTTCCGCCAGTACCTCGGCCATCGTGTCGAGGAATCGCGCCACGGAGATCCGCCGATCCACGATGTCGTTGCCCCCGATGTCCACGGTCACCAGGTCCGGGATGAAGCCCAGTTCCGCGAGGCGCGGCAGCTGGTCCTCCAGCAGGTCGGTGGCCTTTGCCCCGGACACCGAGAGGTTGTACAGCGCCACCTCGAGGCCAGTCGCCTCCGCGACGCCGTCGGCGACGATCGGCACGTAACCCCGCGCCGGCGACGACGCCCCCACACCCTGCGCCGCCGAGTCACCGAGCGCCACATAGCGCAGCGCGCCGCCGCCGTCCACGTGGGATTCGGCGAGCTCGCGCCAGTGCTCGCGATACTCGGCCACCGAACGCCGCACCCGCGCCACACCGACCACGCGCCTGGTTCCCCACCCCGCGACGACGCCCGCCGCGGCGGCGCCCATGACCATCTCGATCTGCATGGATCCCCCTCTTGTCCGGATCCACTGTAGGTCGGCGGGGGCGATCTGCTACAACCGGAACATGAAGCTCTACGCCGACGCCCCCGCCCGCCGTGTCCGCCAGGCCGTCACCGACCTCCTCGTGGTGGCGTGGGTCGCCCTCTGTGTCCGGTTCGGGCTCTGGTTGCACGAAACCGTGCTTTCCGCCCTCGGACCGACGGTGCAACTGGAGGCCGCCGGGTCATCGCTGCAGTCGTCATTGTCCGACCTGGGGGAGCGATTGGGGGCCATCCCGTTGCTGGGCAACGCGATCTCCCGGCCGTTCGAGCGGGCGGCCGACGCGGGGGACGCGATCGGGCGGGTCGGCGCGGATCTGGGCGGCTACATCGAGCAGACGGCCCTCGTCTCGGGGCTGGCCGCCGCGGTGATCCCGCTGGCGCTCGTGGTGATCCCCTGGGTCCTCTCCCGGGCGGCGTTCGCACGGAATGCCGGCGCGGTCCGCGATCTCCTCGCAACCGGCGACGCCCTTGACCTCCTTGCGCTGCGCGCGCTCGCCACCCAGCCCGTGCGGGCGCTTGCGGGCGTGAGCCCGCACCCGGCCCGCGACTGGCGGGAGGGCCGGCACGACGTCGTCGAGCGGCTCGCGAGGGTGGAGCTGGCCCGCGCCGGGGTCGCGTGGCCGGCGGAGTCGGCGCCGTCTCGGGTGGACGGGGCCTGACGGCGGCGGAAGGGCCCACCGTTCCCGGCGGGCCCCTCCTGGACGTCCAGCGCTCAGTAGCCGATCGAGGCCAGGTAATTGCGCGAGTCCTTCAGGCAGTCGTAGGGGTCGCGCCCGTAGGTGTCGTCCTGCTCCACGAAGAAGTACTCCGCGCCGGCGTCGAGGGCGGCGGGCAGCAGCTTCGGCCAGTTCATGTTGCCGGAGCCCACCTCGGCGAACTGGGCGATGTTCGTGAACGCGTTCATGAACCCGGCCATGTCGCCGTTGGCGAGGAGGTCCATCGTGCTCGGGGGCAACGGGACCACCCGGAAGTCCTTCACGTGGATGATCTTGCAGGCGCCGGAGTACTGCTCGAGCATGTCGAGCGGGGCCATGCCACCGCGCTGCACCCAGTGCAGGTCCACCTCGAACCCGACCGACGGCGCGACCCGCCGGACGATGTCGAAGATGCGCTCGCCGTCGAACTGGGCCAGGTCAACGTGGTGGTTGTGGTAGCACAGCGTGATGCCGTGGGCCGCGAGAACCTGGGCGGCTGCCTCACACTCGGCCGCCCACGCCTCGCAGGCCTCCTTCGACGCCATGGCGTCGAAGGGCATCATGCCGATCCGCACGAAGCGGCAGCCCAGGCGCTTGCAGTCCGCCACGATCTTGTCGGAATGCTCTGCGAGGTTGTCGCCGGTTGCGAAAGGCCCCGGCTTGAGCGCCACCGACAGCGCCCCGACCTCGACACCCAACTCCGCGATCCCGCGCTCGAGCGCCGCGGTGTTCTCCTCGGTCATCGGGATCTGGGAGACCTCGACGGCCCGGTAACCCAGGTCCGCGACCTTCTCCAGGACGGGCCACATGCCCTCGTCCGCCACCTTGTTCTTGAGCATCATCATCTGGACGCCAAGGACAGCCATGTTCGTACCTTTCGGTTCAGTTCGTGTTCGAGTTCAGGAGCGGGTGGGGAACTTGCCCTCGGCCGTGATGCGCTTGTTGAGCTCCACCATGTAGGCCTCCTCGTCGAAGTCGACCATGTCAACTTCCTGCCCGGTCCACGCGGAGAGGTGCATCGCGTTGGCGAGGCGCACGCCGTTGATCCCGTCCGGTCCGGGGGCGATCAGCGCTGAGCTCCTGCTCCGGGGGTGCCGACGATGTCGCTTGTGGCGCGCCATTCGGACTGGTTGTAGTACGGCTGCGGGCGCCACCAGGTGGTGATGATCCACGAGGTGTGGCGGAGCGCGCCCAGCTCGCCGGAGGCGATGAGGTCTTTCAGGTCGATGTAGAGCGGGTTGGTACGCTGGTTGAAGAACACGCCGAAGGTGAGCTCGGGCTTGGTGGCCGCGAAGTCGATCAGCTCACGCGCCTGCTTGGTGTAGACGCCCACCGGCTTCTCCACGAGGGCGTGGATGCCACGCACGAGGGCGGCGATGCCCATCTCGGGGTGCAGGTAGTGGGGAACGCACGTGACGACGGCGTCGACGTCGCCGGACTCGATCATCGCGATGTAGTCCTCGTAGAAGGGGACGCCGTACTCGTCGGCCTTCGCCTTCTTCTCGGGCAGGATGTCGCAGATCGCGCCGATCGCGACGTTGGGAACCATGCCCTGGCTGATGAACTGGGCGTACATGCCGCCCTCGGCGCCGAGGCCGATGATGCCGAGGCGAACCTTGGTGTCTGTCGTTTCTCTCCTCAAACTTCTGACTGATTTCCGAATGTCTGGTGGTACAGGGACTTGAGCATCTCGAGAGACGCCATGGCCTCGGCCGGGCCGATCCAGAATGGTTCAGGGTCGTCCAGTTTGTCGTAGAAGTCACGAATGAAGATCTCGTGGGACACGCCCCAGTAGGAGCGGCCACCCGAGGGCACGGCCCGTTCCGGGTACACGTCCACCCGGCCGTCGGCCCAGGTCACCTCGAGCCCGTTGCGAATGGCGAGCACGGCGTTCTCGCAGTGGATCTCGATCTCGACGGGCCGGTGGACCGGCGCCGTCAGGGTCGCGTAGAAGCTCGTCTGGGCGCCGTTCGCGTGGGTGAAGAGCGCCTCGGCGGTGTCCTCCACCTCGATGACGTCCCGGAACTTGTGGGTGGCGACCTGACCCTCCAGCCCGACGACGTCCCCCATCAGCCACTGCACCAGGTCGAGCGTGTGGATGGCCTGGTTGATCAGCAGGCCGCCGCCGCTCTCCCTCCAGGTCCCGCGCCACGGCCGGGCGTAATAGTAGTCCGCGGTCCGGGTCCACACCACGCTGGCGTAGGCGCCCTGGATCTCCCCGAGTTGCCCGGAGTCCAGCAGCCGGCGCGCCTCCTGCGAGGACACGTTGTAGCGGTTCTGGAAGCAGATCCCGATCTTCGGCTTCGCCGTGGCGGCCACGTCCACCAGGCGCTGGCCCTCGGCGAGCGTGTTCGCGAGCGGCTTCTCCTGGATCACGTTGACCCCGGCCCCGAGGCAGTCGATCGAGAGCTGGACGTGCTGGTGGTGCGGGGTGGTGATGTGGACGACGTCCGGGCGGGCCTCCGCGATCATCTCGAGATGGTCGGTGTACGTCGCCACGCCCCGTTCCGTCCCCACCGCTTCGAGGCGGTCAGGGTCGATGTCGCACACGGCGACGAGTTCGATGTCGTCGATCTCGTCGATGGCCTCGAAGTGGATGACCGAGACGTCGCCGCAGCCGATGAGTGCCGCCCGCTTCACGCCCACTCGATCCCCTCGCTCCGCAGGATTCCCGTGAGTGCGTCGTACGCCGTCGTCCACAGGTCGGGGCCGCAGAGGCCGCCGAAGGCGTCGAACTGGCCGAGGTGCGGCTCGATCGAGAGGAACCCGTCGTACCCGTCATCCCGCAGGGCGCGGATGACCTCGCGGACCTGGCCGTCGCCCTCGCCGGCGGGCACTACGGAGTTGTCCACGAACTTCGCGTCCTTGATGTGGATGTAGTCGGTGTAGGGGCGCACGAGGTCGTAGGCCTCGTCGCGCGGGTTCACGCCGCACTGCACGTAGTTCGCGGGGTCGACGATCGCGCGGTATGCGGGGGAGTCCATCGTGGTGACGAGGTCGACGACGCGGCGCGGGATGTCCCCGAAGATGTCCTTCTCGTTCTCGTGCAGCATCGTGATGCCCCCGGCCTCCGCCAGGTCCACGAACGCGCGTGTCCGGCGCATCACCTCGTCGCGGTGGCTGTCCGGGTCGTCGCCCTCGCGGATGAAGAAGGAGAACATCCGGATGTACGGGGCGCCGAAGAACTTCGCGACTTCGACGGCGTCACGGGCGCGCTCGAGGTGGTCCTCGAAGGAATCGGTGATCTGGATCTTGCCGATGTCGGAGCCCACGGAGGAGAGGGTGATCCCGGCGGCGTCCAGCATCCGCTTCGCTTCGCTGAGTTGCTCGTCGCTCAGGTCGAGGACCTTCGTCCGCCAGGCGCTGCGGAATTCGACGTGCTTGATTCCGAGTTTCGTCAGAAGCGCGATCTGCTCGCCGAGGTCGAAGGCGATTTCATCGGCAAATCCGGTCAATGTGAACACTGAAACGGCTCCTTTTCTCTGCGTTGAGACTTACACGAGGGTACGGGAGTCACTGGCCGCCGGTGGGGTTGCCAATGTGTTGCCCGGGGCGGCCGGGTGCGGCAGGCCTCAGGATTCGCTGCCCTCGTCGTCCGCGATCGGGGAGGGCTCCTCCTGGACAAGGCCGATACGCAGCCCGAACGGATCGAGCAGGTCCGCGTAGACGGCGCCGGTGTCGTCGTCCGTTTCGGGGCCGATCTCCACGATCGCGCCCATCGACGCGGCCACCTGGAGGGCGGCGACGATGTCGTCCACGTCCAGGTAGATCACGGCGCCGGTCTCCGCCGGCGGTCCGCTCACCCGCGCGGCCTGGCTCATCATCCCGAGCGTCTCGCCGCCGTCGAGGATCGTGACGGCCACTTCCTCGAACGGCTCGTACGTCCACCCGAGCAGCCGGTGATAGAACTCCTGGGCGCGCTCCAGGTCGGAGACGCGCAGGTCCAGCCAAACGATCGCCATGGGATGCCCTTTCCCGAGCCTGTGCCCATACCCTAATGCGGGTCCCCGCTCCGAGGAGGGGAATGGGGCTCGTCCGGCCGCTACCGTGTGCCCATGGAGCCGTGCGAGATCGCCCCCGGTGTCTGGGTGTTCACCTCCCGCGTCATGCGGACGACGACGACGGTGGTGGCGGGCGCGTCGACGGCGGCGGGCCGGGGCGTGGTGCTGGTC
>JADGOQ010000003.1 GCA_017882885.1 Actinomycetales bacterium | reverse complement strand
CCAAGCGGTCGAGCAACGTCCAGGTGTGGGGCGTCTCGGAGGACTACTTCCGGATCCGCAACTACGACATGGAGCAGGGCCGGATCTTCACGCCCGAGGAGATCACCCACAGCGCGAACGAAGTCATCATCGGCAAGGACATCGCGGACAACTTCTTCGAAGGCGTGGACCCGATCGGACGGACGTTCCGCATCGCGGGCTTCCCCTACACGGTGATCGGCGTCGCCAAGAAACAGGGCACCGTGTTCGGCATCTCGCTGGACCGGTTCGCGATCGCGCCGTACACCTCCGAGATCAAGAAGGTCGTGAACCCGCACAAGGTCGTGGACGGCATCATCGTCCAGGCGCCGGACCTGGCAGGGATGCAGAGCGCGATGGACCAGGTGGAGGCCGTGATGCGGACCCGCCACCACCTGCGGCCCAGCGAGGATGACGATTTCCACCTCGACACCCAGGACGACGTCCTGAGCACCTGGGCCAAGATCTCCAGCGTCCTCTACGCAGCCCTACCCGCCCTGGTCGGCATCTCGCTGGTGGTGGGCGGGATCGTGATCATGAACATCATGCTGATGGCCGTGGCCGAGCGCACGCGGGAAATCGGCATCCGGAAGTCGCTCGGAGCGCGGCGGCGGGACATCCTCGCGCAGTTCCTCGTCGAGGCCACGACCCTCTCGACGACGGGCGCCGCACTCGGCATCCTGGCGGGGCTCGGGCTCGCCAAGCTGGTGCAGGCCGTCTCCCCCCTCCCGATGGGCGTGTCGTTCGTGTCCATCGTGATCGGCGTCATCCTCGGCGTCGGCGTCGGTGTGATCGCCGGGGTCTACCCCGCGAGCCGCGCCGCCAAGCTCGACCCGGTAGTCGCGCTGAGGTACGAATGACCTCGTCCCGGACTACCTCCGTCCTGACCACGCTGACCGAGGGCATCGGCATCGCGCTCGACTCGCTGCGCGCCAGCAAGACCCGCGCGGCCCTTACCATCCTCGGAGTCGCGATCGGCGTGATGGTGGTGATGGCCATGGCGGCCGCCATCAAGGGCATCAACCGGAGCATCGAGACCATCCTCGAGCAGACCGGGCCCAAGACGTTCTACGTGTTCCGCTACTGGAGCGGCGGCATCAACGTGGATAATGGCGATGCCCCGTGGCGCAAGAATCCGCCGATCAAGGAGGAAGAAGCGGTCGTCCTCCGGCAGCTGCCGACCGTCAAGGCGGTGGTGATCGACGAGGAATCCAATGCCGCGGTCCAGGCAGGGAACGAGACCGAGGAGACCGTTCAGATCCAGGGCAACAGCGCGGCGTGGACCTCCGTATCCGGCGGAGACATGTCGGCGGGCCGCTCGTACACCGCCATTGAGGATGGCGCGGGCGACAAGATCGTCATCCTCAACGAGAAGCTAGCCGTCCGGCTGTTCAGCCTGCTGGACCCGGTCGGGAAGCACGTCAAGATCCGCGGGCAGGAGTTCACGATCATCGGCGTGTTCGCGCCGCCTCCCAACCTGTTCGGCGGGGGCAACGACTACCAGGTGATCATGCCGTGGGTCACCTTCCACCGCTACATGGGCGTCCGCTGGGGTTGGGCAAGCCTGTCCATCGTGCCGACCGACGAGGCGACCCTGGACGGCACGATCGACGACGTCACCGCGACGCTGCGCCGGGTGCGCGGCCTCCGGCCGGGCCAGGACAACAACTTCAGCATCGCCACTCAGGACAAGATTCTCGACTCGTGGAACCAGCTCACGGGGGTGTTCTTCGTCGTGATGATCGCGCTGTCCGGGGTGGGCTTGATGGTGGGCGGCGTTGGCGTGGTAGCGGTGATGATGATCAGCGTGACCGAGCGCACGCGCGAGATCGGCGTGCGGAAGGCCCTCGGCGCCACGCAGGGCGAGATTCTGTGGCAGTTCCTGGTGGAGGCCGCGACGCTGACGCTGATCGGCGGCGCCATCGGCATGGCGGCGGGCGGGGGCCTGACCTACGCCATCGCCCACCTCACGCCGATCCCGGCACAGGTACCGCCGCTCTCCATCGTCGTGGCGCTCGTGGCGTCGGTATTCACGGGTGTCGTGTTCGGCATCGTGCCGGCGCAACGGGCGGCAAGGATGGATCCGGTAGAAGCACTGCGCTACGAGTGAGCGCCGAGAAGTGGGAAGTGAGAAGGCGAAGTGAGAGGTGAGAAGAAGATCGGCGTGAGCGGGCAACCTCTCACGCCTTTCCACCTCTTCCCTCTCACGTTAACCTCTCACCGCTCACCTCTCACTTCTCACCGGGTCCGGACCATGCGCCTCGATCTTCTCGCCATCGCAGCTCATCCCGACGACGCCGAACTCACCTGCGGCGGCACGCTCGCCAAGGCGGCACGGCAGGGCTATCGCGTGGGCATCCTGGACCTCGTGGCGGGCGAGGCCGGCACCTCCGGGTCGGCGGCGGTGCGTGGGCGCGAAGCCGCGCGAGCCGCGAAGGCGCTGGGCGTCCACGCCCGCGAGAACGCGGGACTCCGCGACGCACACCTCCACAACACCGACGAGACGCGGTGCGTCGTCGTGCAGTGGATCCGCCGGTTCCGGCCGCGCACAGTGATTCTCCCCTTCCCGGTCGGCCGCCATCCGGATCACCGGGTCGCCTCGGAGCTGGGCCGGGACGCCTGCTACCTCGCAGGGCTCGCGCGCTACGACGCGCCCGGACGCGCCCACCGGCCGCACAAGATTCTCTATGCCCTCGCCTATCGCGAAGACCCCGTGAAACCCACGTTCGTGGTGGACGTTTCCGCGGCGTTCGCGGCCAAGATTCGAGCCATTCACTGCTACAAGTCGCAGTTCGACGGGGCGGGGTCGGCAGGAGAGATCTTCCCCACCGGCCAGCGGCTCTACGATCTGATCGAGACGCAGTCGTCGCACTACGGATCGCTGATTCGCACGAGATATGGTGAGCCGTTCTATACGCATGAGACGGTCTGTGTCGATGACGTGGTGGCTCTGGAGGTCGAGTCGATGTAACGGGGAGGTGATGAAGGTGATGGAGTGATGAGGTGATGAGGTGATGGTGCCTACCGGCGGATGCGAAGGCGGACTGAGATCAGCAGGCGGTGAACGAGGTAGCGGACCTCACGAACCTGAGCGATGAGGGGCTCGGCGTTGCCAGAAGGCAACCGACGCGTCGCGACGGCGATCCTCAGATGGCTCTCAAGCTCTGCTGCTGACGCCCGGGCGACCGTCAGGAAATGTGCACAGTCTCCGGTGACGCCGCGTCCATAGCCCTCAGCGATATTCGCCGGAATCGACTCCGCAGCCCGAACCATCTGATCGCGTGCGGCCGAGACGGAGGGCCCCCGCAGGCGCGACATCTCCGTCACGACCATTTCGACCAGGGCGCTGGCTCTTTGCCACGCCAGGAGATCCACGAAGTCGCCAGCCACGACCAAGAACCTAGGCCCTGCCGCAGCTTGCCCAACCCGTTCTAACGCGTTGACAATCAGAATCTTGCATCGGGGGCATCCCCTCATCACCTCATCACCCCATCACTTCATCACCTCCCCGTATTGGGATACATTACCTCCCCATGCCGGACCGCATCTATCTCGACCACGCCGCAACAACTCCGGTCAGGCCGGAGGTGCGGGACGCCATGCTGCCCTTCCTGGGCGAGGCAGCTTTCGGCAACCCTTCCTCGGCCCATGCCTTTGGCCGCAGCGCCCGTGCCGCCGTCGAGCACGCCCGGGAACAGGTCGCAGGCGCGGTAGGGGCCGAAGCCCAGCAGGTGTTCTTCACGTCCGGCGGAACCGAGGCTGACAACCTCGCGGTGCTGGGCGCTGCGGCCGCGGCGATGGCGAAGGCGGCTCACGGGTCAGCCGTCCACATCGTCTCAAGCCCGACGGAGCACCACGCCGTGTCGGCCGCTGTGCACGAGGCGGCGCGGCGCGGCGCCTTGGCGACGCTCCTTCCGGTGGACGGCAGCGGCGTTGTGGACCTCGAGGTCCTCGACCAGGCGCTCGCGGGTTGCGGCCCCGCCGGCCGCCCAGCCCTGGTCTCCGTGATGTGGGTCAATAACGAGGTCGGCACGCTCCAGCCCGTTCACGACATCGCGGCGCGGTGCGCGTCCGCCGGCGTGCACTTTCACACCGATGCCGTGCAGGCGCTGGGCAAGGTTCCCGTGGATCTCGGGAGCTTCGCGTGGGCGGCCGTTTCCGTATCAGCCCACAAGATCGGCGGCCCCAAGGGTGTCGGCGCGCTGCTCGTCCGCGAGCCGTCGTCCTTCGCCGCCATCATCCGGGGCGGCTCGCAGCAGCAGGGCCTGAGGCCGGGCACAGAAAACGTTCCGGGCATTGTCGGCTTCGGGCGGGCGGCCGAGCTTGCGGCCGCCGAGCAGCCAGGGAGTGCCGCGGCGTGGGCGGCGATGCGCGACGCGCTCCAGCGCGCCATCATCGAGCGGGTGCCGGACGCCGTTGTGCACGGCGCGGCTGCGTCTCGCGCGCCCAACATCCTGAATGTCAGCGCGCCCGGCACCGACTCGGAGTCGGTGTTGATGCACCTCGATCTTGCCGGCGTCGCCGCAGCCTCGGGCTCCGCCTGCACGACGGGGTCGGTGGAGCCGTCCCACGTCCTGCTGGCGATGGGCGTGCCGGCCGATCTGGCCGCGGCCGGCGTGCGGTTCAGCTTCGGTTCGCTCTCGTCCGCGGAGCAGATCCCGCGGGTCGCCGACACGTACGCACGGGTCGTGACGAAGGTCCGGCAGCTTCGCCGGGTCCTGGCCCGCGCATGAGCCGGCCCCGAATCCCCAACTCCGAAACCCGAACCCCGGCCTTCCGGTGACCTCCCGTGTCCTGGTCGCCATGTCGGGCGGAGTGGATTCCTCCGTCGCCGCGGCCCTGCTCGTCGAGCAGGGTTTCGAGGTCATCGGCGCCACCATGAAGCTGTTCTGCTACGGCGATGGCCCCCTCGCCGACCGACCTTGCTGCTCCCTCGACTCGATCCAGGACGCCCGGGCGGTCGCGGACCGGCTCGGCATCCCCCACTACCTCCTGAATCTCGAGGACCGGTTCGGGCACGACGTGATCGAGAACTTCGTGAGCGAGTACGCCCGCGGGCGCACCCCCATCCCATGCGTGCGCTGCAATTCGTTCACCAAGTTCTCCGACCTTCTGGCCCATGCCGACGCGATGGAGTGCGACGCCATCGCCACCGGCCACTATGCTCGCGCCCAGGACGGCGCGCTGTTGCGCGGCGCGGACAGGGCGAAGGATCAGTCGTACTTCCTGTGGGGCATTCGGGCCGATGTCGTGCCACGGATGCTCACCCCCGTCGGCACGCTCACGAAACAGGAAACTCGCGACGTCGCTCGCAGGCACGGCCTCGCGACCGCCGAGAAGGTCGAGAGCCAGGAGATCTGCTTCGTCCCGGATGGTGACTACGTCAACGTCCTGGCGCAGCGCCTGCCGGCCGGCGCCCCGGCCCTCCAGCCGGGGCCAATCGTCACCTCGGCCGGCGAGCGACTCGGGGATCATGCCGGCTTCGCCCGGTATACCATCGGCCAGCGCCGCGGACTCCCCTCCGGCTCCGGCGAACCCCTCTACGTGACCGCCATACGCCCTCAGACGCGCGAAGTGGTGGTGGGCCCGGCAGGGGACCTGGAGGCCTGGGCCGTGGCCCTGGAGGAGGTCAATTGGCTCACGGAGCCCCTCGCCCCCGGCGACCGGTGCGAGGTCCAGATCCGCCACCGGGCCAAGCCCGTCCAGGCAGCCGTATGCGCCGCGGGCTCCGGGACGCTTGAGCTGGCCCTTCTTGAGCCGGCGCGGGCGGTGGCGCCGGGCCAGAGCGGCGTCCTGTACGCCAGGGACCGGGTACTGGGCGGCGGCATCATCCGCTAGAAAGGGCATCCTCGACAGACCGTCGCGCGCGCTGCAACATATCCTCCATGGAAATCACCCTCATTCGCCACGCGAAGGCCGAGAATCGGGACCCCAACAGCTGGCCCGACGACGACCTGCGGCCGCTCACTGCCGAGGGCCGGGCGGAGCAGCGTGCCGCCACACGCTCGATGAAAAAGATGGGGATCAAGTTCGATTTTCTCGTCACCAGCCCGCTGCTCCGGGCGCGTGAGACGGCGGAGATCGTGGCCAAGGGCTACCGGTGGCCCGAGCCGCCACAGGTTGCCGAGGAACTCGGTCACGGGTATGCGGTCGGCGCCATCGTCAAACTGCTGGCCAAGTTTCCGCCGGGAGCCATGGTAGCGCTGGTGGGGCACGAGCCGGACCTGTCGGACCTGTCCGGCGCGCTGGTCACCAGGGACGGCCGGCTCAACATCGCCGTCAAGAAGAGCGGCGTGGTTGGAATCGAGTTCGACGGGCCAGCGGAGGCGGGCAAGGGCACCCTGCTCTTCCTCCTCAAGCCGAGCCACCTGAGGAAGCTGGCGGAATAGAAAAGAGCGGGTGTAGGGCGTAGGCTGTAGGGGTTAGAGTGTAGGGAGTGACACTCGGGGCGAGCGAGGATTGCTGATGGCTGCGAAAAGGAAGAAGTCCGCCACACACGTGCCCGCGATCCGCATCACGGTCAAGATGCCTTTTCCTCCAGCGCGGGTGTTCCGGGCACTGACCGACCCGAGGGACATCAGGGCCTGGTCCGGCGCGCCGGCTCGGGTGGCGACGAAAGTGGGTGGGCCATTCCGGATGTGGGATGGCTGGAACACCGGCCGCGTTGTCGCGCGCCGCCCCCCCACTACCCTCGCATACACCTGGCGCAAAGACAGCTGGTCGGCCGAGACGAAGGACTCGGTCGTGCGCTGGAAGTTGACGCGCATCCCCGGTGGCACGCGGGTGAGCGTCGTCCACTCGAAGCTCCCGAGCGCATGGGAGTACCGCGACCACAAAGGCGGGTGGCCGAAGTACTTCCTGAAGCCGATGGAGAGGTACCTGAAAAAGCGGGTTTAGGGCATAGGGTGTGAAACGAAAAGGCGCCTCCAACGAGGGGCGCCTTTGCTCATCTACACCCTCACACCCTACACCCTTATACCCTAGTTTCTCTTCTCAACCACCACCATCCCGCTCATCGTCCCATGCTGGGGACCACACTCGAAGGTGCAGAACCACTCCCGGCCACCCACCCAATCCGCCACGAAGCTGACCTCGGCCGGCATCCCTGGGT
>JADGOQ010000173.1 GCA_017882885.1 Actinomycetales bacterium | reverse complement strand
GCGGAGCGCGCCCGGGCCGAGTTGGCCGACGCCGCGCCGGACCTCACGGACACGGTCGGGTCGTACCGCGGCGGCTACCTGCCGGAGGAGCGGCGCGAGATCGAGCGCGCGCTCCGGCGGGGCGACCTGCTCGCGCTCGCCACCACCAACGCCCTGGAACTGGGGATCGACATCTCCGGGCTCGACGCCGTCCTCATCGCCGGCTGGCCGGGATCGCGCGCCTCGCTGTGGCAGCAGGCCGGCAGGGCCGGCCGCGCGGGAGCTGACGGCCTCGCGGTCTTCATCGCCTCAGACGACCCGCTGGACAACTTCCTGGTGCACCACCCGGACGCGATCTTCGGCGCGGCCGTCGAGGCCACCACCTTCGACCCGGCCAACCCGTACGTGCTCGGGCCCCATCTCTGTGCCGCGGCGTCGGAGTTGCCGATCACCCGGGCCGACTTCGCGCTCTTCGGCCTCGCGGACGAAGCGCTCCTCACCGCCCTCACCGGGCGCGGCCTGCTCCGGGCCCGCCCCACCGGCTGGTACTGGAACCTCGCGCTCGGTGGCCGCGCCCAGGACCTCACGGACCTGCGCGGCTCCGGCGGCGGCGAGGTGCAGGTGGTGGAGTCCCTCACCGGGGCCGTGCTGGGCACGGTGGGCGCGGGCAACGCCGACACCACTGTCCATCCCGGCGCGGTCTACATCCACCAGGGCCGGGTCCACGTGGTGGAGGAACTCGCGGACGACGTCGCGCTCGTGCGGCACGAGAACCCCGGGTATCGCACGCGCACGCAGTCGGTGTCGGCGATCCGGATCCTGGAGACGGAGCGCGCCTGGGCGTGGGGGCAGGGTTCCGGCGCCGTGGCCTGGGGCTTCGGCCCGGTGGAGGTCACGAGCCAGGTGACGGGGTACGACCGGCTCCTGCCTCCCGCGATGGAGATCGTGGGGCATTACACCCTTGCGATGCCCGAGCGGCTGCTCCCCTCGAAGGCCGTGTGGTGGTCGCTCCCGGAGGAGGCGTGCCTCGCGGCCGGGCTCACCCCCGAGGTGCTGCCCGGGGCGCTGCACGCCGCCGAGCACGCCTCGATCGGCATGCTCCCGCTGCTCGCCACCTGTGACCGGTGGGACATCGGCGGCGTCTCCACCGCGAACCACCCGGACACGGGCGCCCCGACGGTGTTCGTGTACGACGGGTACCCCGGCGGGGCGGGCTTCGCGGAGCGCGGATCGCGGGTGGCACGCCAGTGGCTCGAGGCGACTCTCGGCGCGATCGAGGGGTGCCGGTGCGAGGACGGCTGCCCCGCGTGCATCCAGTCCCCGAAGTGCGGCACCGGGAACGCCCCCCTGTCCAAGGACGGCGCCATCCACCTCCTCCGGCTCGTCCTCGCGAGGGGTGGACCGTGACGGCACCCGGAAAGGCGTGGACGTGCACGACCGTGGTCCCGCACGATGGATGCATGAGCACAGGAGACGACCTCTCCACGCTGGCCGTCGCCCGGGGGCAGGGTCTCGCGGCCGCCTGCCTGGCGCGGACGATCCGGCTGGGGTCGGCCTCCGGGGAGTTCGCGTACGTGGACCTGGACGTCGACTCGGAGAGCCCCACCGGGTGAGGGCCGGCGCCCGCTACGGTGGACCATGGCCATTCTCCTCGAGATCCACCCGGTGGACCCGCAGCCGCGCCTCATCTCCATGGTCGTGGACGTGCTGCGAGACGGCGGCCTCATCGCCTACCCCACCGACGCCTGCTTCGCCCTCGGCGCCGTGCTGGGCAACCAGCAGGCCAAGGAGCGGATCCGCCAGATCCGCCACCTGGACGAGCGCCACCACTTCACGCTCGTGTGCCACGACTTCGCGCAACTCGGCCAGCTCGTGCGCCTCAGCAACTCCGTCTTCCGGGCGGTGAAGGCGGCCACGCCCGGGCCGTACACCTTCATCCTCCCCGCCTCCCCGGAGGTGCCGCGCCGCCTGCAGCACCCGCGGAAGAAGACCGTCGGCGTGCGCATCCCCGAGCACCGCATCACCCAGGCCATCCTCGCGGAGCTGGGGGAGCCGCTGCTGTCCTCCACGCTGTTGCTGCCCGGGGAGGAGGAGCCCTTGACCACGGGGGTGGACATCAGGGACGCCCTCGACCACCTGGTGGACCTCGTCGTTGACGGGGATGCCGCCGGCAGCGAGCCGTCCACCGTTGTCGACTTCTCCAGTGGCAGCCCCGAGGTGGTCCGCGTCGGGGCCGGGGATCCCACCCGGTTCTCCTGACGCGCGCGGGAGCAACCCCGCCGCGCGGGAGCAACACGGCCCGTGGGGGTTATCCCCGGGTGCGCGGGGGGGATGGCCGCATTGACACCTGTCTCCCACACGGCTTTGCTTGAGGTGACGGCGCATCCAGGCCGCAGGCCAGCCTTCGAGAGGACACACCATGACCAATCCCCCGTACACCCCGGACGACGACGGCGGCGAACCGAACCCGGCGACGCCCCCGGCGCCGCAGCCCCCCTACGGCCAGGTCCCGCCGTACGGCCAGGTCCCGCCGGCTCCCCAGTACGGCCAGCTCCCGCCGCAACAGCCGTACACCCAGCTCCCGCCGTCGCCCCAGTACGGCCAGCCACCGTACGGGCAGGTGCCGCCCGCCCCGCAGTACGGCGGGCAGCCCCCCTACGGGCAGGTTCAGCCGTTCACCCCCGTGCCCGTCTCGATCGGTGAGGCATTCCGTTTCGCGTGGGCGGCCTTCAAGCTTGACCCCATGCCGTGGATCGTCGCCACGCTGGTCATGTTCATCGTGAGTGGCATCGGGCAGGGCATCGCGAACTCGATGCGCCGCACCACCGAATGGATGGACTACACCATCACCTTCACCACCCCCGGCGCGTGGGTGGTCAACCTGATCTTCACGATCATCGGATACGCGATCGCTGCCGGCTTCATCCAGGCCGCGCTGCGCGCCGCGGACGGCCGCCGGACCACGTTCGCCGACTTCACCTCGATCCCCAACCTGGGCCAGGCGATGCTGGCGGCCGTGATCTTCGGGGTGGCGACCAGCATTGGCTACGCACTGCTGTTCCTGCCCGGTCTGGTCATCCAGGTGCTCGGCGCATGGTATCTGCACCTCGCGCTGGACCGCGGCCTCACCGCGGTGGACGCGCTCAAGGCGAGCGTCCAGCTCGTGAGCCAGAACCTGGGCACCACGATCCTGTTCGGCCTGGCAGGCGTGGGTGTCATCATCCTGGGCGCCCTGGCCCTCGGGGTGGGGCTCTTCGTGGCGGTCCCGATGGTGTTCATCGCCTCGGTGTTCGTCTTCCGCCGGATCTCCGGCGGCGCGGTGATGGTCCCGGGCAGCGCCTCGTTCTGACGGCTACCAACCGGCCGACGGCGTCGCCCACCCGGGTGGCACGCCGGCCGGTGGCGCGTCCGCCCGCGGTAGCGTCACCGTGAAACGGGTGGCGCCGGGTGTGGACGCCACCGCGATCGACCCGCCGTGCGCCTCCACCACGGCCTGCGCGATCGCCAGCCCGAGCCCGGTGGACCCCGACGCCCGCTGGCGCGAGCTGTCGCCCCGCGCGAAGCGGTCGAAGATCCTCCCCTGTAACTCCGGGGCGATGCCGGGCCCGTTGTCCTCCACGGTCACGACGGCGTCCGTGGGGGTGGCCCGCACCCGCACCATGACGGTCGTCCCGGTCGGGGTGTGCACGCGGGCGTTCGTCAGGAGGTTCCCGAACACCTGGCGCAGCCGGTCCTCGTCCCCCGTCACCATGGTGGCCGTCAGGTCCATCTCGCCCTCGGCGTCGACGGGCATGTCGAGCCGCCAGTGGTGGTCGGGTGCCGCGACGTGGGCGTCCATGACGGCGTCGGCGGCGACGGCGGCGAGGTCGACGGCCCCCGACACGAGCGGCCGCCCGGCGTCGAGGCGGGCGAGCAGCAGGAGGTCCTCCACCAGGATGGCCATCCGCCCGGCCTCCTGCGAGATCCGCGTGAGCGCGTGGGTGGCCTCCTCGTCGCTCGTCTGCCCGGACTGGATGAGCTCGGTGTACCCCGCGATGGACGCGAGTGGCGTGCGCAGCTCGTGCGAGGCGTCCGCCACGAACTGGCGCACCTGCACCTCCGAGCGGTGGCGCGCCTCCAGCGAGGTCTCCACGTGCCCCAGCAGCGTGTTGAGCGCGGCGCCCACCTTCCCGACCTCCGTGGCGGGGTTCGCGTCGGTGACGCGGACGGGCAGCGTCACCGCGCCGCGGTCCAGCGGGGTGTTCGCGACGACGGTCGCGGTGGCCGCCACGTCCTGCAGCGGCCGCAGCTCGCGCCGGATCAGCCATGCGGCCAGCAGCGCCGTGAGGGCTATCCCCGCCAGCCCGACGACGGCCTGCTGGGCGGCGTAGGTGGTCAGGGTCTGGTTCACCTCGGCGAGCGCGAGACCGGTCAACTGGAATCCGGAGCCACCGGCCTGGGAGATGACGCGGTAATCGCCGAGGTCGGGCAGGTCGACGGAGTGCGGCCGGCTGTCCCGGGGGACCGCATCCAGCATCGCGATCTGGTCCGCGGTGAGCGCCGTCACCACGAAGTCGGAACCGATCACGCCGGTGGCCACGACGCCGCCCGTGTCCAGGTAGGTGAGCGTGCCGGTGCGCTGCCCGGGCGAGTCCAGCGGCGAGGGTCCCTCGGCATCCTCGGGGAGGAGGCCCGGAACCGGTGAACTCGAATCGTCGCCGGAATCGTCGGAGCCCGACCCCCCCTTCTCCGGGCCCCGGGAGTCGTCCAGCACCTCGGCGCTGTGCGACGCCGCCTGCCGCAACTGCGCGTCGAGCTGGTCCACCAGCGACCGGCGCAGCCCCAGGGTGGAGATCACGGCGCTGGAGGCGATCACGAGGGCGGCCAGCAGCGCCATCAGCGCCACGAGGCGCCGGCGCAGCGGCCAGGTGCGGGCCTTCGCGCTCACCCGGCTTCCTCCGCGGGCTTGAGCACGTAGCCCACCCCCCGGACCGTGTGGATCATGGGCGCGTGGCCGGCGTCGATCTTGCGGCGCAGGTAGGAGATGTAGAGCTCCACGATGTTGGCCTGGCCGCCGAAGTCGTACTGCCACACCCGGTCGAGGATCTGGGCCTTGGACACCACCCGGCGCTCGTTGCGCATGAGGTAGCGCAGGAGTTCGAACTCGGTGGCGGTGAGGTTCACGCCCCGGCCGCCGCGCCAGACCTCGTGGGAGTCCTCGTTCATGGTGAGGTCGCCCACCTCGAGGACGGACTCGGCCACGTTGGTCGACATGCCGGAGCGGCGCAGCAGCGCGCGCAGCCGGGCGACCACCTCCTCGAGCGAGAAGGGCTTGGTGACGTAGTCGTCGCCGCCGGCGTGCAGCCCCGCCACCCGGTCCTCGACGGCATCGCGCGCCGTGAGGAACAGCACGGGCACGGTGGGCTTAAGCTGGCGGGCGCGGCGCAGCACCTCGAGCCCGTCGAGGTCCGGGAGCATCATGTCGAGGACGATCACGTCGGGGTCATGCGCCTTCACCTGGCGGATCGCGCCGTAACCGTCCGGGGCGGAGACCACGTTCCAGCCCTCGTACCGCAGGGCGGAGGAGAGCAGTTCGGCGAGCACCTCCTCGTCGTCCACCACGAGGACGTGGACAGGGGATCCGTCGGGGCGTACGACGGCGTCGGGCCTGGGCATCATGAGCCCATCCTCACCCACCGCCCTCGGCCGTCGCTAGGAGTTCGCTGTGAGTCGGCTGTGAGGTCGGGGGACGAGGTGCGGCACACGGCGGCGGGGGGACGGCGTGTGCACGCCCGTCGGAACATGTGCCAGTATTCCCCTCGGGGGCTGCCGGGACGGCGCACCGCCGTTCGTGGCCCCCGCTCACCAGGAAGGTCGCCGTGGCACGCAAGCTCGTCATCGTTGAGTCGCCCGCGAAGGCGCGCACCATCAGTGCGTTCCTCGGGAAGGGCTTCGACGTCGAGGCATCGATCGGCCACATCCGTGACCTGCCCCAGCCGTCGGACCTCCCGCCCGAGATGAAGAAGGGGCCGTACGCCAAGTTCGCCGTGGACGTCGAGCACGGCTTCGACCCCTACTACGTGGTCTACCCGGACAAGAAGAAGAAGGTCACCGAGCTCAAGCGCCTGCTGAAGGACGCGGACGAGCTCTACCTCGCCACGGACGAGGACCGCGAGGGGGAGGCCATCGCCTGGCACCTCCTCGAGGTGCTGAAGCCGAAGGTGCCGGTCAAGCGCATGGTCTTCCACGAGATCACCGCGGAGGCCATCCAGCGTGCGATCGGCCAGACCCGCGACGTCGACGAACACCTCGTGGACGCCCAGGAGACCCGCCGCATCCTCGACCGGCTGGTCGGGTACGAGGTGTCACCGCTGCTGTGGCGCAAGATCGGACCGGGCCTGTCCGCGGGCCGCGTCCAGTCGGTGGCCACCCGTCTGGTGGTCGAGCGGGAGCGGGAGCGCATCGCGTTCCGCTCCGCCGGCTACTGGGACGTCACCGGCCGTTTCGCGCGCGGCGAGGAGGGCTTCGAGGCGCGCCTGTCGTCGGTGGACGCCACCCGTGTGGCCACGGGCCGCGACTTCGGCGACGACGGCGCACTCAAGTCCGAGGCTGTCCACCTGGACGAGGCGACGGCGCGGGCGCTCGCCGCCGTCGTCGACCGCGGGACGGTACGGGCGGTCGAGTCGAAGCCGTACCGCCGCAGCCCCGCCGCCCCGTTCACCACCTCGACGCTGCAGCAGGAGGCCTCCCGCAAGCTGCGGCTGTCCTCGCGCGAGACGATGCGGGTGGCCCAGGCGCTGTACGAGAACGGGTACATCACCTACATGCGCACGGACTCCTCGGCGCTCTCCAAGCAGGCGATCGCCGCCGCCCGCGCCCAGGCCACGGAACTGTACGGCGCGGAGACGGTGCCCGCGAAGCCGCGGCACTACGGCAAGGTCGCCAAGGGCGCACAGGAGGCGCACGAGGCGATCCGGCCCGCCGGCGAGCACTTCCGGCGCCCCTCCGAGCTCGCCCACCTCCCGGCGCTGCAGCGCAAGGTCTACGACCTGGTGTGGAAGCGCACCATCGCCTCGCAGATGGCCGACGCCACCGGCGAGACCGCCACCGTGCGCGTCGCGGCCACCGCGGAGGTCCCGGCCGCCGGGCTGCGGCTCGCGCCCGGGTCCCACGACCTCGAGTTCACGGCGTCGGGCACGGTAATCACCTTCCGGGGCTTCCTCGCCGCCTACGAGGAGGGCCACGACGCCGCGCGCTACGAGGCCGACGCCGCCGAGTCCCGCCTCCCCGCCCTCACCCAGGGCGAGGCGCTGGTCGCCACGGACGTCACCGCGGCCGGTCACGAGACCACCCCGCCGCCGCGCTACACGGAGGCCTCGCTGGTCAAGGCCATGGAGGAGCGCGGGATCGGGCGGCCCTCCACGTACGCCGCCACGATGTCCACGATCATCGACCGGGGGTATGTGGGCAAGAAGGGCCAGGCGCTCGTCCCCAGCTGGCTCGCCTTCTCCGTCACCAGCCTGCTCGAGCAGAACCTCACGCGCCTCGTGGACTATGACTTCACAGCTGCGATGGAGGCGGACCTCGACCGGATCGCGGCGGGCTCGCAGGACCGCCGGGAGTGGCTGGAGCACTTCTACTTCGGCACCGGCGAATCCGAGGGGCTCAAGGCGCTGGTGGAGGGGCTCGGCGACATCGACGCCCGCGCCGTGAACTCCAGGGACCTGGGCGAGGGGATCACGCTGCGCGTGGGCCGCTATGGGCCCTACCTCGAGACCGCCGGCCCGGACGGCGAGGTGCGGCGCGCCTCGATCCCCGACGACGTCGCCCCGGACGAGCTGACCCTCGCAAAGGCCCGTGAACTGCTCGAGACGCGCAGCGACGAGGGCCGTGAGCTGGGCACGGACCCGGTGTCCGGCAACCCCGTCGTGGCGAAGAACGGCCGTTTCGGGCCGTACGTGACCGAGGTGCTCCCCGAGGACGCCCCGGCGAAGGCCAAGCCCCGGACGGCGTCGCTCTTCAAGTCCATGCAGCTCGAGACGATCCACCTGGAGGACGCCCTGCGGCTCCTTTCGCTGCCCCGCGTGGTTGGTACCGACGCGACGGGCGCCGAGGTCACGGCACAGAACGGGCGGTACGGTCCCTACCTGAAGAAGGGGACGGACTCGCGCTCGCTGGAGACCGAGGACCAGCTCTTCGACGTCACCATGGAGCAGGCGGAGGAGATCTTCGCCCAACCCAAGCAGCGGCGCGGCGCGGCGCGCGCCACCGCCCCACTGAAGGAGCTGGGGGCGGACCCGGTGAGCGGCGGGAGCGTCGTCGTCAAGGACGGGCGTTTCGGCCCGTACGTCACCGACGGCACCACGAACGCCACCGTCCGCAGGGGGATGGACCCGACCGCCCTCACGCTCGAAGACGGTGTGGAGCTGCTCCTCGAGCGCGCGGCACGCGGCCCGGCGAAGAAGACCACCAAGCGGGCGAAGAAGTCCGGCAAGAAGGCGACGGGCAAGAAGGCGACGGGCAAGAAGACGGCCGTGAAGCAGACGACCAAGCGGGTCGTGAAGAAGTCGGCTGCGAAGAAGGCGGCGAAGCGGGCGACCCCCCGAGCCGCGGCCCCGGTCGCGGTCGACGACGCACCGCCGCTCGACGACGACGACGCCTCCTGACGCGCGGGGGAGCCGTCAGGGTCGGTCGGGCGCGGGTCCGGCCAATAGGCTGAACCGCGGTGACCCGCGACCAGGCGCCGTTCATTCCCCCGTCGCCCGGGGCGCCCCCGCTGCCGGCTTCGCCGTGGCGGGTCTTCGGGACGCGCGCGTTCTTTCGGCTGTGGGTCGCACAGTGCCTCTCCAGCCTCGGCGACTGGGTCGGATTCTTCGCGATCCTCGCCATTGCCACGCGGATCTCGGGGGGTTCGGCCGCCGCGGTGAGTCTCGTGGTCGGCGTCCGGATGGTGCCGGGCTTCTTCCTCGCCACGGTCGGCGGCGTCATCGTCGACCGCTTCGACCGCCGCAAGGTGATGGTCGTGTGCGACATCGGTCGCGCCGGTCTCCTCGTGGCGCTGCCCTTCGTCGACGGCCTCTTCGGTCTGGTGCTCGTGTCGTTCGCGCTCGAGTTGCTCACCCTGCTGTGGGGTCCGGCCAAGGACGCGTCGCTCCCCAACCTGGTTCCCGACGAGCAGCTCGCCTCCGCGAACTCACTCGGTCTCGTCGCCGCGTACGGCACCTTCCCCCTGGCGGCAGCCATCTCCTCCGCCCTCGCGGTGTTGGCGCACTGGCTCGGTGGTTTCGACGCGATGTCGGCGCTCGCGGTCAACCGCGAAGCCCTCGCGCTGTGGGTCGACGCCCTGAGCTTCGTCGCGTCGGCGATCCTCATCTGGGGCCTCCCACTGCCGAAGCCGGAACGCAAGGAGGGCGCGCGCCGGATCGACTGGACGCAGACGTTCCGGGAGGTCGTCGAAGGT
>JADGOQ010000016.1 GCA_017882885.1 Actinomycetales bacterium | reverse complement strand
TACGTCGTCCTGCAGGGCGAGGTGCTCATCGTCGACGAGCACACCGGCCGCATCCTGCCGGGCCGCCGCTACAACGAGGGCATGCACCAGGCGATCGAGGCGAAGGAGGGTGTGGTCATCAAGGCCGAGAACCAGACGCTCGCCACGATCACGCTGCAGAACTACTTCCGCCTCTACGACAAGCTCGCCGGCATGACGGGCACCGCCGAGACCGAGGCCGCCGAGTTCCTCAACACCTACAAGATCGGCGTGGTGCCGATCGCCACCAACCAGCCCATGGTCCGCAAGGACAACTCGGACCTGGTGTACAAGAACGTGGAGGGCAAGCTCCACGCCGTCGTCGAGGACATCGCCGAACGGTACGAGAAGGGGCAGCCGGTGCTGGTGGGCACGACCTCGGTGGAGAAGAACGAGGCACTGTCCGGCCTGCTGAAGAAGCGGCGCATCCCGCACGACGTGCTGAACGCGAAGCAGCACGAGCGTGAGGCCTCGATCGTGGCGATGGCGGGCCGCAAGGGCGCCGTGACCGTGGCCACCAACATGGCCGGGCGCGGTACCGACATCATGCTGGGCGGGAACCCCGAGTACATCGCCGTGGAGAACCTGCGCCACCAGGGCCTCGACCCGGCGGACACGCCGGAGGAGTACGAAGCCGCGTGGCCGGCCGCACTCGCGGCGGCGAAGGCATCGGTGGCGACCGAGCACGACGAGGTCGTCGGGTTGGGCGGGCTGTACGTGCTGGGCACCGAGCGGCACGAGTCGCGCCGCATCGACAACCAGCTGCGCGGCCGTTCCGGACGTCAGGGCGACCCGGGTGAGTCCCGGTTCTACCTCTCCATGGAGGACGACCTGATGCGCATGTTCAACTCGGGCGCCGCCGCCCGCATCATGAACTCCGCCGCCTACCCGGACGACATGCCGCTCGAGTCCCGCCTCGTCAGCAGCTCCATCGCCTCGGCGCAGTCCCAGGTGGAGGCGCGCAACTTCGAGATCCGCAAGAACGTCCTGAAGTACGACGACGTGTTGTCCCGCCAGCGTGAGGTGGTCTACGCGACCCGCCGGCGGATGCTGGAGGGCGAGGACATCGAGGAGATGGTCCAGCGGTTCATGGACCACGTGGTGGGCCAGTACGTGGCCGAATACGCCTCGGGGCCCACCCAGTCCTCCTGGAACCTGCATGAGCTCTTCGTGGAGCTCAGGAACCTCTACCCCGTGACCATCACGCCGGAGGACATCATCGAGGAGGCAGGCGGCCTCAACCGGGTGACCCAGGAGATGCTCATCCGCGAGATCGGCTCCGACATCCACCTGGCGTACGAGCGGCGCGAGGAGGAGGTGGGCGAGGAGGTCATGCGGCAACTGGAGCGGCGGGTGGTCCTCGCCGTCCTCGACCGCAAGTGGCGCGAGCACCTCTACGAGATGGACTACCTCAAGGAGGGAATCGGCCTGCGCGCGATGGCGCAGCGTGACCCCGTGGTGGAGTACCGCAACGAGGGTTACGGGATGTTCCAGGTCATGGACGAGGGCATCAAGGAGGAGTCGGTCAGCTACCTCTTCAACATCCAGGTGACGAAGCCGCAGGAGGCCGGGGCCGACGCCGCCCCACTGGTCACGGCCGCGGGTGCGGCGAACGCGAGTGCGGGGATCGCGGGCAGGCTGGCCGGTCTCGCGCCGGCGGGCTCCCCGACGGCGGAACCCGGGCCGGCACCGTCGGAGGCGGCCAAGTCCGGCGCCCCGGCGGGGAGCGCGGCGGCCGTCAAGCCCGCCGCGAAGGCTGGTCCCGTGGCTCCCGTGGCGGCCAGTGCGGTCCCGGTGCTCGGGCTCGAACCGCCGGCCCGGCCCACGGCCCTGACGTACTCCGCGTCCGCGAAGGACGGCTCCGGGTCGACCGCGGTCAGTGCGGAAACGAACGCGGCCGGCAGGTTCGCGGCCGGCCCGGGCACGTCCGCCGCCTCGGCGGCGGCGACGGGGCAGAACCGGGCCGCGCGCCGGGCCGCGCAGAAGAAGGGCAAACGGCGCTGAGCCAGGGGAGCAACTCCGCTGGCAGGGGGTTGATTGAAGCTTCAACTACTGCTACTGTGGTGACCATGCAGTTCGGAGTCTTCACCGTCAGTGACATCACCACCGACCCCACCACCGGTCGCGCGCCCAGCGAACACGACCGGATCAAGGCGATCGTGGCGATCGCCAAGAGGTCCGAGGAGGTGGGCCTGGACGTGTTCGCACTGGGCGAGCACCACAACCCGCCGTTCGTCTCGTCCTCGCCCACCACCACCCTCGGTTTCATCGCCGCCCAGACCGAGCGGATCATCCTCTCGACGGCCACCACGCTGATCACCACGAACGACCCGGTGAAGATCGCCGAGGACTACGCGATGCTCCAGCACGTCGCCGACGGCCGTGTGGACCTGATGATGGGCCGCGGCAACACCGGCCCGGTGTACCCGTGGTTCGGCAAGGACATCCGCCAGGGCATCGAGCTCGCCATCGAGAACTACGCCCTGCTCCGCAAGCTGTGGGACGAGGACGTGGTCGACTGGCAGGGGAAGTTCCGCACCCCCCTGCAGGGCTTCACCTCCACCCCGCGCCCGCTCGACGGCGTCGCCCCCTTCGTGTGGCACGGCTCGATCCGCAGCCCCGAGATCGCCGAGCAGGCCGCGTACTACGGGGACGGCTTCTTTCACAACAACATCTTCTGGCCGATGTCACACACGAAGCAGATGGTCGGCTACTACCGGCGCCGCTTCGAGCACTACGGCCACGGCAGCGCCGACCAGGCCATCGTCGGGCTGGGCGGTCAGGTGTTCATGCGCGCGAAGTCGCAGGACGCGGTTCGTGAGTTCCGCCCCTACTTCGACAACGCGCCCGTCTACGGCGGTGGCCCCTCCATGGAGGACTTCACCCGGGAGACCCCGCTCACGGTGGGCTCGTCCCAGCAGGTCATCGACCGCTACGCCGGCATGCGCGACGCCGTCGGCGACTACCAGCGCCAACTGTTCCTGATGGACCATGCCGGACTCCCGCTGGAGACGGTGCTCGAGCAGCTCGAGATCCTCGGCACCGAGGTGGTCCCGGTGCTGCGGCGCGAGTTCGACTCCAAGCGCCCGGCGCACGTCCCCGATGCCCCCACCCACGCCTCGCTCGTCGCGGCGCGCGGGGGAGCGGTGGCCAACGAGCCGGACCCGGCCACGCTGGTGGACCGCTGGACCGGCACCCGCGCCGAGGACTCCAACGTGTTGCGGGTCGCGCGATGACCCGGCGGATCGTCGTCATCAGCGCGGGGCTCCGGGAGCCCTCGTCCACCTCGCTCCTCGGCGAACGGCTCGCGGAGGCAACCCTCACCGCGCTCGCGGCACGGGGGTCCGTTGCGGAGGTGGAGGTGGTGGAACTGCGCCACCACGGCGGGGACATCATGCAGGCCATGACCTCCTTCGCCCCGGAGGCCCTTCGCGCGGTGTTCGACCGCGTGGCCGCCGCCGACGGCGTCATCGCGCTGACCCCGCTGTTCAACACCTCGTACTCGGGGCTGTTCAAGTCGTTCTTCGACGTGCTCCCGGAGGGGAGTCTGGCGGGGAAGCTGGTGTTGCTGGGCGCCACGGGAGGGACGCCCCGCCACTCGTTGGCGCTGGACTACGCGTTGCGCCCCATGTTCGCCTACCTCCACGCCGACGTGCTGACCACGGGTGTCTTCGCCGCGACCGAGGACTGGGGCGCCGCCTCCGACGACGTCCGCCCGCTCACCGAGCGCATCACGCGCGCTGGGGAGTCGCTCGCCGAGGCGATCGCCGCGCGGCCCGCGGTCGTGGTGGCGGACGAGTTCGCGTCGACGGCCAGCTTCGAGGAGATGTTCTCCCGGCTCCGTTCCGCGGACGACGACTTCGAGAACGGTCTCTAGCTGCCACCGGGAGCGCCCTGACGACACGGGCGTAGGCCTGACCCGCCTCCTGCATCTCCAGGGCCGCGCGCACCGCGCGTTCGGCGTCGTCCTCGTGGGCGACAGGGGCGCCGAACAGCGCCAGCACCGCGTCGCCCATCAGCCTCGAGCCCGTGCCACCGTAGCGCGCGACGGCGGCATTCATGAAACCGAACCCCCCGTTGATGATCTGGGTCCAGTCCTCCGGGTCGAGCCGCTCGGCGATGGAGGTCGACCCGGCGACGTCGGCGAACAGCACCGTCGCGAATCGGCGCTCACCCTCGAGCGGCCGCGCGGCCTCGAGGGGCGAGCCGCAGTTGGCGCAGAACCGCGCGCCGTCGGGACTGTCCGAACCGCACGTGCCGCACGTCAGCGTTGCCATCAAGCCGCCCTCCGGGGCCCGATGGACTTCGCGACCGGTTTCCGGTGCAATGCCGGGCGGTGACCCACTCCGTGAGAGTAACCCCGGCCACATCCGCCGGCAACAGCTAGCCGATCTCGAGGGCGGTCACCAGCCAGCGGCCGTGGTACCGCTCCAGCCGCATGGCGGCGGCCCGGAACCGGGTGCCGTCGTGCAGCGTGACGGACACCTCGCGGGACACGTCGTCCACCGGCGAGACCACCACCGAGCGAATTCGCACCCCCGGTGACCGGCTCGGCCCGCACACGCGCAGCGCGAGTCCCGCGCGCCGGGTCAGCTGGTCGTACACCGGGCCTGCAAGCCAGCGCGAGAGCTGGTTCACCGGGCGGAGCCCGAGGAGGCCCTCCACGGCGCTCTGCGTCACGGCGGCCGCCCACTGGGAGGGGTCCGGCAGGGGCTTCACCGCCAGGCCGGGGATGGGGTTGACCTCGCCCCGCGGGAGGTCGTGGGCCGCCGCCCTCGAGGCCACCGCATCGCTTGCCCGGAACCGCACCGGGTCCCAGGACCGCGGCGGGAGCGGCTGGCTCGGCCGTGACCGGCCCGGTCCCGCCGGGGGTCGCGAGTCGGGGGGCCGCGTGGTCGTCCGGCCGGCCGCGCGCGCGGTGACGGGGGAGTGCTGGGACGGCGCGTGCGTTGTCATCGGGTCTCCTGGGGAATGCTGAGGATGTCTCCGGGGTGGATCAGGTCCGGGTTGGCGGCGAGCTGGGGGTTCGCCCGCACGTAGTCGTGGACGCGCGCTGCGATCGCGGCATTGTCACGGGCGGCCAGGTCCTTCGCCGCGATCCGCCAGAGGCACTCGCCCGCGGTCACGACGTGCGTGACCCCGGGTGCGGGAGTGGCGGCGGCCGGTTCGGCGCGGGGTTGCAGGGCTTCCGGCACCGTCGCGACCTGCTCGGGCGCCACGACCTGCGCGGGCGCCACCGCGGCCTGCGCCACCGCGGCCACCGGGGCGGTCACCACCACCACGGGCGACGACGGCGCGCCCCACGAGACGTCGTCGGGCGTGTCCGCCTGGGCGGGGACGACGAGCAGCATGCCGAGGCTCGCGCCCACCGCCAGCCGGCGCGCGAGCGGGGCACCCCACCTGGTGACGCCGAGGTCCCGCCGCAGGAGGACGCCGGCCAGGGCGGCGACGGCGGTGGCGAGGTACCAGATCGCGGCGGCGAGTCCCACCAGGAGAACCGCGACGCCGACCACCGCGTCGGGTGGCAGGGCGGACCCCGCGAGGCGCAGCCAGTGGGTGTGCAGTTGACCGGCCATGAGGCGGGCTGCGCCGCCCGCGACGGCCGCCGTGGCCAGGCCCAGCGTGCCCGCGAGGAACGGTGGGGCCACACAGTGTGGGGTGCCCTGCGGGCGGGTGGCGTCCCGTGGGGGAGGCGGCGTCTCCACGGCGCGCGCGTACACGGTGTCCCGGACCCTGAACTGGTCCACGTTTCCCCCTGCTCATTTGATGTCGTTTGATGACGTTTGATGTATCTAGGTCTAGTTGGATTTCGCTCGATTGTCCAGTCCCGTCCACAGGCAATACGGTGATGCCATGGACGCACGGTGGGAGCGGCTGTTCGCGGATCTCGAGGGACAGCTGGACGAGGCCTTCGAGGAGGGCGAGATCCCCGACCTCGTCGAGGCCGAGCTCGTCAGCGTGCGGCTGGTGTATCGCCTTGCGCTGTGCGTCGGGCAGCGGCTGGACGTCACCACCCGCTCCGGCCGCCGGCTGGGCGGTATCCTCCACGAGGCGACCCCGGGCTGGCTCGCCCTGGGTGCGGGGGACGGACTCCTGGTGATCCCGATGGTCGCGGTGGCGACCATGGGCCCGCTCGCCGGTTCCGCGCCGCCGGCCGCGACGCCGGCCGCGACGCCCAGCTTCGGCTCCCTCTTGCGGACCCTCGCGCGCGCGGGGCTGCCGATCCTCGTCGAGGCGGGCACGTCCCAGGTCCGCGGCCACCTGACGGCGGTGGGCGCGGACCACTTCGACGTCCGCACCGAGGCCGACGCGGTGGTCAGCGTCCCGTTCGCCGCGGTCGAGGTGGTGCGCAGCCGGCAGGACGCCGTCGTCTGAGTCCCCAACAACGGGACCTACACTGGGGTCATCATGGTGAAGAGGACGCGCGAACAGCGGCTGCGTGAGGTGGACGAGGTGCTCCGGGTCCGCACGCGGACCCTCCGGTGGGGGTACGCGGTCATCGGCGTCGCCGCCACCATGGTGATCATCGCCCTTGGCAACACCTTCGACGGCCACGACTGGCGGGACCGGCTGGGGGCGATCGCCCTCGGCCTCCTGGCGTGGGTCGTGTGCACCACGACGGCCGACTCGTTGCGCCGCCCGCTCCTGGCACGCGGGCAGACCGTCGAGCGCACCCAGGTGGTCACCTCGGCGGTGCTCGGCGCGCTCCAGGTGGTGGCGGCCTACCTGATCGGCACGTTCGTCGGCGACTGGTCCGCCGTCGCGGCGGGCGCCGGCTGGCTGACCGGCGGTGCCATCGCCACCGGGGCGGGACTGCTCCAGTGGCTGGCCGCGCTCGCCCGTCCGGACGCCGCGGGGAAGGAGGCGCGGGCTGCCGCCCTGGCCACCCCGCCACACCGGCTCGCGCAGCAGGCCGGCCTCTGGCTCCTGATCGGGGTCACCTTCGCCATGTGGGTGGGGGCGCTGGCGGACCAGCCCCTCCTGGCGCTCGCGGCGCTCGTCCTGCAGGCCGCACTGCTCGGTGCGATGGCGGTGGCCTCACAGGGTCGGCGCGTCCTCCACTGACTCGGCGGCGATCCGCGCCGCGTTCTCGGCATACTTCCGCTGGATGTACTCGTCAAGGGCGGCGACTTCCACCCGCCACTGGTTGCGCCCGCCCACCTGGATCGCCGGCAGTTCCCCCGAGCGCACCATGGCACGTGCCTGCGCCATCGAGATGGCGAGGTTCTCCGCGACATCGGCGAGGGTGAGGAAGCGCGCTGTCATGCCCCCAGTGTGGCACGCGTGCCCCCCGCCGGGCCGGTCCGCTACCCGCCCTGTGGACAGGGCGCGCACCAGGCCGCGCGGGTTCGGCACACTGGTCATGTCCGAAGGGGGCAGGGGTGGGAACAGAGAATGCACGCCGCATGCGGCGGCCGTCGTGGCGAGATCCGCGACTTGGGGTGGGGCTGGTCCTCGTGGCGACGTCGGTGGCGCTCGGGAGCTATGCGGTGTCCAGCGCGAACCGGACCGTGGCGGTGTACGCCGCGCAGGCGACGCTGACACCGGGCATCGTGCTGGAGGACGCCGTCGCGCTCGTGGAGGTGTCCCCGTCGGTCGCGGCGAAGTACCTTGACGCCGGTGCCGACCTGCGGGCCACGGTGGACCGTGTCGTCCAGCCGGGGGAGCTCGTCCCTACCTCCGCGGTCATCGCACTGGC
This sequence comes from Actinomycetales bacterium, assembly GCA_017882885.1. Classification (GTDB taxonomy): domain Bacteria; phylum Actinomycetota; class Actinomycetes; order Actinomycetales; family Actinomycetaceae; genus UBA1383. The sequence continues at coordinate 5,143 of JADGOQ010000016.1, read as the reverse complement.
TGACGTGGACCTGCGCTCCGTCGTCGTCCCGGCGGGGGCGCGGCTGCCCGACGGCGTCGGGTCCGGCTCCCGCGTCGACGTGTGGTTCAACCCCGATGCCCCCACCGGCGCGAACGCGCCCATGACACCTGCCCACGTGGTGGCCGAGGACGTCGTCGTGCAGTCGGTGGCGGTCGACGACTCCATGTTCAGCGGTGCCGAGTTCGGGTCCGTGCAGATCCTCGTCGCCAACGACCTGCTCCCCGCGCTCCTGCAGGCCATGGGGTCCGACGGCTCGCTGGTGATCGTCCCCCGGTCCGGTGCCTGAGGTGGACACCCCCGTCCTCCTTGCGCTGCAGGGCCCGGGCGAGACCGAGCTCGTCGCCGCCATCAACGCGACGCCGGGCATCACGGTCACGCGCCGGTGCGGTGACGTGGCTGAACTCCTCGGCGCCGCCGGGGCGCGGGTGGGGGCCATCGCCGTCGTCACCGCCTCGTACCTGGGCATCGACCGGGTGCTCGTGGCGCGCCTCCACCAGATGGGTGTCCAGGTGCTGGGCGTGGCGAGTCCCGAGGACATGGACCGGGTGGCGGCACTCGGCGTGGACGCCACCGTCGACGGCGCCGCCGGCACGGCCGCCGTCATCGCGGCACTGGGGCGGCTGCGGCGGGTGGGACCGCCACCCCCGCCCCCCGCCGCTCCCGGCGGCGCGAGCGGCGGGTCGGTGGTCACCGTATGGGGGACCACCGGCGCACCCGGGCGCACCACCGTGGCGGTGAACCTGGCGCACGCCCTCGCGGGGTTCGGGAGCGTCGGCCTCATCGACGCGGATACGCGCGCCCCGAGCGTCGCCCAGACGCTCGGCATGCTGGAGGAGTCCTCCGCGATCGCCATCGCCACGCGGGCCGCCAGCCAGGGCCGGCTCGACGCTGCCACCCTCGACACCTGCTTCCCCCTGGTCGGCGGGATCCCCGTGATGAGCGGGCTCACCCGCCCCGACCGCTGGCGTGAGGTCCCCGGCGCCGGACTCGAGGTGGTGGTCTCGCAGGCGCGCCTCCGGTACGACTGGACGGTCCTCGACGTCGCGGGCGGCTGGGAGTCCGAGGACACCGGCTTCGAGACCGCCTTCGCCCCGGCGCGCAACGGCGCGCAGGCAACGGCCCTGCGGCACAGCGACGTCGTGGCGGTGGTGGGCGCCGCCGACCCCGTGGGCATGCACCGGCTCGTGACGCTGATGGCCGACAAGCCACGTCTGCAGGCGCGCGAGGTGGTGGTGGTGACGAAACTGCGGTCCGCGGTGGCCGGCCCCTCCCCGGCGCACGCCGTCCGGGAGGCGCTCGCCCGGTTCGCGGGAGTGGGCGAGGCGATTCTCGTCACGGACGACAGGTCCGGGCTGGACGCCGCGCTCATGGCGGGGGAGTACCTCGCCGTCGCGAGCCCCCGATCGCCGGCGCTCCACGGCGTCGAGGAGCTGGCGCGCACCATCGCGGGGGAGCCGCGGAAACGGCAGCGGGCCGCCGGGCGGCGCGCCATCGCGGGATCGCCTGCGCGCGGCCGCTGACGGGCACACTGGTCCCATGCGCATCTACATCCCCGCCACCGCTGCTGACCTGCGGGGGCCGCTCGAGCCCACCCACGTCCACGCCGTGACACCGGGCCTGCGTGCGGCACTGCCGGGTGAGGACGAGGAGACCCTGGAGCTGGTGGCGTTCCTCGCCGCGGCCGACGACTCCCTGCGCCTGGTCGCAGGGCGCGGGGCGGTCCCGCGTCGCGTCGTGGTGTCCGCGGACGTGGCCGGCGACGCGCTCACGCAGCCCGGCGACGAGGCGATAGAGACGGCCCTCGTGCCCAGCGGACCCATCCCGTGGAGCGCCGTGGTGTCGATCCACGTGGATGACCCGGGAGCGCGTGCGGAGATCGCCGCCGCCGCCGGCGGCGACGCGGACGCCTTCGAGCGCGCGGGGGAGCTGGACATGCTGTGGTTCGACGTCACCGAGCGGGACGCGGTCGCACGCGACCTGGACGAGGCCTGACGCCCGGACACGCGGCGCTTCCCCTTGAATAACGTCATACCTTTGTGACACCATCGGTTGCGCGCGGGCACGCGGCCCCGGCCCACCTCGACGGGGAGTGGCAGCATGAAGATCGTCATCACCGACTGTGACCACGCCTCCGTGGACATCGAGCGGGAGGTGGTCGAGTCCGCCGGCTGCGAGCTCGTCCGCAACCAGTCCATGGAGCCCGACGAGATCGTCCGCGGCGCCGCGGGGGCGGATGGACTGATCGTCCAGTACGGCCGGATCACCGCGGAAGTGTTCGCCGGGCTGCCCACGGTCTCGGTGATCAGCCGCTACGGCGTCGGGGTGGACACCGTGGACGTGGCGGCCGCGACGGCGCGCGGCGTCGCGGTGTGCAACGTGCCGGACTACGGGACCGAGGCCGTCTCCGACCACGCGATCGCGCTCGCGCTCGGGGTCACCCGGGGGCTCGGCGTCCTCGACCGGGGGATCAGGGCCGGCTCGCACGACCTCGCCCCTTCGCTGCCCGTCCACCAGATCGGCGGGCGCGTGTTCGGCGTCGTCGGGTGCGGCCGGATCGGCTCCGCCGCGGCCCGCAAGGCCGCCGGGCTCGGCTACCGCGTGATCGTCAACGACATCCTCTTCGAGCCGGGGACGACGTCGCCGGGCGGCTGGCCCGCCACCACGCTCGCGGACCTGCTGGCAACCTCCGACGTCATCTCGCTGCACGTGCCACTCCACCACTCCACGCACCACCTCATCGACGAGGCGGCGCTGCGGCTGGTGCGGCCGGAGGCCGTGCTGGTGAACACCGCCCGCGGGGGAGTCGTGGACACCGACGCCCTCGTCGCGGCGCTGCGCGCGGGGCGGCTCCACGGGGCGGGCCTCGACGTGGTGGAGGAGGAGCCGCTGCGTGCCGACCACCCGCTCACCGGGTTCGACAACGTGATCCTCACACCGCACTCGGCGTTCTATACCGCGGAGTCCTACGCGGAGCTCAAGCGCCGTACCGCGCAGAACGCCGTTGACGTGGTGCTGGGCCGGGTGCCGCGGGACATCCTGAACCCGGAGGTGCTCGCGCGCTGACCGGGGCTCCGGGTGAGGCGCGGTCAGCGCGTAGCGGCTCTGGCGCGGACCAGGCTCAGGCGCGGACCACGAGCGTGGAGCCGCCGCCGGGCAGCCGGCGGACCTCGACCTGTTCGGCGATCTGGGACTTCAGCTCGCCCACGTGGGAGACGATCCCGACCGCCCGGCCGTCGCCCGTCAGCGAGTGCAGCACGCCCATGACGTTCCCCAGCACGTCTTGGTCGAGCGACCCGAAGCCCTCGTCGACGAACAGGGTCCCGAGTTCGACCCCGCCCGCCTCGTCCGTGACGATGTCGGCGAGGCCCAGCGCCAGGGCCAGCGAGGTGTAGAACGTCTCGCCGCCGGACAGGCTGTGGGGGGACCGGGCCCGCCCGATGTCGTGGTCGCGGACCTCGAGCGCGAGCCCCTGCCTGCGGTTGCGCGTGCCGGCCTCGCGGTCCTCGGAGCGGACGAGTTCGTAGCGGCCGTCGGACATGGTGCCGAGCCTCCGGTTGGCGGCCGCGAGGACCTCGTCGAACCGGCGCAGGAGCACGTAGCTCGCCAGGGTGGTGTTCCGGGTGTTCTCGCCGGTGGCCACGGCCGCCATGTGGAGGATCGGCGCCGCCTCCCGCGTGGCCTCGCGGAACTCCGCGATCTCGGCGGTGAGCGACCCGAGTGCATCGGCGCACTGCCCGGCCACGTGCCGTGCGGAGCCCTCGGCGCCCGCCGCTCGCTGCAGGTCCGCCCGCGCAGCGCTGGCCTCCTCGGCGTGGGCGGCCAGCCGGGGCTCCTCCGCGCCCGTGAGCGCGGCGATCTCGGGTTCGGCGAGCCGGGCGCTGTGCGCGGCCCGCGCGTCGGTGTGCGCCGCCACCCGGGTGCGCAGCGCGGCGAGGCGGGCCGCTGGCAGCTGTGCCGCGCGGGCGTCGTCCGCGGCGGCGAAGCCGACGTGCGCACACTGCTGGTCGAGTTGGCGGTCGGCCGACGCCAGCCGGTCGACGGCCTCTTGGTGCCGCCCGCGCGCCGCCCGCACCTCGTCCAGCAGCGCCACCTGCGCGCGCATGTGGGTGAGGGCAGCCCCCACGCTCGGGAAGGTTCCCCGGGCAGTGTCGACGGCGGCCCGCGCGGCGGCGATGCCGCTGTCGAGCGCGGCAACGGCCACCCGCCGGTCCGCCGTTCGCGCGTCGAGGTCCGCGGCGGCGGCGGCGAGCTCCTTCTCCTGCGCCGCGGCCGCCTCGAGTTCGCGGGCGACGTGCTTCAGGCGCGCGTCCGCCCGCGTCGCCTCGGCCAGCGTCGCCAGCGCGACGGCGTGTTCGGCGGCCACCGCCGCGGCCCCGCGGCCCTCCAGCCGGGACCGCAGGCCCTCGACCCGTGTCTCGAGGGCCACCAGCGCCGCCCGGCAGCGGGTCAGCTCCTCGTCCGCCCCGTCCGCGGCCGCGCGGGCCGCCTGGACCTCCGCCCGCGACGGGGCGTCCTCGGTCCGCGTGGCGGGCAGGGGGTGGGCGGCGGATCCGCAGACAGGGCACGGCAGGCCGTCCCGCAGTTCGGCGGCGAGTTCGCCGGCCAGCGCGTTCACCCAGGCCTCGTGCGCCGCCGACTCCACCTCTCGCGCGGAGTGGCAGGCGGTCGCGGCGGTGGCGAGGTTGGACTGCGCGCGTGCGAGTTCCGCGCCGGTGCGCTCCAGGTCCTGCGCCGCCGCCAGCCGCTGTGCCGCCCGCTCCAGCTCGATCGCCGCCGAGCCGCGGCCGGCCGCGACCGTCTCCAGGCCGGACCGCTCGCCCAGGAGTCGCTGCCGGGCGGCCGGGATCGCCTCCAGCCGCAGGGTCAGCGCGCCGCGCTCCCCCTGGAGCGCGCGGATCTCCTCCCCGGTGGCGTCCGCCCGCGTCACGAGCCCGGCCAGCTCCCGCGCGGCGGGCAGGGCGTGCTCGATCCGGGCGACGTCGCCGACCACGCGGTCGCGGAGGGCCTCCACCGCCGTCCCGCTGCCGGCCGTCAGCGTTGCGGAGTCCTCCGGGAAGCCCGCTGCGGCCTGCCCGACGCACTGCGCGAGTGCCGCCGCGGCGGTGGCGAGCGCGGCGGCGGC
>JADGOQ010000172.1 GCA_017882885.1 Actinomycetales bacterium | reverse complement strand
GGACCGTAGGGTGACTCTGGATCACAAGTGCTCAGAGAGGGATACACGTGTACCCAGTTCTCCTTCACGGGTTGGCCACGCTGCCTGCCCTAGTCGTCCCGTCGGCCAGCGAGGCCGACCTCGAACTGCCGGACCTCGGCGTCGTCTCGGTCTTCGGCGTCAACGGGCGGACCCTGCTGGCGCTCGGCCTGCTGGTCTGCGTCGCGGGGCTGTTGTTCGGCTTCAAGTCGTATCGCGAGATCAACAAGCTCCCGGTGCACGAGTCGATGCTCGAGATCTCCGAGCTCATCTACTCGACCTGCAAGACGTACCTCGTCCAGCAGGGCAAGTTCCTCATGGTGCTGTGGGGGTTCATCGCCGCCGTCATCATCGTGTACTTCAAGTTCCTCGTGGGCTACAGCTGGGCACGCATGGCCATCATCGTGGGCTTCTCCCTGCTGGGCATGGCGGGCTCCTACGCGGTGGCCTGGTACGGCATCCGCATCAACACCTTCGCCAACTCCCGCACCGCGTTCGCGTCGCTGCGGGGCCGACCCCTCCCGGTGCACTCCATCCCCATGAAGTCCGGCATGTCGATCGGCATGGTGCTCATCTCGATCGAGCTGACCATCATGTTGCTGATCCTGCTGCTGATCCCGGGGAACCTCGCCGGGGCGTGCTTCATCGGGTTCGCAATCGGCGAGTCGCTCGGTGCCTCGGCGCTGCGCATCGCCGGTGGCATCTTCACGAAGATCGCGGACATCGGTTCCGACCTCATGAAGATCGCCTTCCACATCAAGGAGGACGACGCGCGGAACCCGGGCGTCATCGCGGACTGCACCGGCGACAACGCGGGTGACTCGGTGGGCCCGTCGGCGGACGGCTTCGAGACGTACGGCGTCACCGGCGTCGCCCTCATCACGTTCGTGATCCTCGCCGTCGACGAGCCGGCGGTGCAGGCAACCCTGCTCGTGTGGCTCTTCGTGGTGCGCGCCATCATGGTCATCGCCTCGGGCGCCTCCTACCTGGCCAACGCCGCCGTGACCAACGCCCGCTACGAGGACGCGGACCGAATGGACTTCGAGAAGCCGCTCTCCAGCCTGGTGTGGCTCACCTCGGCCGTCTCCATCGTTGCCACCTTTGCGACGACCTGGGCGCTGCTCGGCCAGGGCGCGACCGCCGAGTTCTGGTGGAAGCTCGCGACGATCATCTCGCTCGGCACGGTGGCCGGCGCGCTCATCCCCGAGCTCGTCAAGGCCTTCACGTCCACCAAGAGCCGCCACGTCCACGAGGTGGTCAAGAGTTCGCGCCAGGGTGGCGCCTCGCTCAACATCCTCTCCGGCCTGGTGGCGGGCAACTTCTCCGGGTTCTGGCTCGGGGGGGCGATCATCGGCCTCATGGGCGGCGCCTACCTGATCAGCGAGACCGGGCTCGACTCGATCATGATGGCCCCGGCGGTGTTCTCCTTCGGACTGGTGGCCTTCGGGTTCCTGAGCATGGGCCCCGTGACGATCGCGGTGGACTCCTACGGACCCGTGACGGACAACGCCCAGAGCGTGTACGAGCTCTCCCAGATCGAGGACGTCCCGGACATCGACAACGAGCTGCACCGGGACTTCGGCTTCGACGTCCAGTGGGACAAGGCCAAGCTGATGCTCGAGGAGAACGACGGCGCCGGCAACACCTTCAAGGCGACCGCCAAGCCCGTGCTCATCGGGACCGCCGTCGTGGGAGCCACCACGATGATCTTCTCGATCATCGTTCTCCTCACGGACGGACTGCAGACCGGACTCGAGAACCTCTCCCTGATGCATCCGCCGTTCCTCCTCGGCCTGATCTCGGGCGGCGCGGTGATCTACTGGTTCACCGGCGCCTCCATCCAGGCCGTCACGACCGGCTCCTACCGCGCGGTCGAGTTCATCAAGGACAACATCAAGCTCGACGGCGTCACCAAGGCGTCCGCCGAGGACTCCCGCCGCGTGGTGGAGATCTGCACCCAGTACGCCCAGAAGGGCATGCTCAACATGTTCCTCGGGGTGTTCTTCGCGACCCTCGCGTTCGCGTTCCTGGAGCCCTTCTTCTTCGTGGGCTACCTGATCTCGATCGCGATCTTCGGCCTCTACCAGGCCATCTTCATGGCGAACGCCGGCGGGGCCTGGGACAACGCGAAGAAGATCGTGGAGACCGACCTGCACGCCAAGGGAACGGCGCTGCACGACGCCACCATCGTCGGCGACACGGTGGGTGACCCCTACAAGGACACCTCCTCCGTGGCACTGAACCCGGTCATCAAGTTCACCACCCTGTTCGGGCTGCTGGCCGTCGAGCTCGCGGTCAACCTGACCAACCAGGGATTCTCGACGCTCGTGCTCGCGCTCTCCGTGGTCTTCCTGCTGGTCACCTGCTTCTTCGTGTACCGCTCCTTCTACGGGATGCGGATCGACACGAACCTCACGGACGACGAGGTCATGCAGCTTCCGCCCGAGCCTGACGACGCCGACTTCGGTTACGCCGGTGGCGCCCACAGCGCCCGGCGGGAGATGGGCTCCGGTGCCGGCAATCCCGTCCTCGCCACCCCGAGAGGAGATGCACGATGAAGATCGCAATCAAGTACGGCGCCGTCCAGGTCGACGCCGAGGGCCACGTCGGCGGTCACGACGCGGGCGCCACGCTGGTCCGCCGCCTGCTCCGGGTGTTTCCCGGCGCGCAGGTGGTGGGCCCCGGCCCCCGCCAGTGCGACGGGTTCGAGCTGATCCCGCTCGAGTTCATCAGCGACGCCACCACCGTGGTGATCAACATGGACGTCGTGGACTCGCTCGGGGTCTGGCAGACGCTGCACGCGAACTACGCCGAACCCCGCGTGATGAACTTCGTGTGGTGGGACACCTCGCGGTACCACCACGTGGTGGAGCGGACCTCCCTCGCGCTCTCCTGCGCGCTCTTCCCGACCTTCGCGAACTCGGAACGCACCGCCAGCATGGTGCGCGAGATCGTCTCGGCCTGGACGATCCCCGCGATCGCGTCCAAGGCACGGATCGCCTGGGTCAACCTCGGCATCCGGCTCGAGCATGTCCAGCCCCGGCGAGAGCCGACGGTCCCGGTGGTGCTCTACCCGGCGATCTACCTCTCCGAGCGCAAGCGCCCGCAGGTGTTCTACGACGTCGTCGAGCGGGTGCACGCGCGCACGCCGATCACGGTCGAGATGCGGCTTCACGAGTCGCACCTCATCTCCGAGATGGCCATGCGGATGTCGCGGAAGAACTGGGCGTGGGTGGGTCCGCTGACGGCCACCCGGGAGAGCTACTGGGAGGCGCTGGCCCACACCACCGCCTTCCTGGCCACCGCCCAGGAGGAGTCCTACGGGCTGGAGTACATCGAGGCGCTCGTCGCCGGCGCGATCGGGGTGTTCCCGGAGCGTCCCTGGGTGCGGGCCATCCTGCCGGCCGGGTACCCGTTCATCTACCGCACGCCCCAGGAGACCGAGCAGATGCTCTACCGGGCCGTCACCGAGACGGCGGCCTGCCGCGCCGAGGTCGACGCCGCCGCAGGGGGCAGTTTCGCCCAGTGGTTGCGCGCCCGCCACGACGACGACTTCTTCGAGAAGGCGATCGCGGACCGCGTCACGGAGTGGTTCGGGGCCTGAACCGAGCCTCGGGAGGGCCGCCTGTCCACGGACGGGCGGCCCTCCCGTCGTTCCGGGTGGACACTCGCGCCGCGCGCCCGCTCAGGCCGGCGGGACCATGCCGACAAGGGCGATGAGGTTCCTCTCCGGGTCGCGCAGGAAGGCGTGCCACTCGTCATGGCCCGCGGGCCCGAGGGTGTTGTCGGTGTGGCGGAAGATGACGTGGGGCTCGCCCTCGAGCACGCCGCCGTCGGCCCGAAGCCGCGTGACGGTGCTGTGGAAGTCGTCCACGCGGAGGTAGATGAGACTGCTCGGCGCATTCCGGTCCAGGAGGAGCCGGACCGCTCCGAGGCGGAAGAAGAGCAGGCCGGGAGGATCGAACCGCGCGGCGGCGGGAACACCGAGGAGCCTGGTGTAGAAGGTCTCGGCACGGTCGAGATCCGTGGCGTGTTGCGCCACCTGCATCAGTTCCATCCGCACATCATGCCAGCGGCTCGGCACGTCGGCTCGGCGACGCAGGGGCGGCAGCGGCGAAGGCCCGAATCACGGCGTGTCCAGCGGGACACGCCGTCGACTTTGAATTCCAATGGTGTAGTTTCTGCCTACCGCTTGCACGGGGGTGGGAGTTCGGCCACACTGTCCGTACACCCCCTTTCGAGGGGATGTACGGACGGCAAACGACGCTCTGACCTGCGGGTTCATCCTGCGGGACGTGCCTGAACGGGCGCGCAGGCGAGGCGCGCCGACCGTCGTTCGGAGGCGTTCAGCTCCGGGCAATCGGGGCCGGGACCAAAACCTATTTGGTCCCGGCCTCACCTTTTGTTCTACCGGCGATCTGCCCGCTCCCCGCGGAGCGCTCCCGGCGTGTCCTGTAGATTGCACCCATGGTCAAGTCGAACATCACCCTGGGCACCACCACGCGCGCCGGCGACGGGTGCGACTGCGGGCGCTCCGCCGTCGCGGATCCGGTCCTGGACGCGCGCGAGATCCCCCCGACGATTCGCCACGGCGCGATCTTCGGCTCGCTCGACTCGATCGCCCCCGGCTACGGCGTCGTCGTCGTGGCCCCCCACGACCCGGTGCCCCTCATCGCGCAGGTGGCCGAGCGGTACGACGGCGCGTTCAGCGTCGAGTACCTGGAGCGCGGCCCCGAGGCATGGCGCGTCAGGTTCGGCCGCACGGCCTGACGAACCGCAGGCCGAGGGCTCGCCGGCATTGCCGTCGACGCGTGGGTCGCCGGGTGCCACAGTTGGTCCCATGAGCGAGACCATGCACACTCTTGACGCGGGGCAGCGCCGGACCCAGATCGAGATGAACGGCATCGAGATCATCGACGAGTCCGAGCGGGCGGCGAAACCCTCCGACCTCTTCTGGCCGTGGTTCGCGGCCAACGTGTCCGTGTTCGGCATCAGCTACGCGGCGTTCGTGTACGGCTTCGGGATCTCCTTCTGGCAGTCGTTTTTCGTCGCGCTCATCGGCATCACCGTTTCCTTCGCGCTGTGCGGCATCATCGCGATCGCCGGCAAGCGCGGCTCCGCGCCAACCATGGTGCTCTCGCGGGCGGCCTTCGGCGTCACCGGCCAGCGGGTGCCCGGATACGTCTCGTGGTTCGTCTCGATCGGGTGGGAGACCTTCCTCGCCATCATGGCCACCCTGGCCACCGCCACCGTCTTCGACCAGCTCGGCTGGGGCGGGGGAACCCTCACCAAGATCCTCGCCGCCGGGTTCACCGCCACGGCCATCGTGCTCGCGTCCGTGGCGGGCTACCACATCATCATGAAGTTGCAGTCCATCCTGACGTGGGCCACCGGCGCGATGACGATCCTCTACATGGCGCTCACCTTCGGCGAGATCGACTGGACCGCCGTCGCGGGCATCCCCGCCGGATCGATGCAGGGCGTCATCGGTGCCCTCGTCATGGTGATGACCGGCTTCGGCCTGGGCTGGATCAACATCGCGGCCGACTGGTCGCGCTACCAGTCGCGTGGGGCGTCCGGCGCGAGGATCGTGTTCTGGAACACGTTCGGCGGCGCAGTCGCGCCCGTCATCCTGGTGATCTACGGACTGCTCCTCGCCGGGTCGCGCCCGGACCTGCAGGAGGGCATCGCCTACGACCCGATCGGCACCCTGGCATCCGTGCTGCCCACCTGGTTCCTGTTCCCCTTCCTCGTCACCGCCGTCCTCGCCCTCATCTCGGGCGCGGTTCTGGGCATCTACTCCTCCGGCCTCACCCTGCTCAGCCTGGGGGTGCGGATCCCCCGGCCGGCAGCGGCCTTCATCGACGGCGTCATCCTCACCCTCGGCACCGTGTGGGTGGTGTTCTTCGCGGAGAACTTCCTCGGACCGTTCCAGTCCTTCCTCATCACCCTCGGCGTCCCCCTCGCCGCGTGGGCGGGCATCATGATCGCCGACATCGCGCTGCGCAAGCGCGAGTATGACGAACTCGCGCTCTTCGACACCAAGGGGATCTACGGCGCGTGGGACTGGACCTCGATCGGGACGATGGTGGTCGCCTCGGTCATCGGATGGGGCCTGGTCATCAACTCGTTCGCCGAGGACGCCGCGTGGAACAACTGGCAGGGCTACCTGCTGGGCCCGCTCGGGCTCGGCGGCCGTGACGGCGACTGGGCGTGGGCCAACCTCGGCGTGTTCGCCGCCCTCCTGCTCGGCTTCCTGGTGACATGGGTCGCCCGGCGCGGCGCGGTCGCCCGGCAGGAGGGCCGGGCGTGACGTCGTCGCCCTGGCTGGTGGTCATCGATCCCCAGCGGATCTTCGCCGCCCCCGATTCGGCGTGGTGCTCCCCGATGTGGCCCGACGTCGTCGCCCCCGTCCGCCGCCTCGCGGCGGCGTTCGGGGACCGCGTGATCGTGACGCGGTGGGTGGCACCCGCCGCCCGGGTCGGCTCGTGGGCCGCCTACATGGCGGCCTGGCCCTTCGCCGACCACCCGGCGGACCACCCGCTGTTCGACGTCGTCGACGAACTTGCGGACATCGGCTCGCACCGCGTGACGGCGACGACGTTCGGCAAGTGGGGCGCGCTCGTCGACATCACCGGTCCCACTCCCAGTCTCGTCCTCACGGGCGTCTCCACGGACTGCTGCGTGATCTCGACGGCGCTCCCGGCCGCCGACGCCGGCGCCACGCTGACCGTGGTGACGGACGCCTGCGCGGGCTCGACGCCGGAGAACCACCGGGCGGCGCTCGACGTCATGGCGTTGTACCCGCCGCAGATCACCCTGCGGACCTCGGCCGAGGTGCTGGGCGGACGCGGGTGGCGCGGCGTAGAGTGAAGGGAATTCGCCGCGTGCGTTCCTGGTCTCCAATGAAGGACGAAGGACGATGATGTTTCCCAGTCGCCGTGACATGACGGAGCTCCCCGACCTCTCCCAGGAGGTGGGCAGGGCCGGGCCGGTCCGGTCACGGATGCCGGTGTACGTGGACCTGCTGCCGCCGTGCAATGAGCGGTGCCCCGCCGGGGAGAACATCCAGGAGTGGCTGCGGCTGGTCAAGGCGAACGAGGACGAGTCGGCCTGGCGGGAGCTCGTGCGCAACAACCCGTTCCCCGCCATCCACGGCCGCGTCTGCTACCACCCGTGCGAGACCGCCTGCAACCGCAAGGAGCTGGATGGCGCCGTGTCCATCCACGCGGTCGAACGCTATCTCGGGGACCTGGCGATCTCGAAGGGTTGGCAGTTCACCAAGCCGCGCCACACGTCGGGGCGCCGGGTGCTCGTCGTCGGCGCCGGGCCCTCCGGACTGTCGGCCGCGTACCAGCTGGCGCAACTCGGGCACGAGGTGGAGATCCGGGACGGCGCACCGCTGCCGGGCGGCATGATGCGCTACGGTATCCCCGAGTACCGCCTGCCCCGCGACGTCCTGGACGCGGAGATCGCCCGGGTGACCGGGCTGGGCGTCACGATCACGTCCGATCACATGATCTCCGACCTCCTGGAGGAGCAGGCCGAGGGGCGATTCGACGCCGTGTTCGTCGCGATCGGCGCCCACCTGTCCCGCCGGGTGGACATCCCCAACCGCGACGCGTCGCGGATCCTCGACGCCGTCACCTTCCTGCGTGACGTTGCCTCCGGGGAACGGCCGGAGCTGGGCGCCAGGGTCGCTGTCTACGGCGGCGGCAACACCGCCATGGACGCCGCCCGCGTCGCCCGCCGGTTGGGTGCCGAGGAGTCGATCATCGTCTACCGCCGCACCCTCGAGCAGATGCCGGCCCACGCCGAGGAGCGCGAGGAGGCCGTTGCGGAGGGCGTCACGATGAACTGGCTGCGCACCATCTCGTCGGTGGACGAGTCGGACCTCACGGTTGAGGTCATGGAACTGGATGAGAACGGCGTGCCTCGCGGGACGGGCACGTTCGAGCACTTGGAGGCCGACACCGTCATCCTGGCGCTCGGCCAGGAGTCCGACTCCGGGTTCCTGCGCAAGATCCCGGGCATGCGGTTCGACCACGACGTCGTCAAGGTCGATCCCCGGACGCTCATGACTGAGGTCCCCGGGATCTTCGCGGGCGGCGACGCCGTTCCCTCCGAGCGCACGGTGACCGTGGGGGTGGGGCACGGCAAGCGCGCCGCGCGGCAGATCGATGCGTGGCTGGCCTCGCGCCCGGCGGCGGAGGGCGTGAAACACCCGGTCGCCACTTTCGACACGCTCAACGTCTGGTACTTCGGCGACAGCATGCTCACCACCCAACCCGAGCTCGAGCCCGCGACCCGCCTCACGGACTTCGACGAGATCGTCGGTGGCCTGGATGCGACACAGGCCCACGTGGAGGCCGGCCGTTGCCTCTCCTGCGGCAACTGCATCGAGTGCGACGGCTGCCTCGGCGCCTGCCCGGAGGACGCGGTCATCAAGCTCGGCAAGGGCCGCCGCTATCGCTTCGACTACGAGAAGTGCACCGGCTGCGCCACCTGCTTCGAGCAGTGCCCGGTCCATGCCATCGAGATGATCGCGGAACGCTGAGGAGAGACACCATGACCAAGTCGATCATCGACGGCAACGAGGCGGCCGCCTCGGTCGCCTACCGCCTCAACGAGCTGTGCTCGATCTACCCGATCACTCCGAGTTCCACGATGGCGGAGTTGGCCGACGAGTGGGCGGCGAAGGGCCGGCCCAACATCTACGGCACCGTGCCCACCGTGGTCGAGATGCAGTCCGAGGGCGGCGCGGCGGGCGCCCTCCACGGCGCACTCCAGGGTGGGGCGCTGAGCACCACCTTCACGTCGTCCCAGGGCCTGCTCCTGATGATCCCGAACATGTACAAGATCGCCGGCGAGCTCACCAGCACGGTGCTCCACGTCGCCGCGCGGTCGCTCGCCGCCCAGGGCCTCAGCATCTTCGGGGACCATCAGGACGTCATGGGGGTCCGCCAGACCGGTTTCGCCCTGCTGTGCTCTGCGAGTGTCCAGGAGTGCCACGATCTGGCCGCCATCTCCCAGATGGCCACGCTGCGCTCGCGGGTGCCGTTCCTGCACTTCTTCGACGGCTTCCGCACGAGCCACGAGCTCGGCACGATCCATCCGCCGTCGGCCGACGACCTCGCGGCGATGATCGATCCAGCTGCCGTCAGCGCCCATCGGGCGCGCGGTCTCGACCCGGATCACCCCGTGCTGCGCGGCAGCGCGCAGAACCCGGACGTCTTCTTCCAGGCCCGCGAGGCGTGCAACCCGTTC
>JADGOQ010000171.1 GCA_017882885.1 Actinomycetales bacterium | reverse complement strand
GCCCACGTGCCCTCCTTCGCTGCGGCTTCCGCACACACGCTACCGCGAACGCCGCCGGCGGGAGGGCGGGACCGGGGCCGTACCACGGGCAGTGGCTGGCGTCACCGCACCAGGTCTGGCCGGATGGGGTGCTGAGGGCTTACGATTACGTAAGTTACGCAACCGTAGGTTCGCGCCGTTCGGCGCAGCGCGGCACGTGTGGCGGACGAAGGAGAGCGCAGTGACACACTCGGGGCACACCCGGAGGTCGAGGAGCGGCCAGCAGCAGGCCCGCGACGTCGTCGACAGCGCGCGCGACGCCGTCGGGAACGCACACGAGACGGTTGACCAGGCCTTCGACCGGCTGGAGGGCGCCGCGGGGCGCGTGGTGGCGAACGTCAAGCCCAAGCTGCGTGGCTGGATCCACGTGGCCACGACGCCCATCGCGCTCATCGCGGGCATCGTCCTGATCGCCCTCACCCCGGCCGGGGACCGCTGGGCGAGTGCCGTCTTCGTGGCCTCCAGCCTGGTGCTGTTCGGGACGTCGGCGGTGTACCACCGCGGCACGTGGTCGCCGACGACGGCAGCCGTGCTCCGGCGCCTCGACCATTCCAACATCTTCCTGCTGATCGCGGGCACCTACACCCCGCTCGCGTGGATGCTCCTCGAACGCTCGACCGCGATCGTCCTACTCGCGGTGGTCTGGGCGGGTGCGCTCGTCGGCATCCTCCTGCGGGTGTTCTGGCTCTCGGCGCCGCGCTGGCTGTACGTCCCGCTCTACGTCGCGCTCGGCTGGGTGGCCGTGTGGTTCATCCCCGACTTCTGGCGCTCCGGCGGGCCCGCCATCGTTGCGCTCGTCGCCGCCGGCGGGATCGCCTACACCCTGGGCGCCGTGGTGTACGGCTTCAAGCGCCCCAACCCCTCCCCCGCGTACTTCGGCTTCCACGAGATCTTCCACACCGGGACCGTGATCGGCTACGTGTGCCACCTGGTTGCCGTGTACTTGGCGGCGCTCACCGTCTGACGCGGCACGCCCGGCCCTCCGGTGGGCTAGGTTCGTGTGCAGAGGAAGGGAGTCCCCCGTGGCCACCAGCAAGAACAGCTCGAACGGCAAGAAGAACTCCGGCAAGGACGGCTCAGGTGCCACGATCTGGGCCACGGATCCCGGTGACCTGCTGCTGGTGGGCCCGACCTTCGACCTCAGCAGCCTCGACCGAGCCGCCACACCCGGCTGGACCGGGGACGACGACGCCGCGGACGCGTTCCGCCTGCAGCGCGGCGAACTGCTCTCCGAGATGCAGGAACGCCTCTTCGCGCAGGCCCGCGCGGGCGGCGGCACCCGCTCGGTGCTCCTCGTAGTGCAGGGCCTCGACACCGCCGGCAAGGGCGGCATCATCCGGCACGTCGCGGGGTTGATGGACCCGCAGGGCCTGGCACTGCGCTCGTTCGGCGCGCCCACCGCCGAGGAGCTCCGGCACCACTACCTCTGGCGGGTCCGCCGCTCCCTCCCCACTCCGGGGAAGGTGGGCATCTTCGACCGGTCCCACTACGAGGACGTGCTCGTCGTCCGGGTGAACCACCTGGCGGACGTGGACTGGGACAAGCGCTTCGACGAGATCAACCGCTTCGAGAAGCAGGTCGTGGACGGCGGCACCGTGATCGTCAAGGTGGCACTCATGGTGTCCCGTGAGGAGCAGGGCCTGCGCCTCATGGAGCGCCTCGACCGCCCGAACAAGAACTGGAAGTTCAACCCCGGTGACGTGGACACCCGCTCCAAGTGGGACGACTACCAGGCCGCGTACCAGGTCATGCTCGTCAACACCTCCACCCACTACGCCCCGTGGCACGTCATTCCCGCGGACAACAAGTGGTACGCCCGGGTCGCGGTCACCGAACTGCTGGCACAGGCGCTCGCCTCACTGGAGCTCACGTGGCCCACGGTGCCGTGGCAGGTGGAGGACCAGAAGCGCCGGCTGGCCGCCACCATGGACCCCGCGACCCTGGTGAAGGCGGCGGAGTCCGCCGCCACGGAGGCCGAGGAAGTCCACGAAGAGACCGCGGCCCACGCCGACGACGTCCGGGAGGTCAACGAACTCGCGGCCGTGGACGCCAACGGGGGCGCCTCCCCCGAGGTGGCCTGGGGCGACGACGTCGCACAGGAGGACACCGTCGCCGCGACCGCCGAGGGTGACCAGCCCGCGTCGGGTGGACAGCCCGCACCCGCCGCCGAGGCCCAGTCCGGCGGGAAGGGCAAGAAGAAGGACCGGAAGAAGGGCAAGTCCGGCAAGAAGTAGCCAGCGGGGCACTTCTGCCCCGGGGGGTACCAGGGCGCGTTTCCCCAGCCCGGGGGTGGGTCCCGCGGCTCGATGCGCCATCTAGCGATACACCCACTGGCGATACGCTCCCGGCCCGGCTCACCCGACCGTATCGCTAGATGGCGCCAGGAGGGGCCCAAAGTAGCGACTTGAGGGGCTTTCGGTGGTTCAAAGACGCAACATGCGATACACCGCCCACGGGGTGTATCGCATGTGGGTATCGCTGGCCGCGAAGCGCTAGACCCG
>JADGOQ010000170.1 GCA_017882885.1 Actinomycetales bacterium | reverse complement strand
GCGAAGGAGGGCACGTGGGCAGCGGTGTGCTGTACAACCTCTACGAACGCCGGCTGGCCCGCAACCTGGACCCCGCGCGCCTGCCCAGGCACGTCGCCGTGATGCTCGACGGCAACCGCCGCTGGGCCGCCGCATTGGGCGAGCCGGCCGCCCACGGCCACCGCAAGGGCGCGGACAACATCACCGAGCTGCTGAAGTGGTCGGCCGATGTGGGCATCGAGCGCGTCACGCTGTGGATGCTCTCCACGGAGAACCTGGGCCGGGACCCCGAGGAGGTCGCCGAGCTCCTCGAGATCATCTGCACGGCCATCGACAAGCTCGCCGACGACGGCCGCTGGCGCGTCCACCTCGTCGGGGCGCTGGACCTGCTGCCGCCCGACGTCGCCGCCCGGCTCTCCGCCGCCGAGGCGCGCAACGCGAAGCGCGTCCGGAAGGGGCTGGACGTCAATGTGGCGATCGGCTACGGCGGGCGGCACGAGATCACGGACGCCGTCCGGGCGCTGCTCCGCGAGAAGGCCGCGAAGGGCTACACCATCGAGGAGGCGGCCAACGTCCTCTCGGTGGACGACATCACGGACCACCTCTACACCGCGGGCCAGCCGGACCCGGAGCTCATCATCCGCACGTCAGGTGAGCAGCGGATCAGCGGGTTCCTGCTGTGGCAGTCCGTGCACTCCGAGTTCTACTTCTGCGAGACCTATTGGCCGGATTTCCGGCGGGTGGACTTCCTGCGCGCCCTGCGCGACTATGGCCAGCGCGAGCGACGTCTCGGCAAGTAGGCGCCGGTCAGGTGGCGTTCGCGGCCAGCCAGTCGACGGCGTCGAGGTAGCCCCGCCAGCCCCGGCCGATCACGGAGTGCGCCACCACCCCGTCCAGCACGTTGATGCGGCGGAAGTCCTCGCGGGCGTTCACGTCCGAGATGTGCACCTCCACCACGGGGACGTCGCAGGCCGCGAGCGCGTCGCGCAGCGCGTAGGAGTAGTGGGTCCAGGCGCCGGGGTTGATGACGACGGCGTCGTAGTCCCGCTCCTCGATGCGGTCGATCATGCGGCCCTCGTGGTTTGTCTGGAACGCGGCGAGCGCGTGTCCGGCCGCCGACGCCCGGTCCGCGGCGGCCGCCACGATCTGCGCGAGGGTGGTGGAGCCGTAGATCTCGGGTTGGCGTGCGCCCAGCCTCCCGAGGTTCGGGCCGTTCAGCAGCAGGATGCGCATCACGCCACCCGGATGTGCTCGAGCGCGGCGGTGATCTCCGCCTCGGTGACGTCGTCCACCTCCGCCACCCGCCCGATCGCCTCGGGGAGGATCCAGCGCAGCCGGCCCGCCCGCACCTTCTTGTCTCCGCTGAGGGCCCGCGTGACGACTGCCGGGTCGAACGCGCGGTGGGTGGCGAAGCCGAGGCCCGCGACGACGTCGTCGATCTCCGCCGCGAGGTCGGGGTCGGCGCCGCGCGCGACCGCCATGTGCGCCACCGCGCGCGTGCCGAGGACCACTGCCTGGCCGTGGGGGAGGGCGTAGCGCGACTCGATCTCGAGCGCGTGGCCGATGGTGTGCCCGAGGTTGAGGGTGCGCCGCTCGCCGTTCTCGAAGGGGTCGCGGTCCACGATCCCGAGCTTCAGCAGCGCGGCGCGCTCCACCATCGCGTAGCGGGCGGCGAGGTCCGCGTCGGGGCCGTCCGCGAGCGCGGCGTTGCCGGAGGTCTTGACGAGCTCCCAGAGCCACGGGTCGCCGATGATGCCGCACTTCAGGGACTCGCCCATGCCGTCGAGGAGGCGGGCGCGGCTGAGGGTGGAGAGCGTGGCCACGTCCCCGACCACCGCGACCGGCGGCCAGAACGCCCCGGCGGTGTTCTTGGCCGCGGAGAGGTCCACGGCCACCTTGCCGCCGATGGCGGCGTCGGCCATGGCGAGCCAGGTGGTGGGCACCTGGATGAGGGGCGCGCCGCGCATGTAGAGCGCCGCCGCGGTACCGACCAGGTCTCCCGTCGTGCCGCCCCCGATGGCCACCCAGGCGTCACCGCGCTCGGCGCGGCACTCGGCGGCGAACTCGAGCATGGCCTCCGCGCTGGCGAGGCGCTTGTTGGTCTCCCCGGCGTCGATGAGGAGGCGGCGGCCCGCCGGGAAGGCGCCCACGACGTGGGGCTGCGCGACCATCACGTTCTGGTCCACCACCACCACGGGGACGCCCGTGGAGTAGTCGGCCACCAGGTGGGCGAGGCTCTCCGGGGAGAGGTGGTCGCCCAGGACGATGCGCGCGGTGGGTGGGCCCATCGGGTGGTCCCGGCGGACGGTGGTGTCGAAGAGCCGCCGTGCGGCCGGGGCGTTGTGGTCGTTGGCGCGCAGCCAGTCGAGAGCCACGTCCGCCGCGCGACGCGCGTCCATGTCACCCGAGATCGTGAGGTCCGCGGCCCGGTAGAAGGCGGTGCGCTCGCCCCGCCGGGTGGCGAGCTGCTCGTCGTCCTTCGCGAGGGGGCGGGGGATGTGGTGGCCGGCGAGCCGGGCGCCCAGCACGTGGTCGGGCGCGTCCAGCCAGATCACGGGGCCGGAGTGCCACAGCATCCACCGGGAGATGGGGTCGATCACCGAGCCGCCGCCCGTGGAGATCACCGTGTCGTGGAGGGACGCGGCCGCGCGGGTGACGGCGGCCTCCGCCGCGCGGAACGCCGGCTCGCCATGTGCCTCGATGAAACCGGCCGCGGAGACCCGGTGGACGCGCTCGAACTCGTCGTCGAGGTCGAGGAAGCGGCGGCCGGTGGCGGCGGCGAGGAGGCGGCCCACGGAGGACTTCCCCGCCCCCGGCAGGCCCACCAGCACGACGTCAGACATCAGCCGCGCCCAGGTCTTCGAGCAGCGCGGCCAGCATGGGCTCGGCGAGCTCCGGGCCCACCTCGATACCGTCCTGCGCCAGCCAGAGCGCGAGGGAGCGCCACGCCTGGCCCACGAGCAGTCCGGCGCCGTTGCGCGCGGGGGCACCGATCTCGCGCGCGGCCCGCACCAGGGCGGAGGGCGTGGGGCGGTAGACGAGGTCCAGCACCGCGGCGTGGGGACTCAGGTCCTCGGGTTCGACCGGGCTCTGGTCGGACTCCGTCCCCACGGGGGTGGCGTTCACCAGCAGGTTCGCGCCGCGCAGCAGGCTGCCGACGTCGCGGATCGACCCGTCCCGCCGCTGCGCCACGGTCACGGCCGCGTCCATCCGGAAGAGGGCGAGCTGGACCGCGTGCGAGGCGCCGCCGTTGCCGAGCACGACGGCGCGGTGCACGCCGTCGGGGCACAGCGAGCGGATCTCGTCCGCGATGGCGGGCAGGTCCGTGTTGTGCCCGGTCAGGTGCCTGCCCGTGCGGACGATGGTGTTGGCGGCCCGGGAGAGCCGGGCGTCGTCGGTCAGCTCGTCGCACGCCTCGGCGGCCATGCGCTTGTGGGGCGCCGTGACGTTCGCACCCGCCCCCGAGGCGCGGAAGCGTTCGATCTCGTGGGGGAGGTCCACCGGGCTGACGTCGGTGACGACGTAGTCGTAGTCATCCAGGAGGCCGAGCGATCGGAGCGCGGCGCGGTGGATGAGCGGCGAGGCCGAGTAGGAGATGTGGTGGCCGAAGAGTTCGAAGGTTTTCACAGCAACCGTCCCATGTCGTCGAAGAAGCCGGGATAGGAGACGTCGGCGCACGCCGGGTCATCGACGTCGCAGTCGGTGGTCCCAACGCCGACCAGGTCCGCGATGGCGAAGGCCATGGCGATGCGGTGGTCAGCGCCGGTGATGACGAGCGCGCTCCCGCCCGAGGCGGTGGTCCGGACGGGCGCGCCCGTGATGCGCCAGCCGTCGGGGAGTTCCTCGGCCGCCACGCCGATCGCCTGGAGCCCCGCGACCGTCAGGGCGATGCGGTCGGACTCCTTCACCCGCAGCTCGGAGGCGCCGGTCACCGTCGAGGTGCCAGCGGCGCCCGCCATCGCGACGGCGAGGACCGGGAGTTCGTCGATCACGTCGGCGACGTCGTCCGGCCCGAGGTCGACGGCGTGCAGCCGCTCGCCCGACCGGACGCGGATCGTCCCGGCCGGTTCCGGCCCCGCGGCATCGGCCGGCGTGACCTCGATCCGGGCGCCCATGCGCTCCAGCACCCGGATGACGCCGATCCGCGTGGGGTTGAGTCCGACGTGGTCCAGCGTGATGTCCGCGTCCGGGTGCAGGGCTCCCGCCACCAGCCAGAAGGCGGCGGCGGACGGGTCCGCGGGCACGTCGATGTCCCGGCAGTCCCAGATCGCCGGCCCGTGGATCGTCGTGGTGTGCCCTGCCCGCTCGACCCGCGCGCCCAGGAAGGCGAGCAGGCGCTCGGTGTGGTCGCGGGTGGGTCCCGGGGTGGTGACCTCGGTGACGCCGTCGGCGGCCGCGGCGGCCAGCGTGAGGGCGCCGAGCACCTGGGCGGAGGCCACGCGCAAGAGGTGCGTGGTGGGCGTCAGCGGAGCGCCGCCGGCGACGGTGACGGGGGCGTGGCCGTTCGCCGTCGTGATGCTCGCGCCCATGGCCCGCAACGGCTCGGCGATGCGCTCCATGGGGCGGGACGAAAGCGAGTCGTCGCCCACCAGCACGGTACGCCCGGCCCGGGTGGTGGCGGCGCCGGCGAGAAGGCGCATGAGCGTGCCCGAGTTGCCGCAGTCCAGCGCGACGTCCGCGGTCCCGGGCAGCGCGGCGTGGTGCGCGGTGGCGCCCCCGGTGACGCGGTGACGCACGGGTGTCCCGTCGTCGGGGTCGCCGTCCACGGTGGCCAGCGCGCCGAGGTCGGCGAGCGCGGCGGCGGTGGAGCGCACGTCGGCGCCCGGGCGGTGCATCGAGACCTCGGCGCTGCCGCGGCCCATCGCGTTGAAGAGGAGGGCGCGGTGCGCGATCGACTTGTCGGCCGGGAGTCGCAACGTGCCGCGGAGTTGGGGTGCCGGCATGTGCGCCCCTCCTTCCGTTCGCCGCGGGTGCCCGCGGCCTGTCAGCTGTCAGGCACCATTGTGGCCCCTTCGGCCGCCCGTGAACCCGCGATCCCACGTTTCCGTGGCGACGGCGTGCGCGGCGGTGGCGACGGCGTGTCGGGCGCGCCTCACCCGAGCGCGGGGGTCGGGTACGTAGTGTGGGCAGTGACCACAACGCCAACGGCGCTGAGGCGCCACGAGGAGGCCCACGTGACTTCGCAACTGAAGGCACAGGAACTGGTGGAACCCACGGGGACACCGCTTCGGACGTACGTGCTGGACACCTCGGTACTGCTCTCCGATCCCCACGCGATCCTCCGGTTCGCCGAGCACGACATCGTCCTCCCGGTGGTGGTGATCACCGAACTGGAGGCCAAGCGCCACCACAGCGAGCTGGGCTACTTCGCCCGCAGCGCGCTGCGCATGCTGGACGATCTCCGGGTGACCCACGGCCGCCTCGACCACCCGATCCCGGTGGGAACCGATGGCGGCACCGTCCGCGTGGAACTCAACCACAGCAACGAGAACACGCTGCCGTCCGGCATGCGTCTCGGGGACAACGACACCCGCATCCTCGCCGTCGCGGCCAACCTCGCCGCGGAGGGCCAGGCGGTCACGGTGGTGTCAAAGGACCTCCCGATGCGCGTGAAGGCCGCCGCGCTCGGCATCCACGCCGAGGAGTACCGCGCCCAGCAGGTCATCGAGTCCGGGTGGACCGGCATGACCACCGCGCAGCTCACGGAGTCCGAGATGTCGGCGCTGTGGCGCGACTCCGCCCTCGTGATCGCGGACCTCGCGACCCCGGACGAGCTCGCCGGCCAGCCCGTCCACACGGGCGTGATCATGCACTCCCCGCGCGGCTCCGCGCTCGGGAGGATCACCCGCGACGGCCGCATCACGGTGGTGCGCGGGGACCGCGAGGTCTTCGGCGTGCGCGGCCGCTCGGCGGAGCAGCGCGTGGCCATCGACCACCTCCTGGACACGAACATCGGGATCGTCTCACTCGGGGGGCGTGCGGGAACGGGGAAGTCCGCGCTCGCCCTCTGTGCGGGTCTCGAGGCCGTGCTGGAGCGCCAGGAGCACCGCAAGGTGGTGGTCTTCCGGCCGTTGTTCGCGGTGGGTGGCCAGGAGCTCGGGTACCTGCCGGGCAGCGAGGCCGAGAAGATGAACCCGTGGGCCGAGGCGGTGTTCGACACGCTCGGTTCGGTGGTCTCCCAGGAGGTCGTCGACGACGTCATGGCGCGCGGGCTCCTCGAGGTGCTGCCGCTCACCCACATCCGCGGGCGCTCGCTGCACGACGCCTTCGTGATCGTGGACGAGGCCCAGTCACTGGAGCGCAACGTCCTGCTGACGGTCCTCTCCCGCATCGGGCAGAACTCCAAGGTGGTGCTCACGCACGACGTCGCCCAGCGCGACAACCTGCGGGTGGGGCGGCACGACGGCGTTGTGGCCGTGATCGAGGCCCTCAAGAACAACGACCTGTTCGCGCACGTGACCCTCACGCGTTCGGAGCGTTCCGCGATCGCGGCCCTCGTGACGGAGATGCTGGACTAGGCCGGACTAGGCCGGCATCTCCGTCACGAGGGCGGTCCGCCGTCCAGTGATACAGTCCGGCGCCCGGTGGGTTGCCCCATACATCTTACCGGAAGATGAAGATGAGCAGGGCAATGATCGCCAAGATTCCGACAATCGTCCAGATCAGGCCTGAGCCGCGCATATTTCGCTCCTTCCGGGCAGGTTGTGCAGTTCGTCACGCAATCATACTGGGAGACCGCCTTCCCACGCGCACTTTGGACGGTGCCGCCGAGGGCGCCGTCGGTCGGGGCCGCGGCTCTGGTGGTGT
>JADGOQ010000169.1 GCA_017882885.1 Actinomycetales bacterium | reverse complement strand
GGTGCTTGCGGGAGTGGAAGGGCGGCAGCACCAGGAGGTTGCCGGGCACGTCGCGGGAGGCCTGCCGTCCGGCGAGCCCCAGCGGCCCGGCGCACCGGATCGTCACCAGGTCGGCGGTGCGCCGGCCGCGCCGGGTGGGCGCCAGCGCCGTGCGGACCCGGCGGCGCTCCCGCGCGGGGATCGTCACCGGATGGCGGTTGTCCTGCGCGCCGGCCGAGGGCACCCAGGCGTCGCGCACCACGCCCCGCACCGTGCGGGAGCCGCCGTTGGTGACGGTGAGCACGGACTCGGCGGCCTCGCCGAGCCGGACCGACGGCGTCGTCGTGCGCCCCACGGCCAGGGCGCGCGGGTTGGCGGCCAGCGCCGCGTCCACGGCGCACACCACCGCGACCAGGGCCAGCCACGCCAGCGCGGTGACGGCCCGCGGCAGCAACAGGACCGCCACGGCCCCGAGTGCGGTCACCACGACCGCCCGGCCGGTCAGGAACACTAGCGGGGCACCGGGACGGAGCCGAGCACGGTGCCGATCACCGACTCGGCGGTGACGCCCTCCAGTTCCGCCTCGGGGCGCAACTGGACACGGTGGCGCAGCGTGGGGACGGCGAGGGCCTTGACATCGTCGGGCGTGACGAAGGTGCGGCCGGACAGCCACGCCCAGGCGCGCGCCGTGGCGAGCAGGGCGGTGGCGCCGCGCGGGGAGACCCCGAGCGACAGTGACGGCGAGGTTCGCGTCATCCGCACGAGGTCCACGATGTAGCCCAGCACCTCGGGGGCGACCTGGACGGAGGCCACCTCGGCGCGGGCCGCGGCCAGCTCTGCCGCGCCGGCAACCGCGCGCAGCCCCGCGCCCGCGAGGTCGCGCGGGTTGAAGGACCCGGCGTGGCGGTTGAGCACCTCCACCTCCTCGTGGCGTTGGGGGATGGGGAGCACGAGCTTGAGCAGGAAGCGGTCCAGCTGTGCCTCGGGGAGCGGGTAGGTGCCCTCGTACTCCACCGGGTTCTGGGTGGCGACCACCATGAAGGGCTCGGGGAGCGGGCGGCTGACGCCGTCGGCAGAGACCTGGCGCTCCTCCATCGCCTCGAGCAGGGAGGCCTGCGTCTTGGGCGGTGTGCGGTTGATCTCGTCCGCCAGCAGCAGGTTCGTGAACACGGGCCCGGGGCGGAAGGAGAACGCCGCTGTCTTCGCGTCGTAGACCAGCGAGCCGGTGACATCACCCGGCATGAGGTCCGGGGTGAACTGGATGCGCGTCATCCGCAGGTCGAGGGACGCCGCCAGTGCGCGCACCAGGAGGGTCTTGGCCACGCCGGGCACGCCCTCCAGCAGCACGTGGCCCTGGCACAGGAGCGCGATCACCAGGCCCGTGACGGCGGCGTCCTGCCCGACGACCGCCTTGGCGATCTCGGTCCGGACCTCCGTGAGCTGCCGGCGGGCCGGCGATCCGGGGGCGGGTGTGGTGGTCATTGGTGGACCTCACTTTCCAGGTGCTGCAGTGCGGCGGACAGGTCCACCAGGTGAGCGTTCGTCATGGGGGCGGGACCGTACAACAGTGCGCCGACGGCGTCCGGCTCGCGGCCGGAGGAGGCGGCGACGGCCGCCACGACCGTGCGGGCGTCCGCCGAGCGGCTGAGGCCGAGGCGAGCGGCGAGGCGGCGCGCGGTGCCGGCCCGCAGCGCCGCCGCCGCGTGGGCTGCAGCCCGAGAACGCCGGTAGAGGCGCCCGCGGCCCCGGACCGCCTCGCCTGGCTTGATGACCACGGGCAGCGGCTCGGTGACCACGCGCCCCATGTGGCGCCCCCGGAGCGCGAGCGTGAGCGCCACCCCCGCGGCGACCAGACCCAGCGGTCCGGCCCAGGGCGGCAGCGGCGAGGTCCCGCGGTCGGTGACGCCAGCGCTCGCCTCGGTGGGGAGGAACCACACGAGCGTCGGCCGGTGCCCGAGCGCCCGGAAGGTGAGGGCCGCGTTGCCGTCGGAGGCGAGCAGCTCGTTGGTCATGAGGCGGGGCTCGGCGAGGTACCGCCACGCGGCGCCGTTCTGCCCCCAGGAGGCGAAGGCCCCGGCGCCGTCGGCGGTGGGGAAGCAGACCTCCACGCCGTCACGCAGCGCGGTCACGGACCCCACGGACGAGGTGACTCGGGCCGCGGCGAGCGCGTCCGGGTCGGCGCAGGAGGCCGCGACGGCGGTGGTGGTGCCTGCCGTGGAGGCGGCGACGGCGTCGGTCAGAGGCGCGAGGTCGGTGTAGGGGTTCCCGGCGATGACGACGTCCACGCTGCCGCCGAGCGCCCCGATCTCCTCCAGTTGCGTGGGGGAGAGGTGCCGCAGGTCCGCCACGAAGAGGGTGCCGTCCGCGCCGAGCGCGGCGAGCGCGTCCGGCAGAGTGTCCACCAGGACGACGTCGACGCCGCGGTCCCGGAGCACCTCGGCCGCCGCCATGGCGCCGTCCGGGCCGGGGTTGCGCGGGTGCAGCGGGACCCCGTTCGTCCCGTCCCGCTGGTTGAGGAGGCCGACGACCACGACCGCCACCACCAGGAGGGCGACCCACCACCAGCCCCGGGTGAGGCGCCAGGCGCGCGTGGCGACGTCGTCGGTGGGCGCGGCGGCCTCGGTGGCGGCCTCCGGGAGTACCTGGATCATGTGGTGGCCAGCGTGGCCGGGCGGGCGGAGGCGGCGTCGAGGTCGCACATCGCCCGGTAGTCGGTGGGGGTTGCGGCGTAGCGGCCGTAGCACACGGCGTCGAAGGTGCGGGCGCCGCGGTCCCACTCGCGCCGCAGCGGCGGCTGGATGCCCCCGGCGGCGCGCGCTGCCTCATCGGCCGTCATGCCGGGGCTGTCCTCCAGCAGCGCCCGCTCGTCCAGGGAGCGGACGACGGCGCGGAACCGGTCGAGTACCGCCGCCGCCCAGTCACCGGCGCGCGCGGCCGCCTCGGAATCAGTCCGCAGCCGGGCGCTGGAACGGGCGTCGTCGAAGAGAGTGGCGGAGCGCGAGCCGGCGGCCGCGCGGGTGCGCTGGATGCGCCCGTTCCAGGCGAACGCCACTGCCAGTGCCACGCACAGCGCCACCACCACGAGGACCGGGATGAGCGGCGAGCCGCCGGCCGACATCCCCGAGAGGAGCTCGGCGATCCGGTCCATCAGCCAGGTCCAGAACCGGTCCCAGAGCGAGGGGGTCCGGTCGTAGACCGCGCGCGCGAGCTCGTCCCGCGCCCACTGTTGCGCCTCGGGAGCGGAGGGGTCGACGGGGACCTCAGAGGGTGTCGCCCACGGCGCGGATGAGCTCCACATCCAGGCCCTCCTTGCGCATCCTGATGTCCACGTAGAGCAGCGCCGTCACGGCCGCCAGGAAGGGGGTCACCAGGGCGCTCAGCAATGCGGAGAGCAGCACCGAGAGCACGCCCGCCAGCCAGAGGAACTGGTTCCCGAGCGTCATGACCCCGCTGGTGACCATCCCGATCGGCATCGAGGCGACGCCGCTGATCGCGCCGGTGACGATGGAGGCCACCGCGATGACGCCGAGGTTGCGCCAGAAGTACCCGCCGGTGAGGTTCCAGGAGCGGCGGACGGATGCGGTCACGCCGATGCGCTCCATCATGAGCGCGGGCGAGGAGAGCCCCAGCCGGACGTAGAAGAAGGAGATCAGCACGCCGGTGCCGACGGCCACGAGGAAGCCGAGGAGGATCATCACCCAGAGCGAGTCACTCTGGGCACCGGCCGCGAACGCGCCCGCCCCGAGCAGCACGAACAGCAGGATCGCGAGAGCGATCACCGCGACCTGGATCGCGGAGAGCAACAGGGACAGCCCGACGAGGCGCCACAGCTGGCCCTTGGCCTCGGTCCACACCGCGCCGATCGAGACGCGCCTGCCGAGCACCGACTGGGCGACCGACGTGACCAGCAGGCCGTTGAGGACGATGGTGGCCAGCATCGAGACGATGCCCGTGACGATCGAGCCGCCCATGATCGTGCCGAGCACGCCGGTGGGAATCGCGGTCGACTCGGGATCGAGGGCGAGGACGTCCCCGATCACGGACCCGAAGAGCGCCGCCTCCAGGGCGCCGAGCACGACGGCGACGAGGAGTGAGAGGCCGAACATCACCTGCGGGTTGTGCTGGATGGAGCGGAACGCGCCGTCGAAGAACTCGCCGAACCCGAGCGGGCGGAGGGCGATGATGCCGGGCCGGTAGCTGAACGCGCCGTAGGGCGTGGGGGAGGGCCCACCGGTCATCGCCAACTGCTGGCCATAGGTCGGCTGGCCCTGCCACTGCGGCGGTTGCTGGCCGTAGGTCGGCTGGCCCTGCCACTGCGTCTCCGGCTGTGGCCCCGCGGCCTGGCCCTGCCCAGGCGCCCCGCCCGTGCCCGTCCGCGGCTGGTTCACGCCGTCCCAGGACCACTGGTCGCTCGGTTCGGACACGCGGCACCCCTTCGGTAGCTGAATCTGGTTTCATGGTGCCACAGTCGCCGGGGCGCGCGACCCGGCCACCCACACGCCGGCGGCAAATGATGAGAAAATGCCCTCATGGCCCTTCGTATCCTGGTGGTTGACGACGACACCGCGCTCGCCGAGATGATCGGCCTCGTCCTCGAGGCGGACGGGTTCGAGGTGGCGCTCTGTGCGGACGGCACCGGCGCCGTCGCCGCCTTCCGCGACACGAGGCCGGACCTGATCCTCCTCGACCTCATGCTGCCCGGCATCGACGGGATCGAGGTGTGCCGTCGCATCCGCGCGGAGTCCGACGTGCCGATCATCATGCTGACCGCCCGGTCCGACACCCCCGACGTCGTGGAGGGGCTCGAGGCCGGCGCCGACGACTACGTCCCGAAGCCGTTCAAGACCCAGGAACTCGTCGCGCGGATCAAGACGCGCCTGCGCCGCACGGACACCGTTCCTTCCGAGCACCTGCTGATCGGGGACGTCACCATCGACGTCGCCGGGCACGAGGTGCGACGGGGTGAACACCCGATCGTCCTCACCCCGCTGGAGTTCGACCTGCTGGTGGCGCTCGCGCGCAAGCCCTGGCAGGTCTTCAGCAGGGAGGTGCTCCTCGAGCAGGTCTGGGGGTACCGCCACGCTGCGGACACCCGCCTGGTCAACGTCCACGTGCAGCGGCTGCGCGCCAAGATCGAGAAGGACCCCGAGCGCCCCGAGGTCGTCGTGACGGTCCGCGGGGTCGGCTACCGCGCCGGGGCACCCCAGGAGCCCGCGCAGGTCCAACCCGGTGACTGAACCCCGCAGGGGCCACCACCGCCCACACAAGGACGGACGGCCACCCATCACGCTGGCGTCCGTGCGGCGGCGGGCGCGCCGCAAGCTCGCCAACCTGGTGGACCGCTTCCGGCGCTCGCTGTCCCTCAAGGTCGCGGTGACCACGGCGTTGGCCGTGACCCTCGCCGTCGGGCTGATGGGCTGGTACGTGTCCGCCGAGATCCGCGACGGCCTCTTCGACAACCGCGTGGAGCAGATACTCGGCGACGCCGCCTGGCGGCTCGAGCAGACGCAGGCGCGGCTCGACGTCGCCAACGCCTCCACCCTCGCGCAGGTGCAGTCGACCGCGGCCGACGTCGTCCGGTCGGTGCAGGACCCGTCTTCGGGGATCGTCGGGGCCATGATGCTGCGCTCGCCGGAGGAGACCTCCGCGGTCACCATCCTCGAGCCGATCACAAACGCGGCACTGCGTGCCCTCCCCACTCCCGACTTGCGGCAGGGCGTGGCGGAGGATCCCGGGTTGAGCTGGCAGTCGGTCGCGATCCCCACGAGCGAGGGCGACGTCCCCGGCGTCATCGTCGGCGACGAGGTCACGGTGCCGCTGGCGGGGACCCACGAGCTCTACATGGTCTACACCCTCAGCCCCGAGCAGGCGACCATCGACCTGATGATGCGCGCGCTGGCCATCGGCGCCCTGGTCCTTGCCCTCCTGATCGGCACGAGCGTCTGGGGGATCATGTGGCGGGCACTGCGCCCGGTCCGTCAGGCGTCCCTGACCGCCGAGCGGCTCGCCGCCGGGGTGCTCGACGAGCGGATGGCCGTCCGCGGCAACGACGAACTCGCCACCATGGCGCGGTCCTTCAACGAGATGGCCGACTCGCTGCGCTCCCAGATCACCCAGTTGGAGGAGCTCTCCCGCCTGCAGCAGCGCTTCGTCTCGGACGTGTCCCACGAGCTGCGCACACCCCTGACCACGATCCGCATGGCGTCGGAGATGCTGTATGAGGCGAGGGGCGAGTTCGACCCGGCAATCCGCCGCAGCGCCGAACTGCTGCAGGCCCAGATCGACCGTTTCGAGTCGATGCTGGCGGACCTCCTGGAGATCTCCCGCTTCGACGCCGGCGCCGCCACCCTCTCGCCGGAGGAGCAGGACATGCGTCCCCTCGTCCGGCGCGTCCTCCAGTTCGCCGTCCCGCTCGCGGACCGCAAGGGCACCACCCTGCGCCTGTCCGGGTTCGAGGCCGCCGTCACCGCGGCGGTCGACGACCGCCGCGTGGACCGCATCCTGCGCAATCTGGTGATCAACGCCATCGAGCACTCCAACGGCAACCCCGTGGACATCCGGCTGGCGGACAACGAGAGCGCCGTGGCAGTGCGCGTCGTCGACACGGGGACCGGCATGAGCCCATACGTGGCGGCACACGCGTTCGACCGCTTCTGGCGGGCGGACCCCGCCCGCGCCCGCACCACGGGCGGCACCGGGCTCGGGCTCGCGATCTCGCTCGAGGACGCACGCCTCCACGGCGGGACCCTGGAGGCGTGGGGGCAGGAGGGCGTCGTGGCGTCGTTCCTGCTCTGCCTGCCCAAGCGCGTCGGCGAACCCTTCGTGCCCCCGCTGCCGGTGGTCCCCGAGCGGTTGGCGCCCCTCACCGTGGGAGGTGATGAGGCGTGACCCGCCGGCTCTCCGGACTCGCCGCACTCGTCGCGGTCCTCGCGGTCTCTGGCTGCGCCGCGTTGCCCACGTCGGGCCCGGTGCACTCCGCGAACCCCCAGATCCCCGTCGGCTACTCGGTGGACGTGCTCGCCGAGGGTCCCGTGGAGGACGCCAGCGCCCAGGAGATCGTCGAGGGGTTCCTCCGCGCCGCGGCGTACGGGTTCTCCGACGACTTCGCCGTCGCGCGCCTCTACCTCGCGGACGGAATCGACGAGGTCTTGGACCCGGGCGCACAGGTCCGCGTGTACTCCGCCGCGAAGAACCCGGGTCTCGCCATCGGCACCGACGGCGGCCTCAGCGTCACGATCGACCAGGTGGCGTACGTGGACCGGGAGGGCCGCTACACCGAGACGACGGACTCACCCTCGACGTCGAGCTTCACCCTCGTGCGGGACGGGCGGGACCAGTGGCGCATCGCCGCGCTGCAGGACGGCCTGCTCATCTCGGACCTGAACTTCAAGCAGACGTTCTCCGCCAGCCCGCTCTGGTTCCTCGCCGCCGACTACTCCAGCCTCGTCCCCGACGTGCGCTGGTACCCGCTGGAGGGGCGCGCCACGGCACTAGTGGAGGGCCTGCTCGGTGGGCCGTCCGGGTGGCTGCAGTCCGCCGTCACCACCGCGTTCCCCACGGCGACGAGGCTGGCCGGGGGTGGGGTGAGGGTGGAGGACGGGCTCGCTGTCGTCGACCTCAGCGGCCACGCCCTGAACGCGGAGGAGGACCAGCGCGCCCTCATGCTGGCGCAACTGGAGACGACGCTCTCGTCCATCGCGGATGTCACGGGAGTGGGCATCACGGTGAACGGCGCCGCGTTCGCGGCCGGGGACCCCGGGCAGGACCTCGTACTGCCGCAATCGGTCTCCTCCCCGGTCATGCTCGCCGACGGCGCGCTCGTCCGGTGGAACGGCCGCGAACTCGCGGTGGTCGCCGGCGCCGAGGACCTGACCGCCCTCGAGCCGAGCCACCCCGCGGTGCCGTTCGAGGGCGTCAGTGCGCCCACCGTGATGTTGTCCGGCGCGAACAGGCTGGTCACGGTTCCGACCTCCGAACGCCCCAGCGTGGTCCTGGTCGAGGCGCCCGACCTCGTGCCGCCCTCCATCGATCGCTACGGCTGGATCTGGACCGCTTCGGCGCAGAATGCGGGCACATTCGTCGTCGTCACCGGCGACGGCGTCGTGGGGACGGTCTCCGCCCCGTGGCTCGCCGGCCGCAGGGTGGAGCACGTGCGGGTCTCCGCCGACGGCGCCCGCGTGGTGGTGGTCTCCCGCACCGACGCCGCCACGCGGATCGAGCTCGCCGCCGTGGTGCGGGACCGCTCGGGCATGCCGACCATGACGGGTGAACCGCTCCAGATCGGCGAATCCCTGACCATGGTCGCGGACGTCAGCTGGGTGGACCAGTCGACCCTCGCGGTCCTCGGCTCGCAACTCGCCGACGCCGCCAACCAGGTGCGCCTCCTCCAGATCGGCGGCCCCACGACCACGCTGCAGCTGGTGGTGGACGCCGTGTCCTTGACCTCCAACCGGAACGCGCGTTCCATCGTGGTGGCGACGTCGGACGGCCGGCTCTACGTCCGCAACGGGATCGGCTGGCGCGAGGTGGCGCAGTCGATCGCGAACCCCGCCTACTCGGGCTGAGGGTGGCGGTCCTTCCACAGGACCGCCACCGCGGCCGTTTCCCCGGCCGGGTCCCCGCCGGCGACGTCCCCGGGCACGGCCGTGGCACCGTGGAAGGGTGGATTCGCGCGCTCTGCGCGGCGCCCTCCTCGACGCCCTCGACCTTGTCACCCCCACCGCGTGCGCGGGCTGCGGGTGTGCCGACCGGGTGCTGTGCGACGACTGCGCCGCCGACCTCTTCACCCCGCCCCGCCGGGTCGACCCCGACGCGCCGCTGCTCGCCGCGGGCGGCCCCCCGACGTGGGCGGTCGCGACCTACCGCGGTCCGACCCGCGAGCTAGTCCTCGCCTGGAAGCGCGGACGGCGT
This sequence comes from Actinomycetales bacterium, assembly GCA_017882885.1. Taxonomy (GTDB): domain Bacteria; phylum Actinomycetota; class Actinomycetes; order Actinomycetales; family Actinomycetaceae; genus UBA1383. Next base: position 2,423 of record JADGOQ010000169.1, on the reverse strand, counting down.
GACCTCCAGCCGCTGGTCGCCCACGCGGTGGCGGAGATGGTGGACCGGTGGCTCACCCAGCTCCCCGACGCCGTCGTCGAGCTGCCCGGCCCGATCGCCGTGGTGCCGGCGCCGTCCGGCTGGGTCCGCCGCGCCCGCGGCCTGCTGGTGGCCGCCGACGTGGCCGAGGTGGTGGCGCACGCCCTGTGCGCGGGGCTCGCGGACGGGGGAGCCGCCGGGGCGCCGCCCGCGCCGGCCGTCCTGGTGGCCGACGTGCTGCGCCGTCCGGGTCTCGGGCACTTGGCGGGCCTGTCGGCGGCCGCCCGCGCCTCGGCCCGTTCGGCCGCGCGCCTGCGGGTCCGCCGGCCCCCCACAGCGCGGACGTGGGTGCTGGTGGACGACGTCGTCACCACGGGTGCCACGCTCCACGCCGCCGCGGGGGCGCTGGAGGAGTCGACGGGGGCACCGGTCACTGTCGCGTTCGCGCTCGCCGCGACCCCCCGCCGCAGCGGCGCGGGAGGACTCCGTATGTGATGCATTTCATGCGCGGGGGACTAGGATACTGGGATAGAAAAACTCCGGTGAGGAGGTGGTCGGAGGCGGACGCAACCGCACGAACACGGTCCGGCTGAACCCGGCATCACCCACATTCCTCAAGGAGGTCCCTTATGGAAATCGCCGTTGTTGGACGGAACACCGAAGTCCCCGAACGATTCCGCACGCATGTGGAGGAGAAGCTCGACAAGGTCGAGCAACTCGCCCCCGAGGCCCAGCGCCTCGACGTGGAGCTCACGCGCGAGCGCAACCCACGAATGGCGGACAAGGCGGAGCGCATCGAGTTGACGTTGCGTGGCAAGGGACCAGTTGTCCGAGCGGAGGCCAGCGCCTCCGATCGCTATGCCGCGCTGGACCTCGCGACCGCGAAGCTCACCGAACGCCTCCGCCGGTCCCGCGACCGCAAGAAGGACCGCCGGAAGGCCGGGCCGGGCGAGACCAACGGCAGCGGCGCCCCCCTCGAGGCCCCCGCGGCCGTCGAGGCGGCCGCCGAGGAGACCCCGAACATCCGGTCCAACGGCGTCCCCACCAGGACCGGGGTGGCCACCGAGACCCAGTTGGGCGACTCGCCGGTGGTGGTCCGCCAGAAGCTGCACGACGCCACCCCGATGACGATCGACCAGGCGCTCTACGAGATGGAGCTCGTCGGGCACCCCTTCTACCTGTTCATCGACGAGGAGACGAGCCAACCCTGTGTGGTCTACCACCGCCACGGCTGGACGTACGGGGTCATCCGCCTCGACACCCGGGTGGTCGGGTAGTCCGTGACAAGGGGCGCCCCGGCCGCCGGCCGGGGCGCCCCCGCGCGTGACCATCCCCCGAGGCCGCTCGCCGACGGCGTACCCCGGCCGCTCGGGCCCTTCCCACGGCGCGGCGGGCCGTACCATGGGGACGTGGACAGGCCGGATGGCCATGGACGAATGGAGAACCTGTGGCGTCGCTGATGGACAAGATCCTGCGGATGGGCGAAGGTCGGATCCTCAGGAAGCTGGATGGCATGGCCCGTCAGGTCAACGCCCTCGAGGACAGCTTCACCGCGATGACCGATGCCGAGATCCGCGAGGAGACCGATGTCTTCAAGCAGCGCCTCGCCGACGGGGAGAGCCTCGACGACCTGCTGCCGGAGGCCTTCGCGGCGGTCCGTGAGGCGGCCCGCCGCACGCTCGGCCAGCGCCACTTCGACGTCCAGCTCATGGGCGGCGCTGCACTCCACCTCGGCAACATCGCCGAGATGAAGACCGGTGAGGGCAAGACGCTCGTCGCCACGCTGCCCGCGTACCTGAACGCGCTGGAGGGCAAGGGCGTCCACATCGTCACGGTCAACGACTACCTGGCCTCCTACCAGTCCGAGCTGATGGGGCGCGTGTTCCGGTTCCTCGGCCTTAGCACGGGGTGCATCATCGACGGGCAGCGCCCCGACGAGCGCCGCCGCGAGTACGCCGCCGACATCACCTACGGCACGAACAACCAGTTCGGCTTCGACTACCTCCGCGACAACATGGCCTGGACCCTGGAGGAGACCGTCCAGCGGGGCCACAACTACGCGATCGTCGACGAGGTGGACTCCATCCTGATCGACGAGGCGCGCCCCCCGCTCATCATCTCCGGCCCGGCGAGTGGCGACGTCAACAAGTGGTACAGCGAGTTCGCCCGCATCGCCCTGCGGCTGCAGCCGGACCGGGACTACGAGGTGGACGAGAAGAAGCGCACCATCGGCGTGCTGGAGCCCGGGATCGAGCGGGTGGAGGACCACCTCGGGATCGAGAACCTCTACGAGTCGCTGAACACGCCGCTCATCTCCTTCCTGAACAACTCGATCCGCGCGAAGGAGCTGTTCAAGCGGGACAAGGACTACATCGTCAAGAACGGCGAGGTCCTCATCGTGGACG
>JADGOQ010000168.1 GCA_017882885.1 Actinomycetales bacterium | reverse complement strand
TCGCGGCGGAGAGTTTGCGAGCAGACGTCATCATGATCGCTTCCTTTCCGATGACTTCGCCCCTCCGGGGTTGGCGGGGCGAGACTCGCGGTTGACCGGCTGGTGCTGTGGCCACCTCCCTCCGAAACTACAATGCCCCTGTGAGGGCGAATTATAGCGGGATACGCATCCCTTTGACCAGCCCCCGACGAGACTCACCTGAAGAGACGTTGGTCACTGGAAGCGCACGTCCCGCGGGCGGATATTGCAGGTGACGGGAGGCGATCACTCGTGAAGCGCCGTGCAGTGGGCCGGGGCCGCACCCCCACCGCGTCGTCGAGGTGTCCCCGGACGTCACGCTCGCGCGCCAGCTCATCGACGGCCACGAGGCACGCACCGGGGAGTCGCTGTCCTTCACCGGCTTCTTGACGCATTGCCTCGCGCGTGCGGTCGCTGAGGACCCGACGGTGCAGGCCTACCTCAAGGGCCGCAAGCGACTCGTCATGTTCGACGACGTCGACGTCGGCCTGATGGTCGAGCGCGGGGCGGGCGGGGCCCGCGCCCCCGTCGGCTACGTTGTGCTTCGCGCGAACCAGAAGGACGTTCTCGAGATCCATCGGGAGATCCGCGCAGTCCAGACGGCGCCACCCCGCACAGGCGCGGAAATCCTTGCCTGGCTTCGGGTGATGCCGCACCTGCCCGGGGCGCTCGGAGGGTCGCTAGTCGCGCTCGTTCGCGCGGCCAAACGGCACGACCCCGCCCGAATGTGGGTCCCCATGGCAGGGACGGTCGCGCTCGCGAACTCGCGCGGCCTGCTGGACTACGACGAACGCGTGGCGCACTAGTGGCCCGAGTTCGCCTGGCGTGGCAAGGGCGAGACGACGGTGCGCCAACTCCTGTCGCATCAGGCGGGCGGTGATCGACATCCCGCTGACGGTGGAGGTGCCCGCCGGGACGCGGCGTTCTTCACCCCTGGCCTCGGGGACTCCCTCGGGATGGCCGACCCCGACACCGGCATCGGCTACTGTTACGCCCCCAACCGGCTCGGGTACGGCCTCATTGACCAGCGCGAATTCGCGCTGCGCGACGCGCCCTACCGGGACGTCCTGGGTGAGCGATCACAGAAACTGGGGTGAGGACGGAGGCCCCGAGGGGCCGACGGTGTCAGCCCGCGACGGCGTGCCGCAGGGCCACCGCCCGGGCGTTCCGCAGCGCCCAGACCCCAAGTGCCCCGACCATTACCAGCGCCGACAGGTTCAGCACCTCGAAGCCGAACGCCCCGTACATCCACCCGGACACGGCGGCCCCGACCGCGGCGGCGGCCCCGAGCAGCGAGTCTGTGACGCCCTGAGCCGGCACACGGCCCTCGGGCGGCACGCTCTCCGCCAGCAGGGTCGACCCCGCGACGATCGTGCACGACCAGCCGAGCCCGAGGAGTCCGAGCCCGACGGCGACCCACGGTTGGCTTCCCTGCCCGATCCCGGCGGTCACGAGGGCGAGGGACACCGCACCCAGGCCCGCGAGCAGCATGGTCACCCGGCCGACGCGGTCCACGAGCCACCCCATGACCGGGGACAGGGCGTACATGCCCGCGAAGTGCACCGAGAGGGTGAGCCCGATGACCGTCAGCGTCAAGGCGTGTGCATGGCCAGCTGCGGCCCCACCCGCTTCGAGGTGCAGGGGCGTCGCCGTCATGATCGCCACCATGACGACCTGCACGCCCACCACCGCGACAGTGCCAAGGAGGGCCGGCCGCGCGGTACGGATCGCCGCCAGCCCGACCATGAAGGAATGCCCGCCGACGCCGCCGCTGGGCCCGGCAGGGGACATGGGGGCGCCGTCGAGGGGGAGTCGCGCCATGAGGAGGGGGTCGGGCCTGAGTCCGAGGAACAGGACGAGCGCGCCGGCGGCGAGGGCCGCGGTGGCGACGAGGAAGGGCCCGCCCAGTGGGTTGAGGCCCACCGCTTCGCCCAGGGTGGACGCCCACGACGAGAGGCTCGGCCCGGCCACTATGCCCGGCGTGACCGCCCAGATGACGAGGCTCAGGGCCCGGCCGCGGGTGGCGGGCTCGGCAAGGTCTGTGGCCGCGAAACGTGCTTGGAACAAGACAACGAGGGCGAGGCCGAACAACGGCGCGGCGACCATCAGGACCGCGAAACTGTGCACTGCGGACGCGGCGAGCATGCCGCCGGTGGCGATCGCCGCGAACAGCAGCCCGCCGCAAAGGGCTGTGCGCCGCCCCCGCCTGGCGGCGAGCATAGCGAGCCAGTGGGCGCCGACCGCGGCCAGCGCGGCCCACGCCGTTCCGGGGAGGCCGGCGGCGGCGGTGGACCCGCTGAGTTCAACCGCAAGCAGGGTGGACATCGGGAACACCAGCCCGACCGCCAAGCCCGCGAGGGCCTCGCCTGCGGCGAGCACGGCGATCGTCCGGCGCTGCAGTGCCCTGCGTTGCGGCACGGCCAGCGGCGCGCCGACGGGTTTGCGCACGGCATATTGTGGCACATGTCACAAGAAGCGCGCTAGAGGGGCGATGACGATCTCCTGCGGGGCCACTCCGCCCAGCCGGCGACCCGGACCCAATGTCCGGCCAGATGCCCCGCTCGGGCGTCGGTGGATGCGAGACTTGGCCGATGGACAGGCCGATGCGGCGGGGTGACCGCGAGATGGTTCGTGCATTGGTGCACGCGGTGCTGGAGCACGGGACGTGGGGCGTGCTCGCGACCGTCGACGACGATGGGCAGCCCTACGGCGTGCCGGTCAACTATGTCTTCGACGGTGAGGAGTCGATCCTGATCCACGGCGCGCCGGAGGGACACAAGCTCGCCAACCTCCGCGGGAACCCGCGCGCCAGCTTCACGGTGGTGAGCCGTGCCGAGACACTGCCCGAGGAGTTCACGACGGCATTCGAGTCCGTCATCGCGTTTGGCCGGGCCACTGAACTAGCGGGCGAGGAGAAGCGATCCGCGCTGGTGCGGCTCGCCGCACGCCTGGGCCCGGACGACGCGGCTGCTCGCGGCGCGTACATCGACGCCGGGCTGGAGAGGGTGGCGGCGATTCGGTTCAGGATCGAACGGCTCACCGGCAAGCGGCGGCAGGACGGAAGGGTTGGTCCCGTGACGCCCGACCCTGATACCCGCTCCATGCGCGAGCGCATGCTCGCCGGCGACCCCTACATAGCGGACGACCCCGAACTCGGGGAGGCATCCAGCCGCTCGCTCGACCTCATGGCCGCGTACAACGCCAGCTCGGTGCGGCAGGGTCCGCTGCGCCGTCGGCTCCTGGAGGAGCTGCTCGGGTCGATCGGTGAGGGCACCGAGATCCGCCCTCCGTTCTTCGTGGACTACGGCAGCAACATCACCATCGGGGCGCGGGGCTTCGCGAACTTCGGGCTCGTTGCGCTGGATGTCGCGGCCGTGGTGGGGGCGGGCGCCGTCGTCACCCGTGACCTGCCGGCCAACGTGGTGGCGGTGGGGAATCCGGCCCGCGTGGTCCGCGAGATCTGAGGGCGGCGACGCCAGGAAATGGTCAGCGGCTGATTCAGGGGCCTTCGAGCGCCTCAGGCGTGGGTTCCCACAGTTCGAAGCGGTTACCCTCGGGATCGGCGGCCCAGCCGAAACGGCCGATGCCCTCCATGGTCTCCTGCGCGTCGTCGACCGTGGCGCACGTGATCCGGCTCGAGAACGTGTTCCCGGTGTTCCGTGGGAAGGATCCCTCCTGCATCGAGGGACGCCGGCGCGGTCCGGTGGAGGGAGTCGGCGGTATCAGGGTCTGGAACGAGGTCGCCGCCGTGCTCACTGGCAAGGTGCCGATCACGGCCGTGGACACCGACCTCCTGCTGTGGGTCGGTGGCTCCGTCGACCCCCTCCAGTTCAATTGGCGGGCGACCAACCGGCACATCCGCCAGTGGATCGCCCACGGACCCCCTCCGCCCGAGATCCGTCCCCCGCGGCCGGTGGTCCTCCCCCGGCCGCCGGTGAAGGCTGCGACGGGGCTGCCGCGCCCCCGCGAGCCCTACTATCGGGGGATGGTGGATCCGGGCCTGAAAATGGTTGAGTTCCACTGCGTCCTCGACGCTGCCGTCGCCGGCAGGGTCGGCATCGCGCGGGACGGGACGCAGCGTTCACTCGTCGTCGACTCGCCCTGGGGCAGGGTGACGCACCTCGAGTACCCGTGGCAGCCGGTGGCGGATGGGTTGACGTTGCGCGACGCGGGCTTCCTGCACTTCCTCCACCCGGAGTTCGCGCCGTTCTGGTGCCCGCAGTGCGAGGCGGTCTACTGTGGCGCGCACTGGACCAGTTGGGACGTCGACGACGAGGGATTTCCCGACCAGACGCGGGGGGTCTGCCCTCGCGGGCACGAGCGGAAGCTGCTGGACTGACCCGGGACTGACCCCGCGCCCGGGTCGTCCTGCGCCTTGCAGTCACGCCGCTGCAAGGACCTCGGGCGTCCACAGCCTGTGGATTGACTCCGTGGGGCGTTTCCCTGCGGAGCTAGTGTTGCCCACAGTTCGACAGAAGGAGGCAGGCACATGGGTCTGGGGAAGTCATCACTGTCCCGCACAAGCGCGGTGCTCGTGGGCGCGGTAGTGGTGATCTCGATACTCATTGGTGCCGTGCTCGCTGTCCGTGGCGCCACGGGTGCGGACGAGTGGTCGCCTGAGTCCGGTGCCGTGCCGGCGCAGGCGGGCGACGGCCCCGGGAGTTTGTGTGGAATACCGGGACTGGCCGACTCCGGAGGGCTTACGACAGCGCCGGAGGCCGAGTGGAGGTACCAAGGAACAACCGCCTACCCGGTCTCGCGTGATCACGGGCCGGGCAGAATCGCCCCCGAAGGGTTCCGTTACTGCTTCCAGCACACGCCCGAGGGCGCCCTCTTCGCTGCGGCCAACGCGGTGGTCCAGGGCAGCAACGGCGAGGCGGTTGCGGAGTGGATCGAGTACGCCACGGCTGACGGGCCCTACCGCTCCACGTTGATCGCGAACGACGGCACCCCAGCGGATCAATCCGACACCAGATCGAACATCGTGGGGTTCCGGATATTGCAGTACAGCGGCGTCGCGGCCCATGTCGACATTGCGGTGCGACTTTCGATGCCGGAGGGGACGGTGTTCGGCTCAGGGGTCTACGACCTCGTGTGGGCTGAGGGAGACTGGAAGATGAGCACCGCTTCGCCTGAGCCCGTCAGTATGGCGCTCATCCCGGATCTTGCTGGGTACGTGCCGTGGGGCGAGGCATGGAGTGGAAACGCGTGACTCTCCACGGAAGCTGTCAGCGAAGCGAGCGAGCCGGTGTACCAGACGAAGAAGCTCTACCGGAAGCGTTGACGCCGTCGGATCTACCGGGTGGAGAACGGGGAGCCGGAGACGGTGCCGTTCGACGGCGTCGTCGGGCTGGCGCTGGCGGCCGCGCCGCCGGCGCGACTCAGTTGGAGTGCCACCCGTTGTAGCGACCCGCGTTGATCCACGTGTTGGCGGTGAACGTCTTGCTGCTCCCGGTGGCCAGGTTCTCCACTTTGACGTCCGCGAGGTACCAGCGGGGGTTGCGGTCGTCGTTGCCCGTTGTTCGGGTGATCCGGACCGCGGCGACTTCGGCGGGCATGACCAGCGTGCCGGAATTCGTCCACTCGCGGGAGGGAACGTACACGACATCGGTGTGCCCGCGTTCGAGGCCGCCCTCGTAGCCCTTCGCCGCGATCGACATGTCCGAGGCGTCGAGGAGGTCGATGACGATGCGCTCGTCCGTCCCGGCGCCGTCGATGTCACCGGTGCGCAGCGTGACCCGGTAAACCGAGGCGAGGGCTCTCTCGAAGATGGGATCCCACTCCTCGTACTTGGTGCCGAGGCGGCCAGAGCAGTCGACCGGCATCTCCGGGTCATCCCGCCAATCGAGCGCGATCTCGTCACCCTCGTCGAATCCGCCGCAGAAGCAGGTCGACCCGCGGCACTCGTCGTTGTCCTCCTGACGGCCGGACCAGACGGCCTCCCCCATGAACAGGCCCACGAGCGCCTGAGTCTCGGCCTCGCTGACTCGCTGCCAGCCCACGCTGTTGTCGAGGTCGTCGATCAGGGGATACCCGGGTTCGCCCACGTTGTAGGCGTTGAAGAGCCAGCGGCCGTCCTCGATGTACTCGTCGTCGTCAAAGTCGGAGTTCTCCCACTGGTCTCCGAGCCAGCCGGGGTCCCAGCCGCAGTTCTCCCCGAGGACGGAGGTGCCGTTTGCGGAGCGGCCGAGACTGACGGAGTTGCACAGGCCGTTGCCCGGGTACATCGCGTGCTTGTTCGCGGAGGTGTAGATCAGGAGATGGCCGTCATCGGTGAACTCGAGGACGTCGCACATCACCTCGGTGAATCCGTACTCGGCGGAGAACGGCGCGTCTATCTTCACCAGGGCGGTATTCGCCACGTTGCACTGCTGGTGGTTGACGTTCCACACCCCCGAGTGATCGGTGTAGCTGTGGTGTGCGGAGGTGTTCACCCACTCGAGCTCGATCCGCTGGTCGTCGACGACTCTCCAGGCGGTGAAGATGCGCTCGGAGTCGCCGCGGTGGTCCTCGAAGACGACGTTCGCGGGCTGCTGCACGCCGCCGCCGGCGTCATACGCCCATGCGTTGAGGAAGCCGATTACGACGTACTGGGGGTCGGCCAACGAGGGCCAGAGTGTCGCCTCGGCGAAGTTGACGGTCGGGTACTCGTCGAAGTAGTGCAGCCACATCTCCTCCTCGTCCACCTGGATGACCGGGTTGGCGAGCCTGATCGCGGCGTCCTCGAAGTCCTGGTTCAGGCCGTCGCCGTCGGGGTCCGTGGCGGGGTCACCGAAGATCGACGCACTGGCGTCGATGGCCCGGTCCTGTGCGTCCAAGCTCGCTGTTACGGCAGCCTGTGTGCCTGTCCCGCCTGTGAGAGCCGTGGTCGCGGAGGTGTCGGGACAGACCGTGACGCTTGGCTGCGCGACACCGAGCCCCGCCGTCGTCACCGACGGCCGGGTCGCGAGCGGGTCACCGAGGCTCAGGCGCACCCAGTACCCGGAGACGGCCTCGTCGAGGTCGGCATCGGGAAGGACGATCTCGGCCGCTCCCGAGTACCCCGTGAGGGTGCCGAAGGTCGCCGTCGTGACGAGGTCGACGCGCACGGTCTCCTGGACGCCGCTGCCGGCATCCGGGTTGACCACCCCGTAGGTGACGAACGCCGCGGCAGTCGGGGTCGCCGTCGAGCCCGCGGGCGCTTCGACCGGGACGCTGATCAGAATCCGGCCGGAGGACGCGGGCCGGGTGGTGAACAGCCACGTCCCGCTCTGCTTCCGGGGGTGTGAGGAGTCTGCGGGCAGCCAATACCACCCGGGGTGCGTCCCGGCGACCCGCCCGGTGGCCTTCCCGCTCGAGGTGAAGGACGCGGTGGCGATCTCGTCGGTCGCGCACGAGCCGGTGTCGCCGTCGGTCCCATCTTCCCCGTCAGTGGTCCCGCCGCCGCCAGGCTCCGACGAGAGGGTCGCAGCGGTGGCGTTGAAGGCGACGTGTTCGCTGACCGCGCTCGCCGCCCCTGTCGGGTCGACGCGGGTGGCTTGGACCCAGAAGCCGGTCGCGCCGCTCGGCACTTGGTCTATCGCGAGCGACTCCGAACCTTCGCAGGTGTACCCCACCGCCGCGCCCAGGGGCGAGACGTTCTCCAGGGTCACCAGTCGCGTGGACGACGTCCCCACCGCGGCGCCGTCGGCGCCCGTGAAGCCCCAGGTGAGATAGAAGCGCGCGTCCACGCCGGGCCCACCGCTCACTCTGTCCGTTGCGAGCATCGAGAACGTGACGACGACGGACGACCCGGCCGCCGGCACCGTGGCGAAGTCCCAGCGGGCGTAGTGACCCCCCGCGGAGTCACGGAGCCAGTACCAGCCGGAGATGCTGTCACCATTTGTGGTGAAGGAGCCACTCACGGGGGTCGGAGCAGGGGCGGGCGAGGTGGTCGGTGAAGGTGCCGACGCGAGACCCGGGCTCTCGGACGTCCCGGTGGTCTCCGCCGCCGACGCCTCGGCGATGGCCGCCGGGATTGCGTCGCCCTGGTCGATTCCCGGTGTCAGTCGCAACGGCTGGAACAGCATGCTCTCGGCCGCGACGCCGATAGGCGTGGACTCCGAGCCGGTGGCGGCCACCCAAAGCGTGGCGAGGTCGTCGGGGAGGTCGGCTTCGGCGATCGTGAACGACCCTGATGCGAACACCTGGTCGTCACGCGCGGGCCCTGTGACCGGCAGATCGAGCTCGACGGACCCAAGGGCCGTTTTCCCCTGCCCGTACGTCAGCCCGACTGTCACTGTGCCGCCCGCTGCGGCGTCGGTCTCGACGACTGCAGCCGCATCGAGGACGAGATCTGTGAGATCGTCCGGGAAGTCCGCGAACTCCCACCGGGCGGTCTGGGTGGACTCCTCCAGCCAGCGCAGCCCGTCCCGCTCCGTGCCGTCCGACGTGAACTCCAAGCTCGCATTGACGGTCGTCATGGGGTCCTGGTCGATGGCCTCCGAAGTCGAGTCGGACCCTGGACTGGAGCATGCTGTCGCCATCAGGGCGAGAGTCGCGCCCACCACGATGGTGGACCGGACGAGACGGTGATGTGGCCTCATGGCCGTTCCCTCCG
>JADGOQ010000167.1 GCA_017882885.1 Actinomycetales bacterium | reverse complement strand
GAGTGTGCGGCCGTGCGCGCGCGCCTGCTCCTTCAACCGGTCGCGGACCTCGGCGTCGACCTTGATGGTGGTCATAGTCATACTCATAGTATGACATCCCGAGTGTCAGCCCACAAAGTGCTCAACGTCAGGCCTCCAAAGTGCTCAATGGTGCCAGTGCTGGTGTCACATCGCGTCCCTCACAGCGGCCCGTCCCACACCGCCGGCAGCTTCGCCAGGGCGTCCCGCTGCTGGGCCTCGAACACCTTCATGTACCGCGCGGTGGTGGCCAGCGACCGGTGCCGCATGAGCGTCTGCACGATCCGCGAGTCCACCCCGGCCTCCAGCAGACTGGTGGCGAAGTAGTGCCGCAGCATGTGGCCCGTGACCGCCAGGCCGTGGCGGGCGAAGGCCCGCGAGACCACCGCGCTCACGGAATTCGCGGTGACGGTGCGCCCCGGGTGGGTGGGGGAGGGGAACCAGGGCCCCGCCGTCGGGTAGCGCGCCGCCACGCCCAGCACCTGCTCGTGGACGGGCAGCACGTGGTCGCTCTCGCCCTTCCCCAGGATCCGCACCCGCCGCGTGGCCGCGTCCAGGTACTCGCCCCGGAACGACGCCATCTCGCTCACCCGCAGCCCCGCGTACGCCCCGAGCAGGATCTTCGCGCGCGTGTCCGGCGCCAACCGCCCCTCCAGCACGGCCCGGATCTGCTCCCGCGACGCCGGCTTGGGCTGGTACGCCGGCCCGCGCGGCTTCTGCAGCGGCTCCAGCGGGCTCGTCTCCCGCCGCCCGGTCACCACCAGCCACCGCCACCATGCCTTCAGCACGGACCAGTAGTGCTCCCGCGTCCCCCTGCTCCACGGCTGGGCCAGCCACAGGGCGACGACGTCGGCCGGCGCGTCCTCCGCCCGCCCGCCCACGTCGCGCTCGAACTGGACCAGCACCCGGAGCCGGTCCGCCACCGTCCGTTCCCCGAGCCCCTGGCCGAGCATGTGGACGTGCCACACCGCGAGGAGGGGGTTGGTATCGAGGGGCACGCCGTCGACGGTAGGCCACGGACGTCCTCGGCCGCCGACGGCGTCGCCCGGCCTGTGGACGGGCCGGCGTCATCCGGCCGCGCTCCACCTCGGAGGACGCTACGCTCGCCCGCCCAGCAGCGCCGTTGTCGTCGCGCAGAGGTGGGCGACCCGCTCGAGGAGCCGGGGCGCCAACTCGCCCACGCCCGTGATGCCCCGGCCAATAGCGACGGCGTCGGCGAGGGCGGCGGGCGTGGACGCCGCGAGGCGACGCACCGTTCCCAGCAGCCACTCGGGCTCGATGCGGCACTCCCCGGCCAGCGCCACCCAGTGCCGCTCCTCGACCCGTCCGAACTCGCGCACCCCTCCGACCGCCATAGCGGCTGTGCCCAGGCCGTCGCCCTTCCGCCGGTCGTAGGGCAGGGCGGAGGCGACGTCGTACAGCGGGGCGAGCTCGACGACGCCGGGGGCGAGCAGGATGGAGTAGTTCTTCGCGTGCGCATCCGGCGCGCCGATGAGGTGGTTGAACACGAGACCCTCAAGGAAGCGGTGCACGGAGTCCTCGGGGGCGCCCCCACTCCGAAGTGTCGCGACGATCGTCCGGGCCGAGGGTCCGCCGTCGGACTCATACTTGCGCCTCGGCGGCGTGGACGTCGCCTGACAGAGGTCCTCTTGATGGAGGCGCACCACGCTCCCCTCGACTCGCGGCCGGTCGTAACGCTCGACGACAATCGCCGGCTCACCGTCGAACTCGGCGTACTCCGAGCGCGCCGCCCGGAGGCCGATCGTCCGGGCCGTGGCGAGGCAGAGGTGCTCGTTGAGTGCCTGGTGGCGGAAGCCGTCAACCCCGGGCTTCACGATGTGGGTGGTGGGCTCAGCGCCGGTGGCGGTGTGCCAGCCGTCCTCCCAGCGGAGCGCGAACTTCGCCTGCGCGCCGGCGAGCGACCAGCGTTCGCGATCGGCCATCCACGAGTCGTCCGGGCGCGAGCGAAGCTCCCGGAGCCTCTCCCCGATCGCGGCGTCGTCGATCGGCTCCAGCGCGCCGACTCCCCGGAGAACGGCCTCGATCTCGTGCTCCGCTGCGAACTGCGCCGCTCCGGCGCACTCGAGGCCGACATGTTCCAGCAGGGCGAACGGATTTCGCGGCGACACCCCAAATTGCCTCGCGATCGCCTCGCGCACGCCCTCGCGCTCGGGCAGCAACCCTTCGATGAAAGGATCGGTGGCTGCCTGCGTGAACGGCGTGGTCCGGAAGGGCAACGCAAGTGAGAGGGGCGTCGCGGGTGCGACGTCGGGCAGGTAGCGCAGCGCACGACGCCCGGTGGTGGCCTGCTCCAGCCAGGCGACGTGTTCGCCGTAGAGCAGCACCGCGAGCCGCCTCATCGGGAGGCCTCCGCCCGCAGTGCCTCGAGTGCGGCGGCCGCAGCCGGGTTGGTCGGGGTGGGGCGCGGCTCGATGGTCAGGGATAGGCCCAGTTCGCGCAGCACGCGGAGGACCAACCCGAGTTCCGTCCCTTCCCTGGATCCACGCTCGAGGCGCACCACCCATTCGCGCGAGGTGTCGACTCGCTGGGCGAGCTCCGCCTGCGTGAGGCCGGCCTTGAGCCGCGCGTCGCGAATCGCGGCGCCGACGGCTCTGGTGGTGGGTAGGTCGATGCGCATGTGTGATCGTACCATCATATCCGGATTTGTGACCACTCGATCACATCGAGGTGGAGTGATCGAATGGTCACATCGCTCAGCCCGCGAGCACGTCCCGGTCCGTGCCCTACCGTGACTGCATGGGCCTGGCGCCCTCAGGGTTCTCGATCTCGAATGTCTTCCATTCCAACGCGGGCCGGGTCGGCACCGCTCGTTCCAGGACCGGGGGCGGCACGTCGGGAACGTAGTAGGCGTTGGCCGGCGTCGCCGCGACTGCGGCGAGCGACCGAGCGGTCAGCGCCCGCGGCGGTCGAGGTCCCGAATGAGGTCGTCGAGGAGTTCCTCCTCATAGGCTTCGGTGCTGTCATCCATGCGCCAGAGGACGGCGTCCGGGACCTCCGCACGGCCCGTCCGCACGATGTCCCGCCCGGCCGAGTCGCCGTCGGCGCGGACGCGGACCCGGGTCCCGGCGGCGGCGTACGCCCGCAGGAGCAGGAGGCAGGCGAGGCCGGGCCGCCCGTAGGTGCAGACCAACGGGGCACTGTGTGGCCCGAGCCGGGTGGCGGCGGCCTCGACCACCGAGGGGTTCTCGCACACGAAGACCTCGGTGGCGGCCTCGGCGGGGGCGAGGCTGCCACCGCCCAGCGAACGCGCGGTCAACCAGATCGGCTCGCCGGCCGCGGCGCGGGTGAGCGCGACGGCGGGGGCGGTGCCCCGCAGGGCCAGGTTGAGGGTGAGGACCTGGCTCGACAGTGAGTCGCACACGATGCCGACACCGGCCCACGCGGCGCGCCACTGCTCGGCGGAGCCAAGCGG
>JADGOQ010000166.1 GCA_017882885.1 Actinomycetales bacterium | reverse complement strand
CGTGGCGGCCCTTGGGGAACGGGAGGAGCACGGCGAGGGTGAACAGGGAGATCGTCACGAGGATGGCAATCAGGTTGGGGACTGAGACTGAGAGCCAGCCCCAGCTGAGATAAGTGGCGGGATCGGACGGTATTGCCATGACCAGGAGCATGAGCGGCCGCATTCTGTCGATACGAAACGAGACGAAGCAACTGCGACGCTACACCCCCGGCCCGCCACACGGGCACGGAACTACCCGGACTGCGTGGGTGGTTGGAGCGCGGCGTACCTGTCTCGACCGCCGCGTGGCTTGCCGGGCACGATCCCGCCATCGCGACCTGCACAAACAGCGGAGGGTAAGGGATTCGAACCCTTGGTGCGTTGCCGCACAACGGTTTTCAAGACCGTCTCCTTCGGCCGCTCGGACAACCCTCCCGCGCGTGGTGCGCCCCGCAAGTCTAGCCAATCCGGGACACGATGGACCCATGCACGCGATCGCCGTCACGCCCGGCCCCGGGGACGTCCTCATCGAGGTCCACGCCGCCGGCGTGAACCGCGCGGACCTCCTCCAGGCCCGCGGCGCCTACCCGCCGCCGCCCGACGCGTCGCCGATCCTCGGCCTCGAGTGCGCCGGCGTCGTCACCGCAATCGGCGACGGCGTCGACCCCACCCTCGTCGGACGCCGCGTCATGGCCCTGCTGGACGGGGGCGGGTACGCGGAATACGTCGTCGCGCCGGCCACCCAGCTGATCCCCCTCGCCACCGACGTCACCCGCGCCACCGACGTCACCCGCGCCGCCGCCCTCCCCGAGGCGCTGTGCACGGCGTGGTTCAACCTGGTGGGGATCTGCCACCTCACCGCCGGGCAGACGGTTCTCATCCAGGGCGGGTCGGGGGGCGTCGGGCACGTCGCGATCCAGCTGGCGCGGCTACTGGGCGCGCGGGTGCTGACCACGGTCGGCGCGCCGTGGAAGGGCGAGCGTTGCGTGGACCTGGGAGCTGACGTCGCCATCGACTACCACGACGACGTCCCGGCCGCCGTCGCCGAGGCCACGGGCTGTCGGGGCGTGGACGTGATCCTCGACGTGCTCGGCGCGGGCGGACTCGCCGACAACCTGCGCATGCTCGTCGACGGCGGGCAGCTCGCGGTCATCGGCCTGCAGCAGGGCCGCATGGGCGAATTGGACCTCGGCCGGCTCCTCTCCCGCCGCCTGACGGTGCACGGCTCCACCCTCCGGGCTCGGTCCCGGAAGGAGAAGGCCGCGATCGTGGCCGCCGCCGCGCCCTACGCGCCGTACATCGAGCCATCGGTGCACGCGGTTATGCCGCTCCGGCGGGCGGCCGAGGCACACGCACTAATGGACGATCCGAACACGTTCGGGAAGGTCGTCCTGGCCGTGCGGTGAGGGCGCGGTGATGTCACGCTCCAGATCGCGCAGGCGCGTGACGCGAGATCCCACTCCCCTCCCAAGAACGTCACGCTCCAGAGCGCGCAGGGGCGTGACGCTTCCAGAAACAGAGGTGGTCGACGGCTATTGGCCTGAGGGCGCGGGTGGCGACGGCGGTTTGGCCAGCGGGTCGGCCGGCGGGTCGGCCGGCGCGAACGCCACTGCGGGGAAGCGCGCGGCGGCCTCGCGCGCCGTCGACTCGGACAGCTCCCGGTCCATCCCCAGCCGCGGCGCGAGGGCCCTCCACGACCGCGGGTACCGTCGCCCGTAGTCCGCGAGGACGGCCGCCATCTCATCCGGCGGGAGCACGCGATGCCGGGGGTTGGGCCAGTGCTGCCGGCCCACCCAAACCGCGCTCGGCGGGGAAGTCATGATGTTGCGGTACCAGTCGCTGTGCGTGCCCCACGCCGCGACGACGACGGCCTCGGGCTTGCGCTCGTCGAAGGCGACCACCTCGAGGACGGTGTCGCGCCGTCGCCCGGTGGTCCGCCCCCGGTGGACGAGGTAGAGGAAGCGCCTCCCGAACAGCCAGCCCAGGCCCCCGCGGTAGAGGTACACGGGCAGGCGCAGGAACACGCGTTTCACCCCGGTGGGACGTCGTTCGACCATGCTCATGCCCGCGATTCTCCCCCCACCGGGGCGCCCGCGCCCGCCGGGACGGCGGGGACCAGGCTCCGGCCGAGCCGGCGTGAGAACGACCACAGTCGTTGCAACACTCTAGAGGGACACCCGTCCGCTCCGTTACCGTTTTGTTATCCAACAGTTCCACCCGGAACAAACGGACAGACTCTTAGGAGAACAACCAACTTGACGTCCCGCGCGGCCGCCCTCACCAAGACCGGAATCCTGACCATCGCAGCCTCGCTGATCGGCTTCGGATCCGCCGCCGCCCCAGCCAGCGCCGGACTCCCCGCGGAACTCGATCAGACGGCCGTTGTGGAGACCGCGGACATTCCCGCTGCGAAGGCCATCGGGGTCCTCTCGCCGGAACACAAGCTCGCGGAGTTCTCGCTCCCGGTCATTGTGGCAACCTCGGAGGCGGCCGTCGAGACACCAGTCATCCGGCCGATGGCGGAGGGAACCTATCGGGACACCTCGCTCTACGGCCCACGCTGGGGTTCGGTCCACACCGGTACCGACATGGCCGCATCCGTCGGAACTCCCATCTACGCGATCGCCGACGGCGAGGTCGTCTGGGCCGGTGGCGGCAAGGACGGGCGCTCAGGACAACTGGTGATCATCCACCACGTCATCGATGGTCAGGACGTCTGGTCCTGGTACGGCCACATGTACACCAACGAGGTGTACGTCTCCGAGGGGGACAAGGTCACGGCCGGCCAGCTGATCGCCGGAGTGGGCTCCAACGGGAACTCCACCGGCCCGCACCTCCACTTCGAGATCCACACCGGCGAGATCGGGAACCACGTGGACCCGCTGCAATTCCTCGCCGACGCCGGGGCGCCGCACCCCACCGCCAACTGACCCAGTCCCGCTTCGGCGCCGCCCTCAGCGCACCCGCACCTGCGCCAGCAGCGCCATGTGCGCATACCCGCCCACCCGCACGGTCTCGACGTCCACCGCCTCGAGCCCCGGCCCCACCAGCACGTGGTCGATCGCGAGCACCGGCGGGTACCACTGGTCCGCGGGGTAGGTCGGTACCCAGCCGGCCCCTGCCTGCTCCGCCGCGCTGGACAGCCCCAGCTCCAGCAACCGCCGCATCGGCTCGTGCTCCCGCACGGCGTTGAAGTCGCCGGCCACCAGCACCGGCCCACCGCCACCCGCGACAACGCCCTCAACCGCCACCCCGACGCCGTCGATCGCGTCCCGCCACGGCCCCACGCCGTCCTGCGGCCCGGGCGCGTCCACGGGCACGAGCGTCACGGGCCCGAACCCCAGGTCGACCAACACCACCGGCTGCTCCGAGGAGAGCGGCCCGGCCCACCCCAGCGGCCGCCGCGAGAGCACCATCGTCCCGCACGACGGCAACCCCGCCATCTCGTACACGAACGCCCGGTGCGGGTAGGCCTCCGCCACCCCGGACTCCACCACCCGCTCGCGCAGCCGCGTCCCCGCGCCCTGCAGCACCACAACGTCGGGCTGCCGCGCCAGGATCGTGTCGCGGAGCTCGGCCACCCCCGCCGACTCGCACCGCGCGTTGAACGTCATCACCGTGCCGACGACGCCGCCCCCACCACCCGCGACCGCCCCGGCGTCGTCGGTGCCGCCACTCATCCCGGCGGGCCAGTACGGCTGCGCCCACAGCACCGCGAGGACCAGCCCCGGGACTGCCACGAGCCCGAGCAGCCTCCCCCAGCCGCGCCCGGCGGCGAGGAACAGCACCAGGGCCGCACCCCACGCCACCACCGCGAACGGGATGATCGCCGCTACGAGCGCGGCCCACCGGTGCACGAGCTGCAGTTGCGGCACGGCGTACAGCAGCGCGAGCCCTGCCCCTGCGGCCAGCGTGCCCCACGCGAGGTACAACCCGAGGGACCGCACCACGCCGCGCGGCCTCCCCGGTTCGATGTTCACGAGGGTATTGTCCCCCGCAGCTCCCACTTGGGCATCGCGGCGACGGCTCCACCGCCGCGTGGGGCGCTGCGGCGGGCAGGCGGCTCGGCCGCCAATGGCAACCGATACACTCGCCGAGTTGCCAACAGCGTTGTATCGCCATTCGGTGGCAAGAGCCCGGGTGCTACGAAAATGGCGCCGACTGGCGATACGCGACCGGGATGGTGTATCGCAACCGGTGTATCGCTCGGCTCGGTGCAGCAGGAGGATCCGCGCCAGCGCGACGTGGACGGGCCGGGTGGTGCTGGGGAGCTACGTGGACCCATGCCCACCCCCTTCGCGATCTCCGATCCAGCGGTAGAAGAAACCTCGTCCGCGCCGGGCCGACGACGAGGGTTCGAGCGCCCCGTCAAGCTCGAGGGCCTTCAGGGTCGCTCCCACGTTGGTTGCACTCGCGTTGACGAGCGAGCCGAGTTCAGTAGTGCTGATGCGACCGCGGGCCGCAGCGTAGCCTCGCGCGATCTCGGCACGACTCGGGAATTGGCGGACGTTTCCCGCTGCGCGATCAGCAGCCAGCAACGATGCGAGCGCGTCGGGGTGGAGCCGCCAAGCGGGCTCAGTCCCCTCTGGCACGCCCGTCAATCGCCCAATCACGGGGGTTGCTCCGATACGTGCGCGTGCCAGAGCGGCGATTGCCCCGCGCGCCTCTTCCACAGTCAATTGGATGAGCGGCGCCGCCCTCGTCACATCGACCCAGCCCTCGGTGACCAAGCGGTGCAGGAGGAGGAGCGAGTTGATGTCCTGTGACACCTCCCTTGGCTCAAGCGAACCGAGCCATGTGATCCAGGCCTCGTCGAGGGCCTCACCTATCAGGGAAACACGGACGAAGGGCCCCGTGATCTCGCGGATATCCGGGGGGCGATGCCCCAGCCGGATCATCTCCCTCACCATGCGGTCCACGCCGATGCCCTCCCGCTCTGCGACCTTCAGGTCCGCGAGCAACTGGGTGAGCGCACGGTTCCGCGATTGGGAGGGGTGCGTGATGATGTTCTGCTCATTGACGCCACCAAAGAACCCTCCCGGACTGGTGACACGGAGAGTCCGTCCGACGTGTTCGATCACGGTGGGGTCCGAGATGCCCCACTCCCGGTGTGCCACCCCGTTCACGACTGCCTCGCGGGCCGCCAGGCTCGGAATGGTCCTCACCTGCCCGATGGCCAGACCGGCTTGGAGATGCCTTACGGAGTTGTGCGCGTCAATCGCAGCGAAGACCTCGGACAACTCCTCCAGAAGCGACCGTCCCGAACGCCTCACACGCACTGTGGAGTCGCCACCCGCATAGTCACGTCGAACATGGTCGAGCGCCGGCCCCCCGCGGCCGACGAACGCAATAACCCCAGCGTTGGTCAGCAACCCTTGCCCGGAGACGGCGTTCAACCGTCGAAGAAGCTGCTGGTCGGGAGCTGAAGCCAGATCCGCGGCAGCCGGGTCCCCGCTGTTCATGAGGAGGTCTCGCGCAACCGCGAGTGCCCCGGGCCTTGCCTCGGCGGCTGGCAGGGTCGACTCTTCTGCCGACCAGTCGTAGTTGAGCCGGCTCATCCGCCTGGCATGCCACGTCGACGCGTCGATCTCCACGCACTTGTCGCCGACCCGCCAGTAGATCTTGCGCTGCCACCGAATGGGCTCTACCGCTGTGGGAGAAACGATCACGAGCAATCTGGAGCCTCGCACGACAACTTCCGTCACATCGACCGTGAGACGCCGGTCCGTTAGCTCATAGATCCGATGCCGCAGCCATTCGTGGTCCAGTTCGGCTCCCACAAGCGTTCCATCGGTGGCGATGCCCACGATGAGTGCACCACCGCCGGGCGTATTCGCCATGCACGCAGCCTCACCCGCAAGTTGCTTCGCGGCATGCTCATTTCGTGGGGATCCGGGCCCGAGGGCCCCGGATCGATCACGGCGCCCGGCTTCCTCCTTCAGGTCGACGGATTGCCGTTCGACTTTCTCGTCCACGACCTCTCCTTGATCGAGCATGACGAGCAGGCGGCTGACCTCGGTGCGCACGGGAT
>JADGOQ010000165.1 GCA_017882885.1 Actinomycetales bacterium | reverse complement strand
CACTTCCTCGACACGAAGGTCCGCATCGAGTCGGACCTCCGCGCGATCTCCGACCGCCCCATCCTCGGCTCCCTGCGCCGGCTGAAGGACACGACCAGCAGGCTGATCGTCCAGGCCCGCCCCCAGAGCATCGCGGCCGAGGAGTTCCGGCGCCTCCGCACGAACCTGCAGTTCGTGGATGTCACCACGGGCGGGCAGCACTCCTTCGTGGTGACCTCGGCGATGCCGGGCGAGGGCAAGACGCTGACCGCGGTCAACCTCGCAATGGCAACGGCGGACTCCGGGGCACGCGTGCTGCTGGTCGACGCCGACCTGCGGCACCCGTCAGTTGCCAACACGATGGGCATCGAGGGCAGCGTGGGTCTCACCACGTTGCTGCTGGGGCGCGCCACCATCAACGACCTCGCCCAGCAGTGGGGGAACACGACCCTGTACGTACTCCCCGCGGGCGAGATTCCCCCCAACCCCAGCGAACTGCTCGGCTCGGTACCCATGGAGGTGCTCTTCAACGAGTTCCTCCGGGTCTACGACTTCGTTATCGTTGACAGCCCGCCGGTGAGCCCCGTGATCGACCCGGTCCTGGTCAACCGCCTCGTGGGCGGGATGCTCATGGTCGTAACGGTGGACAAGACGAAGAAGCGGGACCTGGCGCACGCCCTCAAGTCGCTCGAGACCGTGGACATCCGGATCGCGGGTTTCGCCCTGAACATGGTCAAGGGCGGCGACTCGTACTACGGCGGCTACTACGGGTACGGTCAGTCCGCGGAGGGCTCGGCCACCCGGTCACGCAGGAAGAAGAAGACGACGAGGAAGCCACGCAAGGCCGAGATCCCGGTCCAGCACGCGACCGACCAGCAGAAGTCCCTGCTGAAGCCATGAATGGCGGAGCGGTCGGTGCGGGTGCCCGCCGGGCACGGGTCGCGATCGCCCACGACTACCTGACCCAACGGGGCGGGGCGGAACGCGTGGTCCTCGCCATGCTCCGCGCGTTCCCGGATGCCACGATCCACACCACGCTCTACGACCCGGAGGGCACCTACCCCGAGTTCCGCGAGGCGCGGATCGAGGTGTCCCCGCTGAACCGAATCGGCTTCTTCCGGCGCCATCACCGTGCCGCCCTCCCCCTGCTCGCCCTCGCGTCGCGGGGGGTGCGGACCGATGCGGACGTCGTCGTCGCCTCGAGCAGTGGATGGGCCCACGGCTTCGACCACTCCCGCTCGGGCGGCGTCCTCGTCTACTGCCACAACCCGGCGCGCTGGCTGTACCAGAGCGACACCTACCTCGGGCGGCGCGCCGCCACCTCCCCCAACGGACTGGCGCTGCTCGCACTCCGGCCGTTCCTGGTCCACTGGGACAAGCGCGCGGCAGCGCGCGCGGACGTCTACCTCGCCAACTCGACGGTGGTGCGGGAGCGGGTCCGCGCCGCCTACGGGCGGGAGGCCGACGTCGTCGCGCCGCCGTTCGGCGTCGACCCGGCACTCCCGGCGTCGCCGATCGACGACGTCGCCGACTGGGCCGGCGACGGCTTCCACCTGGTGGTCTCGCGGCTGCTGCCGTACAAGAACGTCCACCACGTCGTCGACGCGTTCCGCGGACTGCCCGAACGGCTCCTGGTGATCGGATCGGGTCCGATGGCGCAGGAGTTGCGAGCCCGGCTCCCGGACAACGTTCGCCTGGTCTCGGGCCTCACGGACGACCAGATGCGGTGGGGCTACGCCCGTGCCCTGGCACTGATCGCCCCGAGCCACGAGGACTTCGGCCTCACCCCGCTGGAGGCGGGGGCGTTCGGCCGGCCGACCCTCGCGCTCCACGCGGGCGGCTACCTCGACACCATCACTCCCGGCCTCAACGGCACGTTCTTCGCGGAACCCACGGCCGCGTCGATCAGGGCGGCCGTGGTGGCCGATCGGGCGGTCACCTGGGACCCGGTGGCTATCGCCGCAAACGTGCGCCGGTTCGACGAGCCCCGCTTCCACGAGGAGCTCCGCCGTCGGGTGGAGACGTTGCTGGCGGACGCGCTACTGGCGGACACGCGTGCGTCCGGTGAACAGCGCAGGTCGCCATGACCGCCCAGCCCCGCGACTCGGCCCCGCCCCGCCACCTGCGGGTGCTGACGGTCTGCACCGGCAACATCCACCGGTCGCCCGCGGCGCAGTTCCTGCTCGCCGAGGGCTTCGGACCCCACAGTGGGATCGTCGTCGCCAGCGCCGGCACCCGCGCGGTGGTCGACGCCCCGGTGGGCGAGCAGGTGGCGAAGCTGTTGCGCGCGGACGGCATCGATGCCGGAAGCTTCGCGGCACGACGGATCACCGAGCCGGACGTCCGCTCGGCCGACCTGATCCTGGGCATGTCGCGCGCGCACCGCGGGCACGCGGCCACCCTCTGGCCGGCCGCGGTGCGCCGGAGCTACACCCTCAAGGAGTTCGCGCGCGCCGCTGAGCGGGTGGACCCGGAGGAGCTCTTTGCGTGGGCCGGCTCGGACGAGCCACGGGCGCGCCTCCTGGCGCTCACGGAGCTCGCCTCCAGGAACCGCGAGCCCGCACCACCCGAGGCAGACGACATCGTCGATCCGGACGGCCAGGGCGACGACGTCGTCGAGCAGGTCTACCGGGAGATCCGGGAGGCGGTGCTGACGATCGTCGGGGTCACCCGGGTTCGCCGAGGTCGCCGCTCGCTGTGAGCAGCCCGAGCGCGAGCAGGTGGCCGACGAAGACCTCCACGTCCGCGCGAACCTCGTCCGCCGTGGCACCCGTGCGCTCGGCCACGCGGTCGGACAGGCCGAGCCGATCGCCGTCGACGGCCTCCTCCCAGATGATCGTCGCAACCTCGTCCAGCACATGGATCGGGCCCTTCGGCACACACGCGACGTAGGCGACGCCGCCGTTCTCGACAAAGGCGACGTCGTCGGGCCTGCGGAGCCCGATCATCGACGCCGCCCCTCCCCGGCGCGCCACGCCCGCACTTCCTCACGGATCCCCCGGAGAGGGCGCGCGAAGAACTCGCGCACCACCTCCCACGGCGTGGGGGGGCGGCCGCGGACAACGGTCAGGTGCTCGACGTTCACGAGCGGGGCGCGCAGCATGAGGCGAGCCTTGGCCCGGGGCGTCGGCGCCGCCGCTACCCGTGCCCGCCACTCGTCGATGCGGGTACCACCCTCCGAGAGCATCTTCCACAGCGCGTACTCGGGACGATCACGGTAGTTCTCCAGGCCCCCCATCGCGGCGGCGTATCCCACCTCGGCACCGAGCGTGCCCACCAGGGCGTTGACCGCGGCCTGTTGCTGCGGCGTTGCGTGCGCCCATGCCGCCTCGACGTCACGCGCGCCCCGCATGCGGTTGTCCAGGGGAGCCGAATTGAGGACGAGGATCAGGATCT
>JADGOQ010000164.1 GCA_017882885.1 Actinomycetales bacterium | reverse complement strand
GGTGCCAGGCTGGTGGACACGGCGCCGAGGAGCCGGTCGGCGAAGGCGGTGCCGCCCTCCTTGCCGATGACGATGAGCCCCGCCTGCTTTGACAGCTCGATGAGCACGCCCGTCGAGTCGCCCGTCTCCACGGCGGAGGTGACGACGACGGCGGCGCCGGCCCGCGCGACGGCCTCGTCCACCACGCGGCGGGCACCCGCCTGGATCTGCGTGTCGTCGAGGGCGATGTAACCGCCGTCGAGCGTGGCGCCCGAGAAGGACGGGAGGGAGTAGATGCACACGATGTGCACCCGCCAGCCGAGCCGCTTCGCCTCGGCCACGGCCCAGTCCACCGCGAGCAGGCTCGCCTTGGAGCCGTCAACCCCGACCAGGACCACCGGTTCGCGTGTCATGTGCCTCACCCTCGGGTTCGCTGTGCGCTCCGCCACACCGGAGCGTGGTTCCATCCTCGCACCGTTGTCGCACGTTTCGCAGGACCTCCAACGACGAGGACCCCCGACCCGGGTGGGTCGAGGGTCCTCGCGAAGTGAAGGTCAGCCGACCCGGATGAAGATCGGGTTGGAGACGTAGATCGGGCTCACGTAGATCGGGGTGCCGGGGTTGCGGGCCGCGATGTGCTGGCCGTCGCCCAGGTAGATGCCCACGTGGCCGGGGGACCAGATCAGGTCGCCGGGCTGCGCATCGGCGTAGGAGACCACGGTGCCGGCGTAGCGCTGGGCGTCAGAACTGCGCGGAATGGAGATCCCGGCCTGCGCGTAGACGTACTGGGTGAACCCGGAGCAGTCGAACCCGGACGGGGTGGTGCCGCCGTAGACGTATGGGACGCCGATGTACCGCAGGGCAATCGAGGCGATCGTGGAGCCGAGCGCGGAGGCGGGGACCGAGGAGCTCGCGGTGGAGGTCGCGGCCGTCGTCGTGGCGGTGCGGGTGGTGGTCCGCGAGGTGGTGGTCCGCGAGGTGGTGGTCCGCGCGGTGGTGGTCACCACGGGCTTGGGCGCGGGAGCCGGCTTGGAGGACGCGGTGACGTCGCCGTCGAGGGCGAAGTCGCCGTCGCTCGCGACCACGACGGTCGGCGAGAGCGAGAGCGAGGCGAGCGCGGTGTCGGACAGGGTCGTCGCGCCGGCATCCGGCGTGGCGAGGTCCTGGGATTCGGGGGCGGCGGACGCGGTGGTCGCCACCATGGTCAGGACGATGCCCGACGACGCCGCCACGAGCGCGCCGCGGCGAGCAGTCGTGGAGGACGCGGCCATGGCCAGTCCGGCGATCGGGGTGCGACGCGGAGCGCGGTGCTTTGCCCGGTCAATTGTGGTGGTCACGTGGAGCCTCTCCATGCCTACGAGGTGAGCTGTCGGGTTCGGGCGGAGGTTGTGCCCGGGTCTTTCGACCTTTACCCCTAGGGCTTGCGCCCGGTGTGGTTCCCCCGTTCCTGTCATTGGCTTGTTCGTACCCCGGCTGCACCGACAGGACTAAGCTGTGCGCGAGGGCTTCCGAGGAGGGTTTCGGAAGCAATTACGACGATACCGAATCGTTATATCAATTGTCACGTTTAGATCACGATTGTGACGAAGCTCCCACTGGGGGCCGCCGCTGTTGGTGAATGCCGCCAACTGCCACCGCCCACCGGCCTCACCGGACGAAGACGTGCTTCGCGACGTCGTCCCCGATCGCCAGCACCACGTCACCCACGCGGAGGGTGAGCGCGTCACCCGCCACGTCCACCGTGAGGCGCGCGCCGGGCAGCACGCCCGCCTCACGGAACTCCCGCAGGACGTCCCGCCGACTGTGGACGGGCTCGCCGATCCGCACCAGCGTCGCCTCCCGCAGGCCGGCCTCGAGCACGCCACGGCCGAACTGGGGGTGCATCTGGGGGTCCCGCTCGATCCCCAGCTCCCCCAACCCGGGGATGGGGTTGCCGAACGGGTCACGGGTGGGGTCCGAGACGAGCCGCGCGATCCGCTCCTCGGCCTTCCGGCTGATCACGTGTTCCCAGCGGCAGGCCTCGTCATGGATGAACTCGAATTCGAGCCCGATCACCTCGAGGAGCAGGAGCTCGGACAGCCGGTGCTTGCGCATCACGCGCATCGCGTACCCCCGCCCGAGCGGGCTCAGCTCGATGAGCCGGCCCTCCCGGAGTGCCAGCAGCCCGTCACGCTCCATGCGCGCGACAGTCTGGGAGACGGTGGGCACCGTGTGGTCCAGCCGCTCCGTGAGGCGGGCGCGCAGTGGCGGGATGTGGTCCTCGCCCAGTTCCCAGATGGCCTTCAGGTACATCTCGGTGGTGTCGATGAGATCGCTCACGATGTGCCCACTCCCCTCGTCCCACCCCGCGGCCGTGCCATGATCGAGCGGTGATGATCCCAGCTTCCATCCTCCCCCACGACGGCCGTTTCGGCTCGGGACCGTCCAAGGTGCGCGCGGAGGCGCTCGCCGCGCTGGCCACCAGCGACCTTATGGGCACCTCGCATCGCCAGGCCCCTGTGAAGGACCTCGTCGCGCGCATCCAGGACAAGCTCCTCCAGTACTTCGACGCCCCGGACGGCTACGAGGTCATCCTCGGCAACGGCGGTTCCACGGCGTTCTGGGACGCGGCCACCTTCTCGCTCGTGCGGCAGCGCGCCGCCCACGGGGTGTTCGGCGAGTTCTCCGCGAAGTTCGCCACCGCCACCCGCCGCGCCCCCTTCCTCGCCGACTCCCTCATCAGCGAGTCCGAGCCGGGCGGGCTCGCCCTCCCCGCGCCGTCGCCGGACGCCGACCTGTACGCCTGGCCCCACAACGAGACCTCCACCGGCGTCGTCGCACCAGTGCGGCGCGTCCCCGGCGACGGCCTGACCGTCATCGACGCCACCTCCGCCGCCGGCGGGGTCCGGGTGGACGTCGGCGAGGCGGACGTCTACTACTTCGCGCCGCAGAAGTCCTTCGGCTCCGACGGCGGGCTGTGGCTGGCGCTCGTCTCGCCCGCCGCGGTGGACCGGATCGGGGAGGTGGCGGCGTCGGGACGCTGGATCCCGGAGTTCCTCTCCCTCGAGGTGGCGCTGCGCAACTCGCGCGCCCACCAGACCCTCAACACCCCGGCCATCGCCACGCTCGTCCTCCTCGAGAACCAGCTGGACTGGCTGCTCGGCAACGGCGGGCTCTCCTGGGCGGCCGGGCGGTCCAGCGAGTCCGCGGACCACGTGTACGCCTGGGCGGAGTCGAGCGACTACGCCACCCCGTTCGTGCGCGATCCCGCGCTGCGCTCGCCTGTCGTCGCGACCATCGACCTGGTGGGGGTGGACGCGGGTGCCGTCATCGCGGAGCTGCGCGCCAACGGCGTCGTGGACACGGACGCGTACCGCAAGCTGGGCCGAAACCAGATCCGCGTGGGCGTGTTCCCCGCCGTCGATCCCGACGACGTGCGCGCGCTCACCGCGTGCGTGGACCACGTGGTGGCCCACCTGACGTAAAAGCTCCGCCCGGGACGAGTCCCGGGCGGAGCGACGGTTGGGAGGACTCAGACGCCGAGCAGCTGCTTGATCGGGCTGAGCATGAAGTAGATGACGAACATCGCCGCGGTGCCCCACATGAGCGGGTGGATTTCCCGCGCCTTGCCGCGCGCGATCGCGATGACCACGTAGGAGATGAACCCCGCGCCGATCCCGACCGTGATCGAGTAGGTGAAGGGCATCAGCACCATGGTGAGGAACGCCGGGATGGCGACCCCGTGGTCACGCCAGTCGATGCCGGCCACCTGCATCACCATCAGGAAACCGACGACGACGAGTGCCGGGGCGGCGGCCTCGGACGGGACCATGTCCACGAGCGGGGAGAGGAAGGTCGCGAGGAGGAACGCCACGCCGGTCACCACGGAGGCGAGACCGGTGCGCGCGCCGTCGCCGACGCCCGCGGCGGACTCGATGTACGAGGTGTTGGAGGAGACCGACCCGGCGCCACCGGCGACGGCGCCGATCGAGTCCACGATCAGGATCTGCTTGGTCTTGGGCGGGTTCCCCTCCTTGTCGAGCAGCCCGGCCTCGGCGCCGACGGCCACCATGGTGCCCATCGTGTCGAAGAAGTCGGCGAGCAACAGGGTGAAGACGAGCAGGATGACCGCAACGATCCCGATCTTGCCGATCGAGCCGAACAGCGAGAACTGGCCGAGGAGCGAGAAGTCCGGCGCGGAGACGAAGGAGTCCGGGATCGCGGGGCTGTTCAGCTTCCACCCGGTGGGGTTGGAGCCGTCCATGACCTGCGGACCCACCTTGGCCACCGCCTCGATGATCACGGCGAGCACCGTGGCCGAGATGATCGCGATGAGCAGGCCTCCTCGGACCTGCTTCACCATGAGGACGATCGCGAGCACGAGTCCCACCACGAAAACGAGCAGCGGCCAGCCGGCCAGCGAGCCGCCGATCCCGAGCTCCACCGGCG
Source organism: Actinomycetales bacterium (assembly GCA_017882885.1). Lineage (GTDB taxonomy): Bacteria > Actinomycetota > Actinomycetes > Actinomycetales > Actinomycetaceae > UBA1383. The sequence continues at coordinate 1,524 of JADGOQ010000164.1, read as the reverse complement.
TGGCCAGGCTGGCGGGGATGCGGACGAAGCCCGCGTCCACGAACCCGATGAACGCGATGAAGAGGCCGATGCCGACCGAGATGGCCACCTTGATCTCCCGCGGGACGGCCTTGAACACGGCGGTGCGGAAGCCCGTCAGCACGAGGCCGAGGATCACGAGGCCCTCGAGCACCACGATGCCCATCGCGTCCGCCCAGGTCATGCCCGGCAGGGCGGCGACGGCATATGCCACCACGGCGTTCAGGCCGAGGCCCGCGGCGAGCGCGATCGGGAAGTTGGCGACGGTCCCCATCAGGATGGAGAGCACGCCGGCCACGAGGGCGGTGACCGCGGCGATGACGGAGAGGTTTCCGCCGGTGCCGTCACCGCCGCCGAGGAACTGGCCGGTGCCGTCGGGCACGAAACCGAGGATCAGGGGGTTGAGGACGATGATGTAGCTCATCGTGAAGAAGGTCACAAGGCCACCACGGATCTCGGTGCCGACCGTGGACCTTCGCTCGTGGATCCTGAACATGGATTCCAGCCACTGCGGGTGGGCCGGACTGGAGGCGCGCTGAGCGCTGACTGGTGTTCTCACGTGACCTGATTGTGCCGGGCTCCTGTTTCGGGCACGAGCACCGCCCAGTAGGTGGTCCGGCGTTTGCACCGTGGCACAATGGGCTGGTGCCCCGGAAAGAGTCCCTCGTCTCTCGGCAACTGCCACCCGCCCACATCCGGATGGTCCCCGTGGTCCTCGCCGGGACGGGGCTGTGGGCGGTCGCGCTTGTCGTGTTCCTGGTCGGGGGCTCGGAGATCGCCAGGGACACCGCGATCGCGGGCGTCGCCCTCGGGGCGCTCGCGTGGCCGTGGGCCCGCCGCATGGACAGGAAGCTCCCGTGAAACTGCTCGTCCCCAACGACATCCACCTGGACATCGACGTCCCCGACGGCGTCGCCGAGCACGCGCTCGCCCTGGCCCTCGCCGGGGTGCGGCGGTTCCCGCTCGTGCTGGACAACCACGCCGCGCACCGCTGGGACCGCTCGCTCTTCGATTCCCCCGAGTTGCGCCCGGAGGGCCGCCTGACGTCGCTCATCGGTGCGTCGGTGCTGGTGTGGGGCTTCGGCTCCATCGGCACCACACTCGCCCCGCTCCTCGAGGCGGTTGGCGCCACCGTCACCGGGGTGGCGCGCAGCGCCGGGACGCGCGCCGGCTACCGCGTGGTGACCGAGGCGGACATCGAGGCGGAGCTCGGGCGGACCGACGTGCTGGTGATGATCCTCCCCACGGCGCCGGACACCACGAAGGCGCTGAACGCCCGGCGGCTGGCCGCGCTGCCGCCCACCTCGTGGGTGGTGAACGTGGGGCGGGGCTCGACCGTGGACGAGGACGCGCTGCTCGCGGCGCTCCGCGAGGGCCGGATCGCGGGCGCGGCGCTGGACGTCACCGCCGCGGAGTCCCTGCCGGCGGACTCACCCCTGTGGGACGCGCCGAACCTCATCATCACGCCGCACGTCGCGGGCGGCCGCCCCTTGGGCGCCGGGGAGC